>NZ_FLRH01000004.1:401064-747129 GCF_900089585.1 Micromonospora sediminicola | reverse complement strand
TGGCCGGCGGACAGTTCGCGTACCAGGAGTCCTCACGCTTCGCCGTGGTGCCGACGGGTGAGGCTCGTCCGGTTCCCGCGCTGTTGACCCCCGGGGTGCGCGAGGCACTCAGCCTACGCCCCGGAGAGACGGTCACCCTCTCGCTGTCGGGGGTGTCGCTGCCGGTGACCGTGGCCGGCGAGGTGGACGCCGTGCCGTCCGCCACCGGCGAGGGCGTGCTGCTGGACATGCCGGCGGCGACCGACTGGCTGATCCGCGAGAGCGGCGCCGTGCGGCCGGTGCAGGAGTGGTGGCTCGGCGCCGCCGACGACGGCGCCCGGCAGGCGGCCGGGGAACTGGACGGCGTGAGCGTCCTCGACCGGCGCCAGACGGCCGACCGGGCCGCGGCCGATCCGTACTGGCAGGGGGCCCGCACGGGGTTGCTCGTCGCGGCGCTGGGCGCGGTGCTGCTGGCGCTCGTCGGGCTGCTCGTGGACGTGTGGGCCACCGCCCGGCGTCGCCTGGGCGAGTTCGCCGTCCTGCACACGCTCGGCGCCACGCCCCGCCTGCTGGCCCGGGCGCTGCTGGCCGAGCAGACCTTCCTGGCGGGCATCGGGGTGGGCGTCGGGCTGCTGCTCGGGGCCGGTGTCGGCGTGACGATGGCCCCGCTGGTCATCCTCACCCCGTCGGCCACCCGGCCGGTGCCCGAGGCGGCCTTCGTCCTGCCGTGGCTGCCGGTCGGGCTCACCGCGGCGGGCCTCCTGCTCGCGGCGCTGGCCTTCAGCGCGTTCATCGCCTTCGGCATCCGGCAGCGGGTGGCGGCGGCACAGCTGCGAATCGGGGGAGACCAGTGACCGGTTGGAGCAGGGCGGCCCGCGACGTGGAGGAGGCACGATGAGCATCGGCGCGGTCGCCCGCCGGGTCCGTGCGTACGGCGGACAGTTCCTGTTGCTCGCCGCCCTGGCGGCGGTCACGTTGGCGCTGATCGCCGGCGTGCCGCGGTTGGTGAACGGACGCACCGAGGCGGGCCTGCAGAGTTTCCTGCGGAGCCAGCCGGCCACCGTCCGCGACGTGACGTACGCGACCGACACGATCTTCAACGCGGGTAACGGCACGTCCCTGATGGAGGCGTTCGCGGCCGACCTGCCGCGCCTGCAGGACGAGATGCCGCCGCCGGTGCGGGCGCTGGTCGACCAGCGGTGGTTCACCGCGGAGACCGATCCGGGCCGGCTGACCGGACCGGACCTCGCCGCGCGGAACCTCCTGGTCGATCTGGGCCTGCGGAGCATGCCGGGCGTCGCCGAGGCGGGCCGCCTGACCGGCGGGCGCTGGCCGGACCCGACGGCGACCGCCGAGGACCCGGTGGAGATCGCGCTGGCCGCCGAGGTGGCCGGCAAGCTGAACCTGCGGGTCGGCAGCAAACTCACCCTCGCCGGGCCCCAGTCGGCGACCCCCGAGGGCGCCCCGGATCCGGTCCGGGCGCTCGTGGTGGGCGTCTTCGAGCCCCGCGACCGCGCCGGGGGGTTCTGGGACGGGCTGCCCCAGGCACTTCGCGTCATCGAGCCGATCGGCGACGCGCAACCGTTCGTCGCGCTCGGCGTGGTCGACCCGGCGACGCTGGACCGGCTCTCCGCCGACGGGTGGGGCCTGCGGTTCGCCTGGCGCTACCGGATGGGCGCGAGCGGGATCCACGCCGTGGACGCGGACCGGCTCATCGGCGACGTCGACCGGATGGGCCGGCAGGCCCAGGGCCGCGCGTTCACCCAGGGGCTCGACATCCCGCTGCGGCAGTTCCAGGACCAGGTGGCCTCCGTCCGTACGGTCCTCGCGGTGTCCGCCACCGGCGCGCTGGGTGCGCTGGCCGGCCTGGTGATCCTGGCGGCCGGGCTGACCGTACGCCGCCGGCGTACCGAGTTCACCCTGCTGCGGGCGCGCGGCGGCGCCGCCCTCGTCGGAGCCCGGCGCAGTCTGTCCGAGTCGTTGCTGGTGCTGCTGCCGGCAGCCGGCGCCGGTTTCGCGCTCGGGAACCTCGCGCCCGGCCCGGCCGCGGAGTCGGCGTCCGCCGCCGCCGTGGCCGCCACCCTGCTGATCGTCCTGGCGCTGCCGCTGGCGACCCTCGCCCTGCCGACCGGCGTCGCGCAGCGGCGGGACCTGGTGACGATGCGTCCGTCGGCGCGACGGATCACCATGGAGGCCGGGCTGGTGCTGCTCGCCGTGATCGGCGTGCTGCTGCTGCGCCGGCGTGGTCTGGTGCCCGGCGTGGTGGACCCGCTCCTGGTGTCGGTTCCGGTGCTGCTCGCGGTCGCCGCGGCGGTGCTGACGATCCGGCTGTACCCGTGGCCGCTGCGACTGCTCGGCCGACTGGCCGCCCGGACCCGGGGCAGCGTCGCCTTCCTCGGCTCCGCGCGCGGCGCCCGCGCCGTGGTCACCACACCGCTGGTGGTCGTGGTGCTGGCGGTCGCCAGCGCCGCGTTCTGCGGTGTGGTCGCCGCCGGGGTGGAGGCGAGCCGGGACCGGGTGGCCGCGCGGCAGGTGCCGGCCGACGGGCTGATCCGGGGTGAGCGGCTCGCCCCGGACACCGGTGCGGAGCTGGCGCGGCTGCCGGGCGTACGGCGGGCCTCGCCGTTCCTGCAGGAGGCGGGCCAGCGGCTCGCCACCGACGAGGACGGCACCGACCTGCGGGTCGGTGAGGTGAGCGTGCTGCTGGTGAACGGGCCGGAGCTGGACGCCCTGGTCCGGGACGCCGACGTGCCGGTCGGGGTGCCGGACGCGCTGCTCGGCAGCGGCGACGCGGGACCGCTGCCGGCGGTCGTGTCGCCGGCGGTCGCGGCGGATCTGGCCGCCGCCGGCCGCGACGGCTCCGCCTTCGTCGGTGTGCAGGGGCAGCGGTACGAGTTCCGGGTGGCCGCGCGGGCGGACAGCTTCCCGCTGCTGCGCGGCGAGACGACCCGGTTCGTCGTCCTGCCGTGGCAGCAGCTGCCCCGCCGGACGACCGACGTGACACCGACCGGCTTCCTGGTGGCCGGCGACCGGCTCGACGTGTCGGAGCTGCGCCGGGTCGGCAACGAGGGGCAGCGCCGCTTCGCGCGGGGCGGGACGATCGTCGGACGGGAACAACCGCTCGACGTCGAGGTGACCACCTGGACGCAGGCGCGTCGGCAGGTCGGCGAGGGCGGGGTGAACGCGGTCCTCGGCTTCGGCTTCACCGCCGGCGCCGTCGTCGGAACGGCGTTGGGCCTGCTGGCCGTCGCGTTCGTGGTGCTGGCCGGCGCCCGCGCCCGGGGGCAGGCGCTGTCCCAGCTGCGCACGCTGGGCCTGTCCCGGGGCCAGTCGCGTGGGCTGCTGCTGGTGGAGCTCGGTCCGTTGGTCGGCGTGGCGGTGGTCACCGGCGCGGTGGTCGGGGCGCTGCTGCCGCTCCTGCTCAATCCGGTGCTCGGCCTGTCCGCCTTCACCGGCGGCGCACCCGTCGAGGTGGCGTTCGAACCACGCCTGGTCGTCGGCGTCGTCGTGCTCGGTGCGGTCGCCCTCGGCTTCGCGATCGTCGTCGAGGCCCTGAACAACCGTCGGACCCGCCTCGGCGAGGCGCTCCGGCTCGGAGAGGAGAGCTGATGACCACTACCGCGAGCACCGCGGCGGTGCCGGACCTGGCCGCGCTCCAGCGGCAGGCCGCCCGCCGGGCGGCCGAGCGAGCCGGCGGAGAGGACCGCCTGCGCGGGCACATCGTCTGCGACGGCCTGGTCCGCATCTTCAAGACCGAGGGCGTGGAGGTCGTCGCCCTGCAGGGACTCGACCTGGTCATCGACCGGGGTGAGCTGGTCGCGATCGTCGGCGCCTCCGGCTCCGGCAAGTCCACCCTGCTGAACATCCTGTCCGGGTTGGACACGCCGACCGCCGGCATCGCCCGGGTCGCCGACTACGACCTGCTCGCGCTGTCGCACAAGAAGCGGCTGGCGTACCGGCGGGAGATGGTCGGCTTCATCTGGCAGCAGACCGGCCGCAACCTGCTGCCGTACCTGAGCGCGGTGGAGAACGTGGAACTGCCGATGAAGCTGGCCGGGCGGCACGGCGGCCGGCGGGAGCGGCGGGAGCGGGCACGCCGGCTGCTCGACTTGGTCGGGGTCGGCTACTGCGCGGACCGTCGACCGGGTCAGATGAGCGGCGGCGAGCAGCAGCGGTGCGCGGTGGCCGTGGCGGTGGCCAACGACCCGGAGATCCTCTTCGCCGACGAGCCGACCGGCGAGCTGGACGAGGCCACCGGCGCGGAGGTGTTCGCCGCGCTGCGCACCATCAACGCCGAGCTGGGGGTGACCATCGTGGTGGTCACCCACGACCACGCCGTGGCCGGGCAGGTCCGCCGGACCGTCGCCATCCGCGACGGGCGGACCGCCTCCGAGGTACGCCGGACCGCGCGGGCCACCGCCGACGGCGGCACCGAGCTGGTCAGCGAGGAGTACGCGGTGCTCGACCGGACCGGCCGGATGCAGTTGCCGGCGCCGTTCGTGGAGGCGCTGTCGCTGCGGGACCGGGTCCGGCTCAACCTGGAACCCGACCACGTCGAGGTGCGGCCCGGCGACCGGACGCACGCCGAGGAGAGTGAGTGATGACCGAGCGGACCGTGGTGCTGCCGGCGACGGGTGTCGAGGACGTGGTGCGGGTCGAGGGGGTGAGTCGCACCTTCGGCCGGGGCGAGCACGCGGTGCACGCCGTGCGGGACGTGTCGTTCACCGCCCGGCGCGGCGAGCTGGTCGCGGTGCGCGGCCGCTCCGGCGCCGGCAAGACCACGCTGCTGAACCTGATCGGTGGCCTGGACCGGCCGGACGCCGGGCGGATCGAGGTGGCCGGGCACGAGGTCACCGCCGCCGGGGAGAAGGAGCTGCTGGCGCTGCGCCGGGGCACCGTCGGCTTCGTCTTCCAGACGTTCGGGCTGGTGCCGATCCTGTCCGCGGCCGAGAACGTCGGGGTGCCGTTGCGGCTGGCCAAGGTGCCGGCGGCCGAGCGGGAGCAGCGGGTGGCGGTGCTGCTGGAGCTGGTCGGGCTGGGCGGGCACGCCGCGCAGCGCCCGTACGAGCTGTCCGGCGGGCAGCAGCAGCGGGTGGCGGTCGCCCGGGCGCTGGCCAACGAGCCGGACCTGCTCATCGCCGACGAGCCGACCGGCCAGCTCGACTCCGAGACCGGCCGATCGATCATGGACCTGCTCCGGGCCGTGGTGCACGCCCGGGGCATGACCGCGCTGGTCGCCACGCACGACCCGGCGCTGATCGAGATGGCCGACCGGACCCTCACGCTGCGCGACGGCCAGCTGGTGGTCGACTGATCCGTCCCGCCGGGCGGGTCAGAGCGCCAGCTTCATGCCCTCGTGGCTGGCGACGAAGCCGAGGCCGCGATAGAACCGGTGCGCGTCGGCGCGCTGCTTGTCGGTGGTGAGCTGCACCAACGCGCAGCCGCGCGCCCGAGCCTGGTCGATCGCCCAGCGCATCATGTCCCGGCCCAGCCCCCGGCCGCGCAGGTCGGAGCGGACCCGCACGGACTCGATCAGGCACCGTTCCGCGCCGTGCCGGCCCAGCCCGGGGATGTACGTGAGCTGGAAACAGCCGGCCGGCTCGCCGTCGACCTCGGCGACGACCAGGTGGTTGCGGGGGTCGGCGTCGAGGTCGGCGAAGGCCCGCTCGTAGGCGGCGTCCACCTCGGGCAGGTCGCGGTCGCGGCCCAGCACGTCGTCGGCGAGCAGGGCGAGCACGGCCGGCAGGTCGGCCCGGGTGGCCTCCCGGAAGATCACATCGGTCACCCCGGCAGCCTGGCACAGCGACACCGGGCGATGGGAATGCGGCGCTTGCCGGCACCGGGCAGCATGACGCCATGGACCTCCTGCTGCCGTTCCGCTGGATCTACCGAGGCCTGGTCTGGTTCGCCAACTCGCCGCGCACGCTGATCACGTCGTACCTGCTGATGATCGTGGTGGCGGGCGTGCTCTACAGCCACTTCGAGCACAAGAGCGCCCCGGACTCGGTCTGGTGGGCGGTGGTGACCGCGTCGACCGTCGGGTACGGCGACATCTCCCCGACCACGTTCGGCGGCCGGCTCCTGGCCGCGCTGCTCATCTCCACCATGGTGCTGCTGGTGATCCCGCTGATCACCGCGCACTTCGCCAGCCGGCTGATCGTCGACGACGACGCGTTCGAGCACGCCGAGCAGGAGGAGCTGAAGGCGGACGTGCGGCGGCTGCGGGTCCTGGTCGAGGAGATGGCCGCCCGGCAGGGCGTCGTGCTGCCCGAACCGCCCCGTCCGGTGCCCGAGGTCGCGCCCGGCGACCGCCGCCGGCGCCGCCGCCGGTGAGGCGGGGTCCTCAGCACCCGTCCAGCCAGCTGCGCAGCGCCCACCACCAGTGCACGGTCTGCGGCACCGTGCACCGCGCCCCCTCCTCGACCGGTGGTCCACCGGTCACCTCCCGGAGCCGGCGCAACCGGTAGCGCACCGTGTTCGGGTGCACGTGCAGCGCGGCGGCGGTCTGGTCCAGCCGCTGGCCGTGGTCCAGCCAGGCGAGCGCGGTGGTGGCCAGCTCCCGGTGGAACTCGTCGGCCGGGTCGAGCGGGCCGAGCAGCGTCGCCCGCAGCAGCTCGGCCAGGGCCGGCTGGGCGGCCAGGGCGGTCTCCCCGGCCAGGTCGGTCACCTGGCGCAGCCCGCGAAGCCGCCGGTGCGTGGCGGTGCGCAGCGCCGCCCGGCAGAGCGCGTACATCGCCGGGGCGCGGGCCAGCGGCTGCGCCGGCGTCACCAGCGCGAGCAGATCGGCCGGCGCGTCGCCGGGCAGGCGGGGGAGCAGGCCGGCCAGCCGGTCCTCGACGGCGCCGAGCAGACCGCCGTGCCGGGCGAGCTGCCGGTGCAACGTGTGCGCGCGGACCGGATCCGGCGCGGCGGCGACGAGGCAGTGGTAGCGCCCGTCCGGTCGTAGCCCGAACCGGGCCAGCTCCGCCGCCGGCGTGTCGTCGGGTCCGTCGATCAGCAACCGGCGCAGCAGGTGCGCCCGGGCGGCCGGGCCGCTGCGGACCAGCTCCCGTTCGGCCTCCCGGTGCCCGTCGACCACGGCCCGCTCCACCGCGGCGGCGTACCGGCCGATGGTGAGCAGCCCCTCGACGAGCACCTCGTCGGGGATGCCGGCGTCGCGGCCGTGCCGGACCACGAGTTCCACCGCCCGGTCCCGCCCGGCCTGCACGCCGCGCAGCAGGCCGGCGACGGAGACGCCCTGCGCCGCCCGGTCGGCGCCGAGCCGGCGGGCCTCGGTGAAGTCCCGGCCGGCGGGGTCCTCGCGGCGCTCCAACGCGCCCAATCCGCTGGTCAGCAGCAGCACGACCTGCCGGCGGACCTCGGCGGCCGGGAGGCGGGCCACCTCCGGGGAGTTCGCCCGGGCGGCCCGGGCCACCTCGTCCACGGCGGCGGCGTCGGCGGCCAGGTGGCGCAGGAGCGCGCCGAACGCGGGGGCGCTTCCGGTCCGGGTCATCGGCGCCCGCCGCCCTCCCGTTGTCGTCGCGGCACAACCGGGCCGGTCGGGCGTTGGCGTCCGGTGCCTAGCCGGGCCGGCCGTCCGGTTGCTCTCCTGGTTGTTACCGAAAGGTAACACCGATCGAGCCGTTGAGAAACGTCGATGTCGCACCGGCTGCCAGGAGGCGTCCATGACCCCCGCGTCACCCCGCCCGTCCCGATCCCGCCGCCGCGCCGCCCTCGCCGCGCTGGCCGTCCTCGCCCTCGTCGCGCCCACCCCGCTGGTGGCGTCGCCCACGCCCGCCGCCGCTGCCGCCGCGCTCCAGGAGGTGATGTTCGTCGGCAACAACTGGGACGGCACCGCCGACGTCATCCGGTCCCGGGGCGACTACGCCAGGCTCGGCCGGATCAACGTGATCCCGGACCGGGCCGCGCGGCTGCGCGAGATCTACCTCAACCCGATCCGGCTGGCGTTCTTCCTCGGCATCCGGCAGGGACCGGGGGAGGGGCACGACCAGTTCGTCGACGACATGTACACCACCCCGGACGGCACCGCCCTGGTGGTGTCCCGGCCCAGCTTCGCCGACGTGGTCTCGATCGACCTGGCCACGGGCGCGATCCGCTGGCGGTTCCCGGTCTCCGGCTACCGCGCCGACCACATGGCCGTCTCGCCCGACGGCACCCGGGTCGCGGTCTCCGCCTCCACCTCGAACACGGTGCACGTGCTGGACATCCGCACCGGGGCGCAGCTCGGCTCGTTCGGCACCGGCGACAAGCCGCACGAGAACGTCTTCACCCGCGACGGGCGGCTGTGGAACATGTCCATCGGCGAGGTCAACACCGACCTGGACGCGCCCTGGCTCGACTGGACCAAGGGCGACCGGCGGATCACCGTCGCCGACGCCACCACGTACCAGGTGGTCAAGGTGATCGACATGCGTGACCGGCTGGACGCCGCGGGCCGCCGGGACCTCTCCGACGCGGTCCGCCCGGCGGTGTTCACCCCGGACGGCGGCACGCTCTACTTCCAGGTCTCGTTCTTCAACGGCCTGGTCGAGTACGACGTTGCCACCGACCGGATCACCCGGGTCACCACGCTGCCGAAGAACCCGGCGACCAGCGACGACCGCACCACCTGGGTGAACGACTCGCGGCACCACGGCCTGTCGGTCAGCCCCGACGGCACGCGGCTCTGCGTCGCCGGCACCATGGACGACTACGCGATGGTGGTGGACCGGGCCACGCTGCGGGAGGGCCCGCTGGTGCCGGCCAGCAAGCCGTACTGGGCCACGGTCAGCGGCGACGGCCGGGACTGCGTGATCTCCGAGTCCGGCGCGGACCGGGTCACCGCGATCACCTTCGCCACCGGGCAGAAGGTGGCCAGCGTCCCGGTCGGCGACCACCCGCAGCGGGTCCGCATCGGGCACCTGCCGGAGGGCTGGACCCCGCCGGTGACCGGCTGACCGGCCGCCACGCCGTCACCGGGCGGGGCAGCGCAGCCCCTCCCGGGGGACGGTGAGCGAGATCAGGTACGCGTCGACGGCCGCGGTCACGCACGAGGTCTGCGGGTAGGCGGTGTGCCCCTCGCCCTCCCAGGTGAGCACCCGACCGACGCCCAGCATCGAGGCCAGCGCGGCGGTCTGCTCATAGGGCGTGGCCGGGTCGCCGGTGGTGCCGACCACCAGGATCGGCGGCGCGCCGGTCGCCCGCCCGGTCGGGTAGGGGTCGCGCCCGCCGGGCCACTCCACACAGCCGAGCATCCCCACGGCCAGCGCCGGACCGAACAGCGGGTATTTCTGCCGCCACTGCGACTGCAACGACCGCACCTGCTCCCGGGTCGGCTTCTCGGTCTCGTCCGCGCAGTTGACCGCCATGTTGGCGTCGAACAGGTTGGAGTAGTGGCCGTCGTCCTCGCGACCCGCGTACGCGTCGGCCAGCTTGAACACCCCGTCCGGGTCGCCGCCCTGCAGGTCGTCGATCGCCCGGGCCAGCTCCTGCCAACCCTGCTCCGTGTAGAGGGAGGAGATCACCGCGTAGAACACCCAGCCGGCGGTGGCCTCCCGGCCGCCCTGGCCGCGTACCGGGGAGGTGGTGGCCTTGTCGATCGCGGCGGTGACCGCGCCGCGGGCGTCCGGCGCGATCGGGCAGCGGCCGGCGTTCGCCGCGCACCACCGGGAGAAGTTGTCGAACGCCCGCTCGAAGCCCTTCGCCTGGCTCTCCGACCCGGCGATCAGCTTCTGCCGGGGGTCGACCGCGCCGTCGAGCACCAGGGCCCGGACCCGCTGCGGGTAGAGCTGGGCGTAGGTGGCGCCGAGCAGGGTGCCGTAGGAGTAGCCGAGGTAGGTGAGCTTGTCGTCGCCGACCGCCGCGCGCACCGCGTCCATGTCCCGCGCGGCCTGCTCGGTGCCGTAGAGCGGGAGCTGGTCGCCGTACTTGGCGCCGCACCGCTGACCGATGCGCCGGTTGAGGTCGACGAAGCCGTCGAAGGACGCCTGGCTCTCCGGATCGGGGTCGTAGCCGAAGCTGGCGTCCAGGTCGGCGTCGGGGATGCACTTCACCGGGCTGGACCGGGCCACCCCGCGCGGGTCGAAGCCGACGATGTCGAACCGGTCGGTGACCGCCGCCGGCAGACCGCCGAACGCCGGGCCGAAGGAGAGGTAGACCGCCGTGTCGACGCCGGACGCGCCGGGGCCGCCCGGGTTCACCACCAGCGACCCGATCCGGTCGCGCTGCTTGGTGGAGCGGATCCGGATCAGCGCGATCTCGAACGTCTCGCCGGTGCCCGGCCCGGCGGTGGCGCCGGTCGTCGCCCCGGTGCCCCAGTTGCGGGGCACGGCGATCCGGGCGCACTCGTAGCGCATGTCGGCCGCGCCCCGGCCGACCAGCTCGTCGGGCACCTCCGGGCAGGACCGCCAGGTGGGCGTGCTGCCCGGCGGGGCCGCCTCGCCCTCGCTCTCGGCGCGCGGGGCGAACGCCGGCAGCGTGCAGCCGGCGGTGAGGACGACCGCAGCCACGAACGCGGCCACTGTGGGCCGGAACCGGCGGGTCCGGTCGGGGAAGCCTGTCACGTGGGCGCCTTCCATGATCGTGTCGACCGCCAGGCTACGCCCGGCCGTGGGCGTCGCTGACCGTCGCCGCCGGATCCCCGCGCAGCACCTCGTCGACGTCGTAGCGGATCGGCCGGTCGAGCTGGCCGTAGTCGCAGGAGCGCGGGTCGCGGTCGGGCCGCCAGCGCAGGAACCGCGCGGTGTGCCGCAGCCGATCGCCCTCCATCGCGTCGTAGGCCACCTCCACCACCAGCTCGGGGCGCAACGGCTCCCACTCCAGGTTCTTGCCGCCGGTCCACCGGCTCACCCCGCCCGGGATGCGTTGCCCCCGCTCGTGGTCGCCGTGCACCCAAGGGTGGCCGCCGCCCACCTCGCGGTAGGGCTCCAACTCGTCGAGCAGCTCCTGGCGGCGGGCCATGGTGAACGAGGAGCTGACGCCGATGTGGTGCAGCACCCCGTCGTCGTCGTGGAGGCCGAGCAGCAGCGAGCCCACCACCGGACCGGACTTGTGCCAGCGGAAGCCGGCCACCACCGCGTCCATGGTGCGCGCGTGCTTGACCTTGGCCATCAACCGCTTGCCCGGCTCGTAGGGCAGGTCGGCCGGTTTGACGATGAGACCGTCCAGCCCGGCGCCCTCGAACACCTCGAACCAGCGCCGGGCCGTCTCCGGGTCGGTGGTCACCTGCGTCACGTGCACCGGCGGGCGGACCCCGGCCAGGGCCCGCTCCAACCGCTCCCGGCGCCGCGGGTAGGGCCGGTCGGTGAGCAGCTCGTCGTCCAGGGCGAGCAGGTCGAACGCGACGAAGTCGGCCGGGGTGGTCTCGGCGAGCAGCTTCACCCGGGAGGCGGCGGGGTGGATCCGCTGGGCCAGCAGCTCGAAGTCGAGCCGTGGCTGCCCGCCGGGGCCGTCCCGGCGGATCACGATCAGCTCGCCGTCGACCGCGCACCGGGGCGGGAGCTGACGGAGCGCCTGCTCGACCACCTCGGGGAAGTAGCGGGTCATCGACTTCCCGCCCCGGCTGGCCAGCTCGACCTCGTCGCCGTCGCGGAAGATGATGCAGCGGAAGCCGTCCCACTTCGGCTCGTACGTCAGACCGGGATCGGTGGGCAGCTCGGCCACGCTCTTGGCCAGCATCGGCTCGACCGGCGGGTTGATCGGCAGGTCCACGGCGACCAGTCAACCAGACCCCACCGACGCTGGTGAGCCAGATCACCGCCCGGGCCGGGCGGCGTGTCCCGCCCCGGCCCCCTTCGTCCCCGCCGACCGGATGATGAAACCGCAGGTCAGAGCTACCGTCGCGGCGTGCCGGAGTGGAGTTGCGGATGCTGCGGGCGCTGGCGGGTCAGCGTCGAGCTGGTGCGCGGGCGCTACCGCTACCGGCTGGCGCACCGCTACCCGCCGGAGCACGGCGGCGGCGCGAACGTCGTCGGCGAGGTCGGCTCGGTGGCCGAGCTGGAACGGCTGCTCCGCCGGTACGCCCCGGTCGGCCTGGCCGACCTCCACGAGGCCGCCTGACCCGCCCGCCGCCCCGGGCTGTCGCCGCGCGCTCCCGCCGTCGGCCGTGCGGGATACGTCGTGCGAGTGGGCGGCGTAGGGTGGGGTGGACTGTCCATGGGGGAGGGACGCCATGCGGTTCGTCGAGTCCGTCGAGATCGCCGCCGACGTCGACCAGGTCTGGGCGGTGCAGAGCGACGTCGAGCGCTGGCCGGAGTGGACGCCCTCGGTCACCGCCGCCCGGCGCCTGGAGCCCGGCCCGCTCGCCCTCGGTGCGACCGCCCGGTTGACCCAGCCCCGGCTGCGGCCGGCGGTCTGGCGGGTCACCGAGATCGACCCGCCGTACGCGTTCGTCTGGGAGTCCGCGAGCCCGGGCGTGCGCAGTCGGGGCGAGCACCGCCTGGTGCGCCTCGACGACGGACGGACCCGGGCCGAGCTGACGCTGACGCAGAGCGGCCCGCTGGCCGCGCTGGTCGGGCTGCTCGGCGGCTCGACGATGCGCCGCTACCTGCGGCAGGAGGCGGACGGGCTCAGGCGTCGCTGCGAGCGGGGCTGAGCTTCTCCAGCACCGCCAGGCGGTTGCCGTTCTCGTCCGGGCGGTGCGTCACCACCCGGTAGCCGCGCCGGGTGTACAGCCCCAGGTTCTCCGCGCTCTGCGCGCCGGTGAACAGCGCGAACCGGGCCACCCGGCCGGCGCAGGCCTGCTCGACCGCGGCGAGCAGCCGGCCGCCGACGCCGTGCCCCTGCTGGTCCGGGGCCACCGAGAGGCGGCCGACGTGGGCGGTGTCCCCGTCGATGCGGGCCCGCACCGAGCCGACCAGGCGCGGGCCGCGGCGGGCGGCGAGCACCACGTCCGGGCCGGTCAGCGCCGCCCGGACCTCGTCCAGCGTCTCGGTGAGCGGGGGCAGGAACACGTCCCGGTAGCGCTGCGCCTCGACCAGGTAGGCGGCGCGTTGCACGGTGAGGATCTCGCCGGCGTCGGCGACGACGGCGGGGGCGATGGTCACGTCGGTCACCGGCTCAGCTCACCACAACCGGCCCGGACGGTCGTACCCTGGCGGGTGTGCAGAGGCCCGAACTGACGTACGCCGAGGTGGGTGCGACCCGCGGCGGCGACCTGCCGGCCGGTTACCACCACCTGCGCCACCGGGTCCGGCTGCCCGATGGCGGCTTCCCGCTCGCGGCGGACGCGGTGCTCGGCTGGCGGCTGCACCGCGCCGCCGGCGTGGTGATGCGCACCGACGCCCCGCGCGCCGCCCCCGGCGTCCGGGTCACCCCGGGGCTGGGCGTCGGCCCGGCGCGGGTCTGGGGGCCGACCGAGGTGGTCTGGACGGTGGACGAGCCGGACCGGGCCGGGTTCGGCTACGGCACCCTGCCCGGGCACCCGGAGGTCGGCGAGGAGGCGTTCGTGGTCACCCGGGGCCCCGACGGCACTTGGTTCGAGGTGACCGCGTTCAGCCGGCCGGCCCGGTGGTACGTGCGCGCCGCCGGCCCGGTCACCCGGGGCTTCCAGCTGGGGTACGCCTGGTGGCTGGGGCGCACGCTGCGCCGGCTGTGCGCCCGCCGGTGAGCGGTCAGTAGCGGGCGAAGGAGCGGATCGGGGCGCGTGGGCCGTACTTCGGCGCCTGGATCCCGGCCGCCTCCAGCAGCACGCACACCCGACCCCGGTGCCCCCGGAACGGCTCCAGCAGCGCCAGCATCCGGGCGTCGTCGCCGCGCGGTTCCCCGGCCAGCGCCCAGGCCACCGTGTTCGGCACGTGGTAGTCGCCGACGCTGACCGCGTCCGGGTCCCCGTACGCGATCCGCACCACCTCGGCGGCGGTCCACGGGCCGATGCCGGGGACGGCGGTGAGCCGGCGGGTGGCCTCGGCCGCGTCGGCGCAGCGTTCGAGCCGGTCCGCGACGGCGGCGGCGCGGCGCAGCGTGTCCGCCCGCCGCTGCTCCACCCCGAACGGGTGGAAGACCCAGTACGGCGTGGCCGCCACCGCGGCCGGCTCGGGCGGCAGCAGCAGTGGTTGCAGCGGGCCGGGCGCCGCCTCGCGGAAGTGCCGCACGGTCGCCGCGTACGCCCGGTAGGCCTCCTTGCCGGTGACCTTCTGCTCGAACACCGCCCGCAGCAGCCGGGGGAAGACCTGGCCGGTGGCGGGCATCCGCAGCCCGTGGTGCTCGTGGGCCAGCCGGGCGACCAGCGGGTGCGCGGCGGCCAGCGCGGCGAACCCGGTCAGGTCGTCGCGCAGCCCGGCCACCCGGTCGGCCCGCTCGAGGACCCACGCCGCGCCCGGCCCGTACCCCTCGGCGACCAGGTCGCCGGCCTCCGGACGCAGCGCCAGGGTGGCCGGCCCGTCCGGGGTGCGGGTGGCCCACCAGAAGCTCCCGGCGGCGATCCGCGCGCACGGGTCGTACGGGCTGAAGGTCAGCGCGCGCACCGAGGCGGCCAGTCGGTAGCCGGCCGGAGGGCGCAGCGTCCGGCGGGCGGCGGGCGAGGTCACTACGCCACTCTGCCACGCGGCCCCGTCGTGACGGCCGACACCGCCGCGCGGGGCGCGGCGGTGCTCGTGCCGGAAGGCGGGGCGATGCCGGTACGCCCCACCTTCCGGGTCCACGACGGTGACCGGCCGCGCCCTCCCCGGCGGCGACCGGTCACCGTGACCAGGTGCGTCAGTACGAGTAGGTCGACCCGCCGCCCGAGTCGCCGCCGCCCGACGCCGGCGGGGCGACCGCCTTCGGCGTGCCGGTCGGCAGGCAGGTCAGGTTCTTCTTGCCGTTCGGGTCGACCACGAACCAGGTGCCACCGACGCCCTGACCCTTCCACTGGCCCGGCTTCTTGTCCCCGATGTAGCGGTAGACCGGCCAGCCCCCGATGGTGATCTGCCGGGTGCCGTCCTGCCGGGTGACCGTGCCGACCTTGTCGTCCGAGACGCCCTGCAGCTGCGGGTTGCCGTCGGTCAGCGCCGGCGGCCACACCTCGGCGCACTTGTCCACGCAGTTGGACTGCGGCGGGGTGGCCGTGTCCTTGTCGAACCGGTACAGCACCCAGCCGTCCTGGTCGGTGACGACCTTGCCCATCCGGGGCAGCTTCTTGCCGACCAGCTCGTCGGTGAGCTTCACGTCGGACGGGGGCGCCTGGTCGGCGGTGGGCTCCTCCGGTGCCGCCGACGCCTCCGGTTCGGCCGCCGCGGTCGGTTCGGCCGCGGCGACGGCCACCGGCTCCGCCGCGCCCGAGTTCGCGCCGTTGTAGCCCGCGGGGGCGCAGGCCGTCAGTGCGACCATCGCGCTCGCGACGATGACGGTCGTCCGCTTGTGGTGTGCCACGTGCCCTCCTCGATTCTGGCAGTTCGTCGAGTAGTACGGGCGGCGGCGCTGTCAAGGTTGAAGTCGAAAGGGTGGTCCATTTCACAGTGGACCGGTTGAACCGTTCCGCGCCGCCGCGCGTGCGGCACCGCGAGGGCCGGTGGCGGAAACGACGCGACGGCGCCGGGCGGCCAGGCCGCCCGGCGCCGTCGGCGCGGTCACCTCAGAGGTCGGAGACGGTCACCAGCGGGCTCGCCACCCCGTTGACGTCGACCGACTGCACCTGGACCTTCTCGATGTCGCCGAGCGGGGCCGAGGTGGACGCGCTCAGCTGCAGCGTGAGCGGGTTCTGGTTGGTGCCGTAGCCGTTGCCCGGCACCGACCAGGTGCTCACCACCTCACTGGTGGCGTTCTTGCGCCACACCACCAGCCGGCAGGTGCGCGGCCCGGGCAGGCGGCCGAGCTGCACCGCGATCTGCGTGCCGTACTCCTTCTTCGCCAGCCACATGGTGGTCTGCACGCCGGTGCCGGGGTCGGTCGCGCGGTGCTCGTCGCCCTCGATCTCCTTGTCGCCGCCGACGCCCGGGGCGTTCGGGTCGGCCGGACCGCTGCTCGGCGCCGAGGTCGGCACGGGCGGCGTCGGCTCGGCCTGCGGCACGGACGGCGAGTCGTCGCCGAGCATCCCGGCCGCGACACCGCTCAGGCCGCCGAACACCACCACGGCCGCCGCCGTGGCCAGCAACTGCCGGACCCGGGTACGCCGGCGGTCCCGTCGCACCGCGACCAGCGTCCGGTCCAGCAGCGCCGGGTCGGTGTGGGTCTGCTCCAACGCGGCCATCGCCTCGCCGTCGATGCCGGAGAGCAGCCCCACCACGGGGACCATCGTCTCCAGCTCCGCCGCGCACGCCCAGCAGGTGGCCAGGTGCTCCTCGAACCGCTCCGTGTCCTGCGGGTCCAGCACGCCGAGCGCGTACGCGGCGACGTCCATGTGGTCGGCCCGGCTCATTCCGTCACCCCCCTCTCCTGCAGAGCCGTGCGCAGCGCGCGCAGCGCGTAGTAGACCCGTGACTTCGCGGTGCCGAGCGGAAGGCCCAGCTCCTCGGCCGCCTCGGGCACGGTACGACCCCGGAAGTACGTCGCCACCAGGATCTCCCGGTGGGACTGGCTCAGCGTACGCAGCGCGTCCGCCACGGTCATCGTGCGCAACACCCGGTCGGTGCTGTCCGCCTCCGCGAACGCGGTCAGGTCCCGGTCGTACGTCTCCGCCGGCCGGGCCTGCTCGCTGCGGTGCTCGTCGATCGCGATCCGCCGGGCCACCGTCACCAGCCACGGCCGCAGCGAGCCCTGACCACCCTGCACGCCGAGGCGGTGCGCGTTGCGCCAGGCCCGCAGCAGCGTCTCCTGCACGATGTCCTCGGCGCGCTGCCGGTCCCCGCCGGTCAGCCGCATCACGAACATCAGCAGCGGCCCGGCGTGCTCCGCGTAGAGCAGCCGGATCAGCTGGTCCGAGTGGCTGGCCTCGGCGGAGGTCGCCTGGTGGCGTCCGGGGGCGGGTCGCGGCGGCACCGGGTCATTCTGGCGATCCGCGGGGCGGGCGTCGACCCCCCGTCCCGAGCGCGACGCGCGCGAGTGTGGCTGCGCCCGGGCGAACATCCACTCGGGCCTCGCCACCTCGCCGTGCCAGCCGGCCGCCACCGCATGCATGCAGACCTCCGGTGTCCAATGACATCAGCCGGCCCCCCACGGGCATGGCCGCCCGGTGATACGCAGCGACCCGCCGATCGGATCAACGATCGACCGAAAAAATTCCCGGCGGGGGCGGAGTGGAGTCGACGGCGTCCGCGTCGCGCACCACCGCGACACCGCCGGCGAACCGGTCCAGGTCCGCGCCGGCCACCACCCGACCGGGGAACCAGTCGCCGGCCGCGCGTCGGGTCAGCTCCGGCACCGGCGGCTCCACCCGGGACGCCACCAGCACCAGGTTGCCGTACCTCCGGCCGCGCAGCACCGCCGCGTCGGCCACCAGGCAGGCCCGGGGCAACACGGTACGCACGGTGGCGACCTGGCCACGGGCGTGCCGCAGCGGCGGCCCGTCGGCGATGTTCGCCAGGTAGCAGCCGTCGGGCGCGAGCACCCGGGCCACCTGCGCGGCGAACTCGACGGAGGTCAGGTGCGCCGGGGTGCGGGCGCCGGCGAACACGTCCGCCACGATCACGTCGTACGCCCCGTCCCGGCTGGACGTCAGCGTCGCGCGGGCGTCCGCCACCCGCACCTTCAGGCGGGGGTCGGACGGCCAGGGCAGGGCGCGGCGGACCAGGTCCACCAACGCGCCGTCCACCTCGGACACACGTTGCGTCGAGCCGGGCCGGGTGGCCTGCACGTACCGGGGCAGGGTGAGCGCGCCGCCGCCCAGGTGCAGCACCCGCAGCGGCGCGCCCGCCGGCGCCACCACGTCGAGCGCGGCGGCCAGTCGCCGGACGTACTCGAACTCCAGGTGGGTCGGGTCACCCAGGTCCACGTGGGACTGCGGCGCGCCGTCCAGCAGCAGCGTCCAGGAGCCCGGGCGGTCCCGGTCCGGCACCAGGTCGGCCCGGCCGGTGTCGACGTCGGCCACCACCCGGTCGTCGTCGCGTCGCCGGCCCATCAGCGCCGGATCCCGCGCGCCGCCGCGGTGAGCACCCGGTGCAGCAGCCGGGCGTCGCCGAGCATCCCGCGCAGCCGGCGCTCCAGCCCGGCGATCGGCACCAGGTTCTGCGGGGCGCGCGGGTCCTTGTACGGGGTGGACGCGAACCGGGGCAGCGTGACCAGCGACAGGTCGGCCAGCGCGACCGCCTCCGGGACGGTCAGGTCGGCCGAGCACTCCATCCGCACGATGCCCGCCCACGGTGCCCCGGCGGACACCGGCAGTCGCAGGTACCAGGACCAGCCGCCCCACGCCGTGCCCAGCCGGAACACCGGGCAGCGCTGGCCCGGCGCCAGCCCGGTCACCACCGCGGTGAGCCGGGCGTCCAGGTACTGGCTGTGCTGGGTCTTGATGTAGCCGAGCGTGCGCGGCAGGTTGCGCCGGCTGCGCAGCGGGCCGTCCACCACCAGCAGGTCGCCGTCGGTGCGGACCGCGTCCGAGACGGCCACCTCCAGCGCGGTGAGCGGGGCCTGCACCGCCGCGGGCAACTTGCTCAGCTCGCCGGTGCCGGAGACCCGGTGCACCGGGTAGCGGATCGCCCCGGCCACCACGTCCTGCGCCGACGGGCTGGCCGTGAACAGCCCTCGGCCCACCCGGGCGCCGGCCAGCTCGGCGGCGCCCCGGTCCAGGTCGCAGCGGACCACCCCGGCGGCGTACGAGGCGGCGATGCCGGGGAACGAGCCGCCGTCCTCCTCGGCGGTCCACACGCTGGCGTCGATCCGGCGCACGCCGTCGACCAGCAGCACCACGTCCGGCGCGCGCACGTCCGGGCGGGCGTCGATCGCCCGCCAGTCCGTCGCCGGCAGCTCGACCTCCGCGTCGACCTGGGCGCTGCTCGGCGCGGCCGGACCGGACCCACCCGCCGCCTCGAACGACGCGCCGTACGCCGGGTCCCACGTGTCGACGAAGAACTTCGGGGTCACAGGCCGGTCCGCTCGACGCGGGCCGTGCGCGCGTCCTTGCGGACCTCGAAGCGGACCGGGATCCGCTCCGCCAGGGCCGGCACGTGGGTGACCACACCCACCATCCGGTCACCCCGGGCGGCCAGGTTCTCCAGCGTGGCCGCGACCGTGTCCAGCGTCGCCGCGTCCAACGTGCCGAAGCCCTCGTCCAGGACGATGGACTCCAGGCTCGCGGCGCTCGTCGACATGCCGGCCAGTTGCTCCGACAGCGCCAGCGCCAGGGCCAGCGACGCCTGGAACGTCTCCCCGCCGGACAGCGTCCGCACGCCCCGGCGCAGCCCGGCGTCGTGATGGTCGACCACGAAGAACTCGCCCTTGTCGTGGACCAGGTCGTACTGCCCGCCGGACAGCTCCCGCAGGATCCGCGACGCGCCGTCGACCAGCAGGTCCAGCGCCTCGGTGAGCAGCCACCGCTCGAAGTTGTTGGCCCGCAGGTGCCCGGCGAGCGCGCGGGCCACCCGCGCCTGGCGCTCGTGGCCGGCCCGCTGCTCCCGCAGGTCGGCGGCCTGCTCGCGGCGCTCGTCGAGGCGGCGCAGCTCCGCCTCGGCCCGCTCCACGGCCACCGCCACGTCGCGCGGCGCGTCCTGCGGCGCGTCCAGCCCGGCGGCGGTGAACAACGCGGCGATCCCGTCGGCGACCTCGGTCGCGGCCCGCTGCGCCGCCTCCACCGAGTCGGCCAGCCCGTCGCGGTCCGCGCGCCGCGCCTGCGCCTGCTCACCCGCCCAGCCGGCCAGCGCTGCCCAGGCCGCCGCCACGTCGTCCCGGTCGGCGGCCGGCGGACCGAACCGGGCCAGCCCGTCGCGTACCGCGTCGAAGTCACGCCAGGCCCGACGCAGCCGCTCCTGCGCGGCGTCGAGTGCGCCCCGCGCCCGCCGGGCCGCCTCCCGGCCGGCCCGCACCGCACCGGCCGCCTCCTCCAACGCGGTCCGCAGCCGCGCGTGCTCGGCCAGCGACTCGCGCAGCCGCTCCGGCGCCGGCGCGTCCGCGAGCTGCTCGTCCAGCTCGGCCAGGCGCGCGCCGAGCTGGTCGTGCTGGGTCCGGGCACGCAGCAGCACCCGATCCAGATCACGCGCCGTGGTGTCGCGGTCCTGCACGACCCGCTTGGCCACCTCGCTCGCCGCCCGCGCCGCCTTGCCCGCCTCGATCGCCCGGCTCACCGCCGAACCCTTCGGCACCGCCGGCACCGTGGTGACCGTCTGCTCGCACACCGGGCACGGCGCGCCGCCGACCAGGTGCGCTCGCAGCGCCACCGCCTGGTCGGCGGCCTTCGCCTCCTCGTGCGCGCGGAACGCCGACTCCAGCTCCGTCTCGGCCCGCTGCGCGTCCGCCCGCGCCGCCGCCAGCGCCGCCACCGCCGCGTCGTGCTCGGTCCGCGCCGCGTCCACCGCCGCGCGGACCGTCGCCGCCTCCGCGGTCAGCCGGTCCCGGTCCGCGTACGCCTTCAGGTGCAGCCGCAGCGCGCTCTCGTCACCGGCGGCGGCCAGCTCCCCGCGCAGCTTCTCCTCGCGCTCCTCGGCCAGCCCGACCGCGGTTGCCGCCTCGTCGGCGGCGACCCGGGCCTGCGCCACCGCCCGCGCCAGCTCGGCGGTGCCCTCCGGCGGCCGCACCCCGGCCAGCACACCCAGCTCGGCGTCGAGGTCGGCCAGCGCCGCGGCCCGCTCACCCGCCGTGGCCCGGGCCTGCTCCCATTCGGGTACGGCGGCAGCGACCGCGGCGGCCAGCTCCCGCATCGCGTCCACCCGCTCCCGGGCGGCGGTCAGACTCTCGTCGTCGACGTCGGCGAGCCCGCCGAGCATCTTGTCGACCGCCTCCAGCTTCGCCTCGGCCTGCCCGGCGCGTTCGACCGCCTTCTTCTGGACCTCCTCGTAGACGCCCAGGCCCAGCAGGTTGACCAGGATCTGCTGACGGGTGGCCGGCTTGGCGTGCAGGAAGTCGGCGAACTGCCCCTGCGGCAGCACCACGCAGGAGGTGAACTGCTCGTACGGCAGCCCGACCGCGTCCAGCACCGCCTGCTCCATCTCGGCCGGGGTGCCGGCCACCACCTCGCCCAGGTCCTCCGGGCTGAGCCCGGTGTCGAGCTTGGTGACGTCGAACCCCGGCGGCATGAGCTGGAGCCCGGCGTTGGCCGTCTTCACCGTGCCCCGGCCGTCGCGACGGACCACCCGGGTGGCGACGTAACGGTCGCCGGCGGACTCGAAGACCAGCCGGACCCGCGCCTCGGTCGCCGACGGCGCCAGCGCGTTGGCCAGCCCTCGCGCGCCGCCCCAGCGGGGGACCGTGCCGTAGAGGGCGAAACAGATCGCGTCGAGCACCGTGGACTTGCCGGAGCCGGTCGGGCCGACCAGCGCGAAGAAGTCGGCGTCGGTGAAGTCGACGGTGGTCTCGTCGCGGAAGACGGTGAAGCCGGCCATGTCCAGTCGCATCGGCCGCATCAGTGGTCGACCTCCTCGAGCAGCTCGTCGAAGAGTTCCCGGACGTCCTCGTCGGCGTGCCCGCGGCTGCCCAGGTAGTCGGCGAACAGGTCGCGCGGCGAGCGGCCGGCCCGCTGGGCGGTGCGGGTGCCGCTGCCCGGCGTCGGCACCAGCTCCGGGTCGATCCGGATCTCCAGCGCCCGGGGCAGCAGCTCCTGCACCTCCTCGCGCAGCCCGGCCCGGGGCTGCTCCCGGACGTAGACGCGCAGCCAGCCCTCCGGCGGCTCGATCTCGGCGAGCTGGGCGAGGGTGCCGCGCACCGTGCGCAGCGGCACCGCGCCGGGCACCGGCACCTCCCGGATCCGGGCGGCCGTCGTCGCGGTCACCTCCACGATCGTCACCGAGCCGACGTTCTCCTGCTCACCGAAGTCGACAGCGAGCGGGCTGCCGCTGTAGCGGATCGGGCAGGGCCCGACGACCCGCTGCGAGCGGTGCAGGTGGCCCAGGGCCACGTAGTGCGCGTTGCCGGGGAACACGGTGGCCGGCACCGCGTAGCCGAGCACGGTGTGCGCGTCCCGCTCGCCACCGCCGGTGCTCGCCCCGACCACGGTGAGGTGGGCGGTGACCAGGTGCACCCGGTCCGGCTCGGTGAACCCCTCGGCCAGCTTGCCGAGCACCCGG
The DNA here is from genome assembly GCF_900089585.1 of Micromonospora sediminicola. Classification (NCBI taxonomy): domain Bacteria; kingdom Bacillati; phylum Actinomycetota; class Actinomycetes; order Micromonosporales; family Micromonosporaceae; genus Micromonospora; species Micromonospora sediminicola. The sequence continues at coordinate 725,107 of NZ_FLRH01000004.1, read as the reverse complement.
CCGAGGTGGTCGGCGTAGGTCTGGTTGGCCTCGGCGGGGGTGAGCGAGTACATCTCCACCGCGCGGACGGCGTAGCGCTGGGACAGGAACGGCAGCGCGGCGACCTGCCACCGCTCGCCGTCGCGGGTCACCCCGTCGACGACGTGCTCGGCCGGGTTCTCCCGGACGCTGCCGCGCAGCGTGATGCCGGCGGCGTCGGCCCACGGCCGCAACGCGTCCAGCGCCGCGCCGTTGTCGTGGTTGCCGCCGATCACCACCACGTCGGCCCCGGTGCGCCGCAGCGCGGTCAGCGCCCGGGTCACCAGTCGGGTCGCCTCCGGCGTCGGCGCGGCGGTGTCGTAGAGGTCACCGGCGACGATGACCAGGTCGGGCCGCTCGTCCCGGGCGATGTCGATCACCTGGGCGAGGACCTGTGTGTGCTCCTCGGTCCGGGACTGCCCCTTCAGGACCTTGCCGACGTGCCAGTCCGAGGTGTGCAGGATCTTCATGGTGGGTGCCGCCTAGAACGGGATGTCGTCGTCGGAGGAGCCGGAACCGACCACCGCGAACGGGTCGGCGGCCTGGGTGATCGACCGTAGCGTCTCCGACGGCGCGCGGCCCGCCTCGGAGACCCGGGTGGCCCAGGCCGGGAACGGGAACTCCAGGCAGAGCGGCACCGGGATGTCGGGCTGGTTGACGAACATTGTGCCCGGCTTGGCCAGCAGCGCCCGCTGCCGCTGGGCGGGCGGGAGGAAGCCGTATTCCGGGCGGGACGCCTCGGCCGGGTCGAGCCGACCGACCACCCGGATCGCCGAGTTGGTGACGATCCGCCGCTCGACCTCGCTGGCGGTCTGCTGCGCGCCGACCAGGATCACGCCCAGCGAGCGGCCCCGCTCGGCGATGTCGAGCAGCACCTCCTTGATCGGTGACGAGCCCTCGCGCGGGGCGTACTTGTTCAGCTCGTCGAGCACGACGAAGAGCAACGGCTTGGCGGTGCCGGCCTTCTCCTTGCGCTCGAACTCACTCTTGAGCGTCACGCCGACCACGAAGCGCTGCGCGCGGTCCGGCAGGTTGTGCAGGTCGACCACGGTGACCTGGGCGCTCTCCGCGGTGTTGATCGAGTGCGGGCGGCGGGTGGCCAGATCGCCCCGGATCAGCCGGCCCAGGTCCTTCTTGCTGCCGATCAACCGGCGGGCGAACGCGTTGACGGTGCCCAGCCCGACCGCGCTGCCGGCCCAGTCGCCCCGGGTCTCGTCGTCGTTGAGCTGCTCGACCACGTGGTCGACCAGATCCGCGTAGGAGCCGAGCCGCACCCCGTCGATGCTCACCCCGCCGTCGGCCGGCTGGGCGTACCGGGCCAGGTGGGCGGCGACCGAGTGGACCACCATCGTGTACTGCTGGCGCTCGTCGTCGGCGTCGGCGAACACGTAGGGCAGCAGGCGGTCGGCGCAGAACTCGGTCAGCGTCCAGTAGAAGCTGTCCACCCCGGTGAGCCGGCTGCTCACGTCGGGGGTGCCGGAGGAGTCGCCGACCCGGGGCGGCGCGTAGACCCGCACGTCCGGGAACGCGCCGGCGTCGAGGCCGAGCTTCGCGTACGCCGCCCGGGTCGGGTCGTCGAGCCGGCTGTTCGGGTGGTCGAGGAAGAGCAGGTCCTCGCCCTTGACGTTGAAGATCAGCGCCTTGGCGTTGACCGCGTCGCCGCCGAGCACACCGGAGCGGAACACCGAGTAGAGCAGGAAGGTGGCGAAGCTGGTCTTGGTGGCGACACCGGAGATGCCGGAGATCGAGACGTGCGCGCCCCGGGTGCCGTCGAGGAAGTCGGCGTTGAGGTAGACCGGCACCCCGTCGCGGCCCATCCCCATCGGGATCCGCCGCTCCATCCGGTCGAAGTGCAGCGCCCGGGCCCGGGCGTCACCCTCGGCCCGGTGCACCACCGCGCCGGGGGTCGGCGGGACGTAGAACTCGGGGTCGACCCGGGTGGTGGTGACCTCGGCGGCCTCCTGCACCTGGGCCGGCAGCGTGCCGTCGGCGATGGCGAAGACGTCGGAGTCGAACTGCGCGCCCTCGTGCCGGGCGCGCACCTGGGTCACCACGCCGGCGATGGTCACCGGCTCGCGGTCGGGCAGCTCGCGGCGGGTCACCACCACGTCGTCGAGTTGCAGGTAGCTGCCGGGGGCGACGGCCGTCCAGAAGGTGAGCGGGGTGGCGTCGGCGGTGCCGAGCACCCGGCCGACCCCCTCGCCGGGCCCGTCGAGCTGGTCGTCGGTCATCGGCTGTCTCCGGTCGGCTGGTCGTACCGTTGGCGGTGCACGTCGTGCATCCTGCCCGAGGGATGCGACAGGTTGCCACGCGACGCGGCGGACGCCACGCCGGTCGTGCGCCCGGCGGTCGCCCCCCGGATCCGACCGACCACGGTGCGTGCCGTCTGGTCCGCCTCGGCGGCGTCCCGGGCGAACGGGCTCGACTGTTCTCCGCCCGGTCGGGTCGCTGCGGTGGCTACCCGCCCTGGACGTGCCCGGCCGCTCATCGACGTGGTCGACGGGGCCGCCTGCCACGGGTGGCGTTGGCCACGGAGGTCATCAGTTGCGGCGGTCCCGCCATGGCGACCACGTGCCCCGCAGGCGCCCGGGGCTGCGCCTGTCGAACCGCCCGGTCCGGGATTGCCGTTTCGTCGGCGAGAGGTTTCCGAACTTCGAGAAGAATGTCCCGCCTATTGGGAAGCGCGGAGATCTTGGTACGAAACGGCCCTCAGAGGGGCCCTTTCGTACCAAGATCTCGCCAGCCGCCAGCCGCCAGCCGCCAGCCGCCAGCCGCCAGCCGCCAGCCGCCAGCCGCCAGCCGCCAGCCGCCAGCCGCCAGCCGCCAGCCGCCAGCCGCCAGCCGGCGGAGGGCTGCTCAGGCGGCGGGTGCGGCCCCGGCGGGCGGCGGGTCGCCCGGGTCGCGGGCGTAGCGCAGCATCAGCGTGCCGTCGCCGGCGGCCAACACGTGGCGCAGCGGCAGGTGGCGCGGGACGCTGCCGTCCCCGGCGGTGATCCGCCCGGGCCCGGCGCCGGCGAGCAGCGGCGCCACGGTCAGGCACAGCTCGTCGACCAGGTCGGCCGCGGTGAGCGCGCCGAACAGGTGCGGGCCGCCCTCGCAGAGCACCTGCCCCAGCCCGCGACGGCGCAGCTCGGCCAGGCCGGCGGCCAGGTCGACGCGCTCGTCGCCGTACCGGAGCAGGTCGGCCACCTCGGTCAGTCCGGCCGGTGCCTCCGCGCCGGAGCGGGTGAGCACCAGCGGCCGGACCGGGGCGTCGGCGAAGCAGGCCTGGGCCGGGTCGAGGTCGAGCGACCCGGAGACCACCACCAGGGTGGGGAACTCGGCCAGCCCCCGCTCGCGACGCCAGGCCCGTCGCTCGGCGCTCAGCCGGACCGCGCGGTAGCCCTCGTGGCGCAGCGTGCCGGCGGCCACCAGGAGGCCGTCGCAGAGCATCCGCAGCAGCCCGAACACGCGCTTGTCCGGCTCGCCGGAGAGCCCGGCCGAGTAGCCCTCCAGGGTGACCGCTCCGTCCGCGCTGGCGACGAAGTTGACCCGCAGGCGCGGGTGGTCGGCGCGGCCGTAGAGCGCGGTGAGCTGTGGGTCGGTCAGCGCGCCGGTGACGGGTGCGGGCCAGATCCGTTCGATCGGGCTTCCGACGCTCATTCGCCGGCCGGACCGGTGACCGGAGGGGTGGGTTCGGCGGTACGGTGCTGGCAGTCGCACCACTTCCGGCCAGGACAGTCGTCGTGCCGCCGCTCCCGGCAGGCTCGGCAGATCATGCCGGCAGCCTATGCCGAGGAAGGATGGGACCGCGTGTCGCGTCAGATCTTCCAGCTGATGGTGTCGCTGGCCGGGGTCCGGCCGCGGGTGTGGCGGCGGGTGCTGGTGCCCGGCGGCTACACCCTGGACCGGCTGCACCGGGTGCTCCAGCACGCGATGGGCTGGCGCGACTGCCACCTGCACTCGTTCGACGTCGACGGGCGGCAGTACGGCGAGCCCGATCCGGACGGCGAGCTGGCGCTGCGCGACGAGTTGGACGTCCGGCTGGACGCGGTGGTGGGCAAGGGCGACCGGTTCCGCTACACCTACGACTTCGGCGACTGGTGGGAGCACGACCTGGTGGTGGAGGACGTCTGCGCCGCCGACCCGGACGAGCGTTACCCGCTGTGCCTGGACGGCGAGCGGGCCTGCCCGCCGGAGGACGTGGGCGGCCCGGGCGGATACGCCGTCCTGCTGGCCGCGCTCGCCGACCCGGCGCACCCCGAGCACGCGGCCATGCGCGAATGGGCCGGTCCGGCGTTCGACCCGGCCGGGTTCGACCCGGACCGCGCGACCGTCCTGCTGCGCCGCTGCTGCTGACCGCGCGCCCCCTGGGATTCCCGTCCCGGGAGATGGCGCGGTAACGAAATGGGAACGCTCCCACCGGTCTATTGACACCCCTGACACCTGCCGGCAATCTCATGGGAGCGCTCCCGAGAGTGGCGTCGGTCTCATCCCTGCCTCCTCCGGTTCGCGCGACACGCACCCCCCACCACACAGATATCGCCTCACCACCGAAAGAGGGGTCTCGGATGAGCGTCCCAATCCGCCGTCGGCAGCTCGCGGCCATCGCGCTCGCGTCCGCCATGGTGCTCGCCACCGCCACCGCCTGCGGCAGCGACGACGACTCGTCGGGCAGCGGCGACAGCAGCGGTCCGGTGACCCTGGTCGTCGACGTCTTCGGCGACCAGGGCTTCGGCTACGAAGAGCTGTACAAGCAGTACGAAGCCGACCACCCGAACGTCAAGATCCAGGAGCGCGGCAAGGGTCTCGGCCTGGGTGACTACAACACCCGCCTGACCCAGCAGATCACCGCCGGGTCGGGCGCCGGCGACGTGGTGGCCCTGGAGGAGGGCACCATCGTCCAGTTCTACGCGCAGGCCGACAAGTTCGTGAACCTCGCCGACCACGGCGCGAACGACCTCAAGGGCAACTTCCTGCCGTGGAAGTGGGAGCAGGGCACCACCCCCGACGGCAAGGTGCTGGGCCTCGGCACCGACGTCGGCTCGATGGCGCTGTGCTACCGCAGCGACCTGTTCAAGGCCGCCGGCCTGCCCACCGACCGCGAGCAGGTCGGCGCGCTCTGGCCCACCTGGGACCAGTTCATCGCCACCGGCCAGAAGTTCGCCGCCGCCGACAAGAAGCACAAGTTCGTCGACTCGGCGACCAACTTCTACAACGTGGTGCTGATGCAGATCGCGGGCCAGGGCACCGGCTACACGTACTACGACAAGAGCAACAAGATGGTCATCGACCAGAACCCGGACGTGCAGGCGGCCTACCAGCTGACCACCAAGATGATCGCCGCCGGGCTGTCGAACAACCTGCAGTCCTTCTCCAACGAGTGGAACGCCGGGTTCAAGAACGGCACCTTCGCCACCATCGCCTGCCCGGCGTGGATGACCGGTGTCATCAAGGGCCAGGCCGGTGACGCGGCGGCCGGCAAGTGGGACGTCGCCAAGGCCCCGGGCAACGGCGGCAACTGGGGCGGTTCGTTCCTCGGCGTGCCGAAGTCGAGCAAGCACCAGAAGGAGGCCGCCGAGCTGGCCAAGTTCCTGACCAGCGCGCAGGGCCAGATCGGCGCGTTCAAGGCGGTCGGCAACCTGCCGTCGAACCCGCAGGCGCTGACCGACCCGGCCGTGGCCGACTCGACCAACGACTACTTCAGCAAGGCCCCGGTCGGCAAGATCTTCGCCGCCGGCGCCACCGACCTGAAGCCGGTCTACCTCGGCCCGAAGAACAACGCGGTCCGCACCGCCGTGGAGAACACGCTGCGCGCCGTCGAGCAGGGCAAGTCGGCCGACGAGCAGTGGCAGGCGGCCCTGAAGAACGGTGCGGCCGCCGGTAAGTGACCCGGCTGAGCCGCCCGCGGGTGGCGCCGGCAGCCCCGCGCTGCCGGCGCCACCCGCGGTGCCCGCAGAGCCCGGCGTCGCCCGTGTGGCGGGTGACGCCGGCCGAGGAGAAGGACTCCCCATGAGCCTCGACCTGCACGCCACGGCGCCGCCCGAGCCCGGTCCGCCGCGCGCCGCCCGTCCCGCGCACCGTCGCGCCGCCTCCGCGACCAAGCTGGACCTGAAGTACTCGCCCTACCTGTACGTCCTGCCGTTCTTCCTGATCTTCGCGGTGTTCAGCGCGTATCCCATCGCGTACACGGTCTGGATCGCGTTGACCGACCGGTCCCCGCTGAACCCGACGATCTCGTTCGTCGGGCTGGACAACTTCGTCGAACTGATCACCGACGACCCGCAGTTCTGGAACGCGGTGGTGAACACGTTCGGCATGTTCGTGCTCTCCACCGTGCCCCAGCTGCTGCTGGCGCTGATGCTGGCCAACGCGCTGAACCGGAAGCTGCGCGCGCAGACGTTCTTCCGGATGGCCATCGCGATGCCGATCATCACCTCGACCGCGGTGGTGGCGCTGATCTTCTCGATGATCTACGCCAAGGACTTCGGCCTGGTCAACTGGCTGCTCGACAGCATCGGCCTGGACCCGATCGACTGGCGGGCGAACCGCTTCGCCTCCTGGTTCGCCATCTCCACCATGGTCGACTGGCGCTGGGTCGGCTACAACGCGCTGATCTACCTGGCCGCCATGCAGTCGATCAGCAAGGACATGTACGAGGCCGCGGCGCTGGACGGGGCCTCCCGGCGGCGCCAGTTCTGGTCGATCACCGTCCCGCAGCTGCGTCCGACGATCATCTTCACGCTGATCATCTCGACCATCGGCGGGCTCCAGCTCTTCACCGAGCCGTTGCTGTTCACCAGCGGCTCGGGCGGCCTCTCCGGCGGCTCGGAGGGGCAGTTCCAGACCATCACGATGTACCTGCTCGACGTGATGAACCAGCGCTTCCGGTGGGGGTACGCCGGGGCGGTCGCGCTCGTGCTCTTCGTGCTCATCGCGCTGATGTCGACGGTCAACTACCTGCTGGCCCGCCGCATCAGCTCCGACAAGTGAGGTGACGAGATGACGACCACCACGCTTCGCCCACCCACCCGGCCGACCGCGCCGGCGAAGGCCACCCACCAGGCCGAGCGGCTCTGGAAGGCCAGCCCGCTCACCTGGTTCGGCCTGGTCCTCGGCGTGATCCTGTCGCTGTTCCCGTTCTACTGGATGATCGTGATCGCCTCCCGGACGAACGACGCGGCCAACTCCTGGCCGCCGCCGTTCCTGCCCGGCGGAAAGCTCGGCGAGAACGTCGAGCGGGTGCTCGCCAACGGCGACGCCAACATCGTCAAGGGGCTGCTGAACTCGTTCCTGGTCTCCGGGACGATCACCGTCGCCACGGTCTTCTTCGGCTCGCTGGCCGGCTTCGCGTTCGCCAAGCTCCGCTTCCGGGGCAAGAACGCGCTGCTGCTGATCATCCTCGCCTCGATGATGGTGCCGATCCAGCTCGGCGTGCTCCCGCTCTACATCCTGATGGCCAAGCTCGAGTGGCTGAACACCATGCCGTCGGTGACCGTGCCGTTCCTCATCGGCGGCTTCGGGATCTTCATGATGCGCCAGTACGCCGAACAGGCGGTCCCGAACGAGCTGATCGAGGCCGCCCGGGTGGACGGCTGCTCCACCTGGCGGGTCTACTGGCACGTGGTGGCGCCCGCGCTGCGGCCCGCCGCCGCGGTGCTCGGCCTGCTCACCTTCATGGAACAGTGGAACCAGTTCTTCTGGCCGTTCGTGGTGTTGGCCGACCCGTCCAACCCCACCGTCCAGATCTCGCTGCGCAGCCTCAACACCGCCTACTTCGCCGACAACTCGCAGATCTTCGCCGGTACGTTGATCGCGACCCTGCCCCTGTTCGTCGTGTTCGTTCTGTTCGGCCGCCAGATCATCGGCGGCATCATGGAAGGCGCCGTCAAGTCGTGAGCAACCCAGCCAGCCCGCCCGCCGTCGGCGTCCTCGACGGGGGCCCGGCCCTGACCTTCCCGCCCGGTTTCCTCTGGGGCGCGGCCACCGCCGCGTACCAGATCGAGGGCGCCGCGGCGGAGGGTGGCCGTACGCCGTCGATCTGGGACACCTTCAGCCACACCGAGGGCCGGACGGTGGCCGGGCACACCGGCGACGTGGCCTGCGACCACTACCACCGGATGCCGGACGACGTGCGGCTGATGGCCGACCTGGGGCTGCGGTCCTACCGCTTCTCCGTGTCCTGGCCCCGGGTGCAGCCGGGCGGCGTCGGCGGGGTCAACCAGGAGGGGATGGACTTCTACCACCGCCTGGTCGACGAGCTGCTCGGCCACGGCATCGAGCCGTGGGTGACGCTCTACCACTGGGACCTGCCCCAGCCGCTGGAGGACGCCGGCGGCTGGCCGGCCCGCGACACCGCCGGCCGGTTCGCCGAGTACGCGCAGCTGGTCGCCGACGCGCTCGGCGACCGGGTGACGTACTTCACCACGCTGAACGAGCCGTGGTGCTCGGCGTTCCTCGGCTACGGCTCCGGCGTGCACGCGCCGGGCCGCAGCGACGGCGCGGACGCGGTCCGGGCCGGGCACCACCTGATGCTCGGGCACGGCCTGGCCGTGCAGGCGGTGCGGGCGTCCCGCCCGCAGGCGCAGCTCGGCATCACGGTGAACCTCTACCCGGTCACCCCGGCCTCCGGGTCGGCGGCGGACGCCGACGCGGCCCGCCGGATCGACGCGCTGGCGAACCGGTTCTTCCTGGACCCGGTGCTGCGCGGCGCGTACCCGGCGGACCTGGTCGCCGACCTGCGCGGGATCACCGACCTCGGGCACGTCCGCGACGGCGACCTGGCGACCATCTCGACCCCGCTGGACATGGTCGGCGTCAACTACTACAGCCGGCACGTGGTCGCCGCGCCGGTCGAGGGCGCGGAGCCGGAGCCCTACTGGCGGGCGCCGTCCTGCTGGCCGGGCAGCGAGGACGTGCGGTTCGTCACCCGCGGCGTGCCGGTCACCGACATGGACTGGGAGATCGACGCCCCGGGCCTGGTGGAGACGTTGGAGCGGGTGCACCGGGAATACACCGACCTGCCGCTCTACGTCACCGAGAACGGGTCGGCGTTCGTCGACACGGTGGTCGACGGCCGGGTGGACGACCCGGACCGGCTGGCCTACTTCGCCTCGCACCTGCGCGCGGCGCACGCCGCGATCGAGGCCGGGGTGCCGCTCAAGGGCTACTTCGCCTGGTCACTGATGGACAACTTCGAGTGGGCCTGGGGCTACACGAAGCGGTTCGGCATGGTCTACGTCGACTACGACAACCAGGCCCGGATCGCGAAGTCCAGCGCCAGGTGGTACGCCGACGTGATCCGACGCAACGGCCTGGCCGCACAATAAGCTGGGCCAGCCAGTAACGGGCGGCCCGGCACCGACGCCTCAATCGGTGCCGGGCCCGCCCGACCGTCGGAGGAGCACAGACGATGACAACGCAGCGCACCCGCTCGCTCGGGCGCCCGACCCTCGACGCGGTCGCGGCCCGCGCCGGCGTCGGGCGCGGCACGGTATCCCGCGTGGTCAACGGCTCGCCGCAGGTCAGCCCGGAGGCCCGGGCCGCCGTCCAGCAGGCCATCGCCGAGCTGGGATACGTGCCCAACCGGGCCGCCCGGGCGTTGGTCACCCAGCGGACCGACTCGGTGGCGCTGGTGGTCTCCGAGTCCGGGGAGCGGGTCTTCACCGAGCCGTTCTTCGCGGCCATCGTCCGGGGCGTCAGCTCCGGGCTGGTGGAGACGCCCATGCAGCTCTGGCTGGCCATGGTGCAGTCGCCGATCGAGCGGGAGCGGGTCGAGCACCACCTCACCAACCAGCACGTCGACGGCGTGCTGCTGCTCTCCCTGCACGACTCCGACCCGCTGCCCACGCTGCTGGAGGAGCGTGGCCTGCCCGCGGTGCTCGGCGGCCGGCCGGCCCGGATGCTGCACCCGAACGCGCAGCCGGCGTGGTTCGTCGACGTGGACAACGTCGGCGGGGCCCGGCAGGCGGTGGAGCACCTGTTCGCCCAGGGGCGCCGCCGGGTCGCCACCATCGCCGGCCCGCAGGACATGGGCGCCGGCCTGGCGCGGCTCTCCGGCTACCAGGAGGCGGTGCGGGCCGCCGGGGGCACCGTCGACCCCGGCCTGATCGGGTACGGGGACTTCAGCGAGGGCAGCGGCACCGCCGCCATGCGCCGGCTGCTGGAGACGTGCCCGGATCTGGACGCCGTCTTCGTCGCCTCCGACCTGATGGCGTTCGGCGCGTTGCGCGCGCTGCGCGAGGCCGGCCGGCGGGTCCCCGAGGACGTGGCGGTGATCGGCTTCGACGACGCCCCGATCGCGCGCCAGGCCGAGCCGCCGCTGACCACGGTGTTCCAGCCGGTGGAGGAGATGGGCCGGCAGATGGCCCGCCTGCTGGTCTCCCGCATCCGGGGCGACGAGGTGCCCTCGCCGCACGTGCTGCTGGACACCAAGCTCATCCACCGCGCCTCCGCCTGACCCCGACCGCCGCGCGGGCGGCCGGCGTGGTCAGGACCAGCGACGCAGTTCGCGGCGGGCCAGGGACGCCCGGTGGACCTCGTCGGGGCCGTCGGCCAGGCGCAGCGTCCGGGCCTGGGCCCAGAGCGCGGCGAGCGGGGTGTCCTGGCTGACGCCGGCCCCGCCGTACGCCTGGATCGCCTTGTCGATCACCCACTCGGCCATGGCCGGGGTGGCGATCTTGATGGCCTGGATCTCGGTGTGCGCGCCCTTGTTGCCGACGGTGTCCATCAGCCAGGCGGTCTTGAGCACCAGCAGGCGGGCCTGCTCGATCCGGACCCGGGACTCGGCGATCCACTCCCGCACCACGCCCTGCTCGGCGAGCGGACGGCCGAACGCCACCCGGTCGAGAGCGCGCCGGCAGAGCAGCTCCAGGGCCCGCTCGGCCATGCCGACCAGCCGCATGCAGTGGTGGATCCGGCCGGGACCGAGGCGGGCCTGGGCGATGGCGAAACCGGCGCCCTCGGCCCCGACCAGGTTCTCCGCCGGCACCCGGACGCCGGAAAAGTCGATCTCGGCGTGCCCGCCGTGCGGGGCGTCGCTGTAGCCGAAGACCGTCATCCCGCGCCGTACCGTCACGCCCGGGGTGTCCCGGGGGACCAGGATCATGCTCTGCTGGCGGTGCCGGTCGGCGTCCGGGTCGGTCTTGCCCATCACGATGAAGATCTCGCAGCGCGGGTCCATCGCACCGGAGGACCACCACTTGCGGCCGTCGACCACGTAGTCGTCGCCGTCGCGGGTGATCCGGGTGGCGATGTTCGTCGCGTCCGAGGAGGCGACCTCCGGCTCGGTCATGCAGAACGCGGAGCGGATCTCGCCGGCCAGCAGCGGCGCGAGCCAGCGTTCCCGCTGCGCGTCCGAGCCGAACTCGGCGAGCAGCTCCATGTTGCCGGTGTCCGGCGCGGCGCAGTTGAGCGCCTCCGGGGCCAGGTGCGGGCTGCGGCCGGTCAGTTCGGCCAGCGGCGCGTACTGGAGGTTGGTCAGGCCGGCGCCGTAGCGGGCGTCGGGCAGGAACAGGTTCCACAGGCCCCGGGCCCGCGCCTCGGCCTTCAGCTCGTCCATCACCGGCGGGCGGGCCCACGGGTCGCCGGCCGCGAGCACCTGCTCGTGGTGCACCGGCTCGGCCGGGTGGACGCACTCGGTGAGGAACGCCTCCAGCCGCTGCCGCAGCTCGACCGTCCGGTCGTCGTACGCGAACTCCATCTACTTCTCCCTCACCGCGTGCAGACCGTGCGCGACCAGCGGCGCCACCATCTCGCCGATCCGGTCGAACCCCTCGCCGAGCGTCTGCCCGAGGGTGTGCCGGTAGTGGATGCCCTCGCAGATCACCGCCAGCTTGAAACAGCCGAGCGCCACGTGCCAGTGCAGCGGGCCGACGTCCACGTCGCTGCGCCCGGCGTAGCGTTCGATCAGCTCGGCGCCGGTGGGGAAGCCAGCCCGGGGGCCGATGCCGTCGGCCACCGGGTTGCCCTCGGCCTGGTCGCTGTCGCCGAGCACCTCCCAGTAGGTCAGCAGCAGGCCGAGGTCGGCGAGCGGGTCGCCGAGCGTGGCCATCTCCCAGTCGAGCACGGCCCGCACCGCCACCGGGTCGACCGTGGCGAGCAGGTTGTCCAGCCGGTAGTCGCCGTGCACGATCCGACCCGCGTTCGCGCCCTCCGGCACGCTGCCGGCCAGCGCGTCGCGCAGCTCGTCGATGCCGGGCAGCGGGCGGCTGCGGGAGCGGTCGAGCTGGCCGGCCCAGCGGCGCACCTGCCGGGCCAGGTAGCCCTCCGGTCGGCCGAAGTCGGCCAGCCCGACCTCGGCCGGCTCCACCCGGTGCAGGGTGGCGAGCGTGTCCATCATCGCCATGGCCAGGTCACGCCGCTGGTCGGCGGTGAGCGCGTCGGTCTGCTCCCGCCGCCGGTAGACCTCACCGTCGACCTTCGCCATCAGGTAGAACGGCGCGCCGATCACGCTGTCGTCCGGGCAGAGCAGCAGCGCCTCGGGGACCGGCACCCCGGTCGGGGCGAGCGCCGAGATCACCCGGTGCTCGCGGGCCATGTCGTGCGCGGTGGCCAGCACGTGCCCGAGTGGCGGCCGGCGCAGCACGACCTCGCGGTCACCGGCGCGCAGCAGGTAGGTGAGGTTGGACTTGCCACCGGCGATCAGCCGCGCCGACAGCGGCCCGGCCAGATCCGGCCGGTGCGTGGCGAGGTGGGTGGCGAGCCGGTCGAGGTCGAGCCCGCGTGGGGCCGGACCGGTCGGGGGCCGGGCAGCGTCGACGGCCGGATCGGTCATCCGAATAGTTGATGGCAGCTCAGCTTTCTTGTCAAGGTCGGATTTTCCCGCCGGGACATGCCGCTGCAACGGGGGCGAAATGGTCAGCCGGCAGGCTGGGCCCCAGCCTGCCGGCCGTCGGGCCGGCCCGCCGAGCGGAGGGGATCAGACATGCTGCTGAGAGTTCGGGTGACCCTGCCGGACCGACCGGGCACGCTCGGCCAGGTGGCCCGGACGCTCGGCGTCTCCGGCGCCGACATCGTGCAGGTGGTGGTCCTGGAACGGCTCGGCGGGCGGGCGGTCGACGACTTCACCGTGGTCTGGCCGGGCGCGGCGCGGGTGGAGCGGCTGCTCGCCGGGCTGGCCGCGATCCCCGGTGTCCGGGTGGACGGGGTGTGGCGGGCGATCGGCGCGCCCACCACCACCGGCCAGGACGCCGAGCTGCTCGCCCAGGTGGCGGCCAACCCGACCGACGGGGTGGCCACGCTCGTCGACGCCGTGCCCGGGCTGCTCGCGGCGGACTGGGCGGTGGCCGCCGTGGTCCCGCTGGACTGGGCCTCGCGCAGCGGCGGGTGCGGCACGGCCGCGGTCGGGCACGCGAGCTGGCGGGCCCCGAGCCCGCCCCGGCTGCCCGAGGTGACCCCGCTGCGGGCCCGCGCCCTGACCGCGCCGGACGGGCACCACTACGCGGTCGCGCCGTTCGGTCGGGCCGGCCTGGTGCTGGTGGTCGCCCGCGACCACAGCGAACCGCTCGCGGCCGCCGGGTTCCACTCCACCGAGGTGGACCGGCTCGCCCAGCTGGTCCGGGCCAGCGCGGTGATCCTCGGCGACCGGCTGGACCTGGTCGGCGCGCCACCGGTGACCACCATCACCTGACCGGTCGCGCCGCGTCACCCCGGGGCAACGGGGGCGCAACAGGCGGCCGGCATGGTCGGGGGTGAGGAAGGGAGACAACCATGGCGCTCTGGCGGATCCGAGCCACCGTGGACGACCGGCCGGGTTACCTGTCGGTGCTCACGGCGAGCCTCGCGTTGCGCGGGGTCAACATCCTCACCGTGCAGGTGCACACCACCGAGGTCGGCGCGGTCGACGACTTCCTGGTCGACGCGCCCGAGCAGGTCACCGAGGCCGAGCTGCGGGCCGCCGTGGCGCGCGGGCGGGGCCGGGACTGCTGGGTGGCGCGCAGCGAGGCGCGCGGGCTGGCCGACGAGCCGACCCGGGTGCTCGGCCTGGCCGGCCGGCTGGTGCGCGACCCGGAGGCGGCCGGCGCGACACTGCGGACGCTGCTCGGCGCCGACGCGGTGACCTGGCGCCCGACCCCGGCCGCCGCGCCCGGCGGCGTGGGCGGCACCACCATGCTGCTCACCGACCCGGCCGGCGGCGGCTACGAGCTGCGCCGGCGGGAGCCGAGCTTCACCCCGGCCGAGTACGCCCGGGCGCAGGCCCTGGTCGAGCTGGCGGCGACGCTGGCCCGCCGGGACGTCGACCGGGTCACGCTGGTGCTGCCGGACGGCGCGGAGGTGACGGTGCGGCCGGCCACCGTCGAGGACGTGCCGGCCGTACGCGAGCTGCACGTGGCCTGCTCGGCGCGAAGCCGGCAGCGGCGCTACCTGAGCGGGGCGGCGGACCCGTCGCCGGCGCGGCTGCGCCGACTGCTGGAGCCGGCCCGGGGGGTGACAGTGCTCGCCACGGCGGGCTCCGGCGGGGCGGCGGAGCCGGTCGTGGCCATGGCCAACCTGCTCGGCGAGGGGGACGAGGCCGAGGCGGCGCTGCTGGTCCGCGACGACTGGCAGCGCCGGGGTCTCGGCTCGGCGCTGCTGCGCCGCCTGGTCGGGCACGCCGACCGGGCCGGCTACGCCGCCGTGCTGCTGCACGTGCAGGCGGAGAACACCCCGATGCTGCGGACGCTGCGCCGGCTGGACCGGCCGGTGGCGGTGGAGCGCGACGGCGCGGTGCTGACCGCGACGCTCCCGCTGGTCCCGGCGACGGCCGGGTGGCCGGCGGCCGGCGGTGCGGCGGGCGCGGTGACCGGCGGACCGGCGACGGCCGGTCGCGGCGCGGGTGCCGGCGCGGTCGTGCCGGCGCAGCGGTCGGATTGAGCTGACGGTCGTCCGGTCCGACCACGGAGGTGAGCCGCAACGGCGCGGCGCGCCCGAGGGGCACGACCGGACGGCCGCAACCGGCGCCCGGCGCGCCACCCGGACCGACTCCCGATGCGGGGGGCGGTGACACGGCGGGGCCCCCCGGTGCGGGGGCCCCGTTCGTGTGTCGGGACGGTTCAGGTGGCCGGGTAGCTGCTGTAGTCCGGGAAGTTGCCGTAGAGGCGTCGGTCGCCGCCCACGGTGACCGCCTGGACCAGCAGGTCGCCGCCGACGAACGCGCCCTTCCAGGACGCGCCCCGGCCGCCGAACGCCTCGTCCCGGTCGCCCCGGGAGCGGGGCTTGTTGATGCCCACCTTGAAGGCCTGCAGGTCGACCGCCAGCTTGCCGGCCAGCTCCTCGTCGTCGCAGGCCAGCGACGCGACCAGCGCGCCGTTGGAGGCGTTCATCTGGGCCAGCAGCTCGTCGGTGGTGTCCACCACGACGATGGTGTCCACCGGGCCGAACGGCTCGGCGTGCATCAGGCGGGACCGGCCGGGCGGGGCCAGCAGCACGGCGGGGGCCACGTACGCCGAGGTGTCCTGCCCGTCGAGGAACGGCGCCCCGTCGAGCTTGCCCCGGTGCAGCGGCACGGCGCCGCCGCGTACCGCCTCGTCGACCTTGCGCCGCAGCTCGTCGGCCTTGGCCGCGCTGATCAGCGGGCCGAAGTCCAACTCCGGCAGCGGGTCGCCGGCCGACCAGTCGTCGCCGACGGCGAGCGGGTGGCCGAAGCGGACCGAGCGGACGACCGGCAGGTACATGTCGAGGAACTCGTCGACCAGGTCCCGCTGGACCACGAACCGGGGGTACGCGGTGCAGCGCTGCTTGCCGTACTCGAAGCCCTTCTTCAGGTGCGCCGCGAGCGTGTCCCACTGGGAGAAGTTCCAGATGCCCCAGGCGTTGAGGCCCTCCTGCTCGATGAAGTGCCGCTTGTCGGAGTCGAGCAGTGCCGCGGCGACCTTGCCGCCGTTGGAGCGCCCGCCGACGAACGCCACCGCGCCGATCTCGGGCGCGCGGACCAGCACCTCGGACAGTTCCTCGCCGCTGCCGGAGACCAGCGTGGCGGGCAGCCCGGCCCGGCGCATCAGCGCGTGCGCGACGGTGAGGCAGACCGCGCCGCCCTGGGACGGGGTCTTGGCGATGACCGCGTTGCCGGCCAGGAGCTGCACCAGTTCGGCGTGCACGAGCACGCTCATCGGGTAGTTCCAGGAGGCGATGTTGCTGACCGGGCCGGGCAGCGGCTCGCGGCCGTCGGCGAGCATCCGCTCTATCTCACCGACGTACCAGCGCACGCCGTCGAGCGCCCGGTCCACGTCGGCGCAGGCGAGCCGCCACGGCTTGCCGATCTCCCAGACCAGCAGCAGGGCGAGCAGGTCGCGGTGCGCGGTGAGCGCGTCCAGCGCGTCGGTGACCCGGGCGGTGCGCTCGGCCAGCGGGGTCCGGGCCCACTCCCGGTGCGCGGCGGCGGCGTGGGCGACCGCGGCCCGGGCGGCGTCGGCGTCGAGCCGGGCCAGGTTCACCAGCGTGGTGTTGTCGACCGGGCTGCGGACCGCGGTGGGCGTGCCGAGCGCCCGCCACTGGCCCTCCACGAGGTTGTGCAGCGTGGCGCCGCCGTCGGCGCTCGTGTCGAAGGCCTCGGGGGTGGCGGCCACGGCCCGGGCGAGGGTGTCGGACCAGGAGGTGCCGTCGGCGAGTCGAAGGGCCATCGCGATCTCCTCAGGTTGTCCGGGGGAGCGGCGGCGTCGATGGCACCGCTGGTGACGCGTACTGTCCCGCGGGGCCGATCGGACGGGCAACCGTACGCTCGTATGCCAGGACGCGAGGCCCCTTCCCGTCGGCCTCCCCGCGCGGCGCGGGCGTTGCCGGCCCGGGCCTGAGCTGCGGATACGCTTCATTTGTATTAATGAACATCGATGATGTGATTCATCTCCATCGGGGTTACCGATGGGTAGGGCGACCCGGGTGCGCCGCCGCCGTCTTCCCAAACCGTCGCGCGCGCCGTTACATTGTCGCTTATCCATGGGAGCGCTCCCGCGCCTCCGCGGTCCACCCCACCACCACCGCCGCGTCGGCGGCCCGGGCGGCGCGTCCCCGCCGGTCCGGGCCGCCACGCGGCACCCTCCACAGGAGCTCGCCATGCTTCGACCGACCCCGCCGCCGCGCGGTCGCCCGTCCCGCCGGTGGCTCGCCGCCGGCGCCGCGCTGGTGGCCGCGCTGGCCACCGTCGCCCCGCTCCCGGCCGCCGCCGCGCCCGCCGCCGCGCAGGCCGCGCCCGCGTTCAACTACGCCGAGGCGTTGCAGAAGTCGCTGTTCTTCTACGAGGCGCAGCAGTCCGGCCGCAAGCCCTCCTGGAACCGGGTGTCCTGGCGGGGCGACTCGGCGCTCACCGACGGCGCCGACGTCGGCGTCGACCTGACCGGCGGCTGGTACGACGCCGGCGACCACGTGAAGTTCGGCTTCCCGATGGCGTTCAGCGCCACCATGCTCGCCTGGGGCGCGGTCGAGTACCGCGACGGGTACGTCGCCTCGGGCCAGCTGACGCACCTGCTCAACAACCTGCGCTTCGTCAACGACTACTTCGTCAAGGCGCACCCCGCGCCGAACGTCCTCTACGGACAGGTGGGCAAGGGCGACGACGACCACAAGTGGTGGGGTCCGGCCGAGGTGATGCCGATGGCGCGGCCCGCGTACAAGATCGACGCGAGCTGCGGCGGCGCGGACCTGGCGGGGGAGACGGCGGCCGCGATGGCCGCCTCGTCCCTGGTGTTCCGCCCCACCGACGCGGCCTACGCGGACAAGCTGCTCGGCCACGCCAAGCAGCTCTACACGTTCGCCGACACGGTGCGGAAGAGCTACCACGAGTGCATCACCGACGCGACGAGCTTCTACCGGTCGTGGAGCGGCTACCAGGACGAGCTGGTCTGGGGCGCGATCTGGCTCTACCGGGCCTCCGGTGACGCCACCTACCTGGCCAAGGCGGAGAGCGAGTACGACAAGCTCGGCACCGAGCCGCAGTCCACCACCCGCTCCTACAAGTGGACCATCGCCTGGGACAACAAGCAGTTCGGCGCGTACGTGCTGCTGGCGAACCTGACCGGCAAGCAGAAGTACGTCGACGACGCCAACCGGTGGCTCGACTACTGGACCGTCGGCGTCAACGGGCAGAAGGTGCCGTACTCGCCGGGCGGGATGGCGGTGCTCGACTCCTGGGGCGCGCTGCGCTACGCCGCCAACACCGCGTTCGCCGCGCTGGTCTACAGCGACCGGACCACCGACACCACGCGCAAGGCGCGCTACCACGACTTCGCCGTCCGGCAGGTCGACTACGCGCTCGGCGCCAACCCGCGCAACTCCAGCTACATGATCGGGTTCGGGGCGAACTCGCCGAAGAACCCGCACCACCGCACCGCGCACGGCTCCTGGTGGGACAGCCAGACCGTGCCCGCCGAGACCCGGCACGTGCTCTACGGCGCGCTGGTCGGCGGCCCGTCGGCGGCCAACGACGCGTACACCGACAGCCGGTCGGACTACGTGATGAACGAGGTGGCCACCGACTACAACGCCGGCTTCACCTCCGCGCTGGCCCGGCTCACCAACGAGTACGGCGGCAGCCCGCGCGCCGGCTTCCCGGTCGCCGAGACACCCGACATGGACGAGCTGACCGTGGAGACCACGGTGATGCAGGCCGAGCCGCGGGCCACCGGGCTGAAGGCGATCGTCTACAACAAGTCGGCGTTCCCGGCCCGGGCGCTGACCACCGGAAAGTTCCGCTACTACTTCCGGCCCGACGGCACCGGTCCGGTGACCGTGACGCCCGGCTACACCCAGGGCTGCCCGTCGCCGTCGACCGCGAAGCAGTTCTCCGGCGCCATCTGGTACGTCGAGGTCGACTGCACCGGCTGGACCATCGCGCCGGCCGGGCAGTCGCAGCACCGGATGGAGGTCCAGTTCAAGATCGGCGTGCCGGAGGGCGGCACCTGGGACCCGACGAACGACCCGTCGTACCAGGCCAGCGCCGGGCCGAACCGCAAGGTGCCGCTCTGGTCCGGCGGCGTGCGGGTCTGGGGTGACGAGCCCGGCCCGGCCACTCCGGACACCACCGCGCCGAGCGTCCCCGGCACCCCGGTCGCCTCCGCCGTCACGTCCACCGGCCTCACCCTGACCTGGCCCGCCTCCACCGACACCGGTGGCAGCGGCCTGGCCGGCTACGAGGTCACCCAGGCCCAGACCGGCAGCGACGCGCTGGTGCTGCGCACCGCCACCACGAACACCCTGGCCGTGACCGGGCTGCTGCCGGAGCGGACGTACCAGTTCACCGTGCGGGCCCTCGACGGCGCCGGCAACCGGTCCGCGTCGTCGGCGGCGCTGGCCGTCACCACGCCGGCCGCCCCGGCGCCGGACACCACCCCGCCGACCGCGCCCGGCACGCCCACCGCCTCCGCGGTCGGCCCGACCGGCCTGACGCTGACCTGGGGCCCGGCCACCGACGCCGTCGGCGTCACCGGCTACCGCGTCTACCGGGGCGGGACCGTCCTGGTCGGCTCCGCCACCGGCACCACGCTGGCGGTGACCGGGTTGACCGCCTCCACCGCGTACACCTTCACCGTGGTCGCGGTGGACGCGGCGGGCAACGTCTCGCCGGCCTCGCCACCGGTCACGGTCACCACCACGGCGCCGCCGACCGGCGGCGGCTGCGCGGTGACCTGGACGGCGAACACCTGGGACACCGGGTTCACCGCGAACATCACCGTTGCCAACACCGGCACCACCGCGATCAACGGCTGGACGCTGGCCTTCACGTTCCCGAGCGCCGGGCAGAAGGTCGGGCAGGCCTGGTCGGCGAACGTCACCCAGACCGGGGCGGCCGTGACGGCGTCGAACCTGTCCTACAACGGAACCCTCGCGCCGGGTGCGTCGACGAGCTTCGGCTTCAACGGCACCCACACCGGCACCAACCCGAGGCCGTCGGCCTTCACCCTGAACGGGGTCGCCTGCGCCGTGTCCTGAGCGCCGGCCCGGCGGGCGTGGTCGGTCACCGTACCCGGGTGGCCGACCACGCCACGCCGCCTCTTCCGCAGCGCGGGACGGGAGGCTCGGCGCACACGTTTCCGAAACTTTTCCGAAACCTGTTGTCCCGGACCGGGACTCGATGTAAGCATCGACAATGATCGATTTTTAACCAGGGCGTCCGGTCGTAGGCACTCCGACGGCCCGGGTGCGGGCCAGTGAGGAGGCCAAGGTGGCAATCAGCCCATCCGTTCCCCGTGGCGGGAACAGGCGGCGGCGGTCGCCCGCCGTCAGAGCGCTGCTCGCCGGCGTGGTCGGCGTCGTGACAACCGCCGCGGTCGCGGTCGTGATGCCGTCGGCGAACGCCGCGGCGAGCACGCTGGGCGCGGCGGCGGCGCAGTCGGGCCGCTACTTCGGCACCGCGATCGCGGCGGGCCGGCTCGGTGACTCGACGTACAGCACGATCGCGGGTCGTGAGTTCAACATGATCACGGCCGAGAACGAGATGAAGCCGGACGCGACGCAGCCCCAGCGGGGTCAGTTCAACTTCAACTCCGGGGACCAGATCTACAACTGGGCGACCCAGCGTGGCCTGAAGGTCCGTGGTCACACCCTCGCATGGCACGCGCAGCAGCCGGGTTGGATGCAGAGCCTGAGCGGTGGCAACCTGCGTCAGGCGATGATCGACCACATCAACGGGGTGATGGCCCACTACAAGGGCAAGCTCGCCGCGTGGGACGTGGTCAACGAGGCGTTCAACGAGGACGGCAGTCGGCGTAACTCGAACCTGCAGGGCACCGGCAACGACTGGATCGAGGTGGCGTTCCGCACCGCGCGGGCGGCCGATCCGTCGGCGAAGCTGTGTTACAACGACTACAACATCGAGAACTGGTCGTACGGCAAGACGCAGGGTGTCTACCGGATGGTCCAGGACTTCAAGTCCCGGGGTGTGCCGATCGACTGTGTGGGGTTGCAGACCCACTTCACCGGCGGTAGTTCCCTGCCGGGCAACTTCCAGACCACGCTGTCGAGCTTCGCCGCGCTCGGTGTGGACGTGGCGTTGACCGAGGTGGACGTCACCAACGCCTCCACCTCGCAGTACGCCGGGTTGACCCAGGCGTGTCTGAACGTGCCGCGCTGCATCGGCATCACCGTGTGGGGCGTGCGGGACAGCGATTCCTGGCGCTCGGGCGAGAACCCGCTGCTGTTCGACGGCGGGGGCAACAAGAAGGCCGCGTACACCTCGGTCCTCAACGCCCTCAACGCCGCCGCCCCGACCTCGGGGCCGACCACGACCCCGACCACCGGGCCACCGCCCAGCGGTGGCGCCGGCCGGATCGTCGGAGCGCAGTCGGGCCGGTGCGTCGACGTGCCCAACGCCACCCAGACCAACGGCACCCGCGTCCAGCTCTGGGACTGCAACGGTCAGTCCAACCAGCAGTGGACGTACACCTCCGGCAAGCAGCTGATGGTCTACGGCAGCAAGTGCCTCGACGCGAACGGCGCGGCCACCGGGAACGGCACCGCCATCATCATCTGGGACTGCAACGGCCAGTCGAACCAGCAGTGGAACGTCAACGCCAACGGCACCATCAGCGGGGTGCAGTCCGGCCGGTGTCTGGACGTCTGGGGCACCGGCAACGGCCAGCAGATCCAGCTCTACGACTGCCACGGGCAGGCCAACCAGCAGTGGCGGACCGACTTCGGCGGCACCACGCCGCCGCCGTCCTCGCCGCCGCCGTCCTCGCCCCCGCCGGGCGGCTGCGCGCTCCCGTCGACCTACCGGTGGTCGTCGACCGGCGCGCTGACCAACCCGCAGAACGGCTGGGTCTCGCTCAAGGACTTCACCAACGTGGTCTACAACGGCAAGCACCTGGTCTACGGGTCGAACGTCAACAGCAGCGGCCAGTACGGCTCGATGAACTTCAGCCTGTTCACGAACTGGTCCGACATGGCCTCGGCCAGCCAGACCGGAATGAGCCAGGGCACGGTGGCGCCCACGCTGCTCTACTTCGCGCCGAAGAACATCTGGGTGCTGGCGTACCAGTGGGGACCGACCTCGTTCAGCTACAGGACGTCGAGCGACCCGACCAACGCCAACGGCTGGTCCTCGGCGCAGACGCTCTCCACCGCCACCCTCTCCGACGCCCCGTACGGCGTGATCGACCAGACGCTCATCGGCGACGACCAGAACATGTACCTGTTCTTCGCCGGGGACAACGGCAAGATCTACCGGTCGAGCATGCCGCTCGGTAACTTCCCGGGCAGCTTCGGTTCGAGCTACACGACGATCATGACCGACTCGACGAACAACCTGTTCGAGGGCGTCGAGGTCTACAAGGTGGCGGGCCAGAACCAGTACCTCATGATCGTCGAGGCGATCGGGAGCCAGGGACGCTACTTCCGGTCGTTCACGTCCAGCAGCCTGAACGGCACGTGGACCCCGCAGGCGGCCAGCGAGAGCAACCCCTTCGCCGGCAAGGCCAACAGCGGCGCGACGTGGACCAACGACATCAGCCACGGTGACCTGGTCCGCACCAACCCCGACCAGACCAAGACCGTCGACGCCTGCAACCTGCAGTTCCTGTACCAGGGCAAGAACCCGAGTGCGGGAGGCGACTACAACCTGCTGCCGTGGCGGCCGGCGGTGCTGACCCTCCAGCGCTAGGCGCCACACCGTTCGAGGACAGCGTGCCCGGCACCCGTGCGGTGCCGGGCACGCCTGGCGACGAGTGACGTCCCGGCCGGACGGCCGAATTCGGGGCGACCGCCGACCGGCCACCCCGGTAGCCTCCCGGCATGCCCGAGCTGATCACCCCGACCACCCGCCTGCACCGGTCCTGGCTGGCCGCCCGGGACGAGTGGGGGCGTGGCGTGCACCAGGACGGCGCGGGGCTGCGCCCCACCGACGACGTCGACACCCCGGCCGGCTTCGCCGCCTGGGTGGACGGGCTGCGCGCCGGGGAGGACGAGTCCCGACTGCCCGAGGGCATGGTGCCGGCGCTGTACTGGTGGATCGTCGAGGAGGACGAGGTGCTCGGGGCGATCTCGCTGCGGCTGCGCCTCAACGACTTCCTGCGCGAGGCCGGCGGCCACATCGGCTACGGGGTGCGCCCCTCGGCCCGGCGGCGTGGGCTGGCCACCTTCGCGCTCGGCGCCGCGCTCGCCGAGGCGGCCCGGCGCGGCATCGACCCGGTGCTGGTCACCTGCGACGTGGAGAACACCGCCTCGGCGCGGACCATCGAGCGGCACGGCGGGGTGCTGGAGGACGTCCGCGACACCGAACTGGGCCGGCTGCGCCGGTACTGGATCGCCACCCGCTGACTCAGCCGGGCAGGTCCTCCGCGAGCAGGTCCATCAGCAGCGCGTCGTGCCAGCGCCCGTCCGCCCCGCGCTCGTAGCGGCGCATGATGCCCACCGGACGGAACCCCACCTTCGCGTACGCCCGGATCGCCGCCGTGTTCGCCGCCGCCGGGTCGATGGTGAACCGGTGGTGGCCGTACTCGTCGACCAGGTGCCGGGCCAGCGTGCGCACGGCGTCCCCGCCCAGCCCGGCGCCGCGCGCCGCCGGGTCGAGGAAGATGTCCAGGCTGGCGTGGCGGTAGTCCGGGTCGGTCTCGGCGTACCACTGGATCGCGCCGACCAGCCGGCCGGAGTGCTCGATCGCGTAGACGGTCAGCGCCTCGTCGGCCAGGTCGGCGCGGACCGCCTCGACCAGGTCGTCCCCGCCGCGCCACCAGCGGCGCACCTCCGGGGTGGCCCGGATCGCGGCCAGCGCGGGCACGTCGTCGTCCGTCGCCGGTCGCAGCGTCACCGCCCGTCCCCGCAGCACGCCTCAGCCCCGCCGCTCGCCGTGCTCGACGCAGACCGCCGACCAGCCGGTCGGCACGACCTGCACCTTCATCCGCCGCCGGCAGGACGCGCACCAGCGCGGCGGCTCCAGCGCCCGGGCCGCCGCGCACGCCGGGTGCGGGCCGGCCGCCACCGACTCGCCGCACCTGTCGCACCAGAGCGCGGCGGGGAGGGCCGTGGCGGGGGAGAGTTCGGTCACCGCTGCCTCACAGGGTCGCCGAGAGCGCCTTCACCGGCATCTTCAGGTCTTCCAGCAGCTTCAGGTCGTCGGTCGCCGGCCGACCGAGCGTGGTCAGGTAGTTGCCGACGATGACCGCGTTGATGCCGCCGAGCAGGCCCTCGCGGGTGCCGAGGTCACCGAGGGTCAGTTCGCGGCCGCCCGCGTAGCGCAGGATGGTGCGGGGCATGGCCAGCCGGAACGCGGCGATGGCCCGCAGCGCGTCCTTGCCCTCGACCGTCGGGCGGTCACCCAGCGGCGTGCCCGGACGCGGGTTGAGGAAGTTCAGCGGCACCTCGTGCGGGTCCAGCTCGGCGAGCTGGGCGGCGAACTCGGCGCGCTGCTCGACCGTCTCGCCGAGCCCGAGGATGCCGCCGCAGCAGACCTCCATGCCGGACTCGCGGACCATCCGCAGCGTCTCCCAGCGCTCCTCCCAGGAGTGCGTGGTGACCACGTTGGGGAAGTAGGAGCGGCAGGTCTCCAGGTTGTGGTTGTAGCGGTGCACGCCCATCTCGACCAGCTCGTCGACCTGCTCCTGGGTGAGCATGCCGAGCGAGGCGGCGACCTGGATGTCGACGGCGGCGCGGATGGCGGCCACGCCCTCGCGCATCTGGGTCATCAGCCGGGCGTCGGGGCCCCGCACGGCGGCCACGATGCAGAACTCGGTCGCCCCGGTCGCCGCGGTCTGCTTCGCGGCCTCGACCAGTGCCGGGATGTCCAGCCAGACCGAGCGCACCGGCGAGGTGAACAGGCCGGACTGGGAGCAGAAGTGGCAGTCCTCCGGGCAGCCGCCGGTCTTGAGCGAGACGATGCCCTCGACCTCGACCTCCGGGCCGCACCACCGCATCCGGACCTCGTGGGCGAGCTGGAGGGCGGCGGGCAGGTGCTCGTCGGGCAGGTTCAGCACGGCGAGGATGCCGGCCTCGTCGAGGCCGACGCCGTTCTCCAGCACCCGGGTCCGGGCCTGGTCGAGGATCTCTGGCATGGCTCGTAACCTAACAGGCCGCCGAGACACCGGGAAACCGCTGGCGAGCCGGGACCGCGCCACGCCGGGGCGGTCCGCCCGGGTGGTAACTTCGCCCCGCGGAAGCGCCCGGCGGGGCGGGGAGTCGGCGGGAGGGGACGGCAGGTGGCGGACTGGCTGGCGGCCCTGGACCGCCGGGCCGAGCTGCGGGCCCGGGCCGGTCTGACCCGCACGCTGCGCCCGCGGGCCGCCGACGACGCCGTGGTCGACCTGGCCGGCAACGACTACCTCGGCCTGGCCACCCACCCGCAGGTCACCGCCGCCGCCGCGCGGGCCCTGTCCGGGTACGGGCTGGGCGCCACCGGGTCGCGCCTGGTGCGCGGCTCCACCGACCTGCACCACGCGCTGGAGGACGACCTGGCCGGCTGGCTCGGTGTCGACCGGGCGCTGGTGTTCTCCTCCGGCTACCTGGCCAACCTCGCCGCGGTCCGGGGCCTGACGCAGCCGCGCACGCTGCTCGTCTCCGACGCCCACAACCACGCCTCGCTGATCGACGGCTGCCGCATCTCCGGCGCGGAGACCGTGGTGACGCCGCACGCGGACGTGGCGGCGGTGGAGGCGGCGCTGGCCGCCGCGCCGGGTCGGCCGGCGGTGGTGGTGACCGAGTCGGTCTTCTCGGTCGACGGCGACCTGGCCCCGCTCGCGCGGCTGCACGCGGTGGCCCGCCGGCACGGCGCGCTGCTGCTGGTCGACGACGCGCACGCGCTGGGCGTCACCGGTCCGGCGGGGGCCGGTGGGGTGGCCGCCGCCGGGCTGGCCGGCGCGCCGGACGTGGTGGTCACGGCGACGCTGTCCAAGGCGCTCGGCGGGGCGGGCGGCGTGGTCGCCGGGCCGGCCGAGTTCGTCCGGCACCTGGTGGAGACCGGGCGCACGTTCATCTTCGACACCGCGTTGCCGCCGGCGGTGGCGGCCGGGGTACGCGCCGCGGTGCGGCTGGCCCGCGCCGGGGACGCGCTCCGCGCCGAGCTGGCCGACCGGGCCGCGCTCGCGGTGCGGGTGCTGGGCGAGGCGGGGCTGTCGGTCTCCGCCCCGGACGCGGCGGTGGTGTCGGTGACCGCGCCCGGCCCGGAGGCGGCCACCGCCTGGGCCGCCGCCTGCCGCGCCCGGGGGGTGGCGGTCGGCTGCTTCCGACCCCCGTCCACGCCGGACAGCCGGTCCCGGCTGCGGCTGACCATCGGCGCCGGGGTGGACCGGGCCGAATTCGCCCGGGCCCTGGACGTGATCGTGGCGTGTGCGCGGGAGGTCTCATGAGCGACGGCTGGACCGGACCGGTGCTGGTGACCGGCACGGACACCGAGATCGGCAAGACCGTGGTGACCGCGGCCGTCGCCGCCGCCGCGCAGGCGGCCGGCCTGCGGGTCGCGGTGGTCAAACCCGGCCAGACCGGTACGGCCACCGGTGAGCCCGGCGACGTCGACTCGGTGACCCGGCTGGCCGCCCCGCTCACCGGCCGGACGCTGGCCAGCTACCCGGACCCGCTCGCCCCGCTCGCCGCCGCCCGGGTCGCCGAGCTGCCGCCGCTGGAGCTCTACACCGCCGTCGACGCGATCCGCGAGGAGGCCGACAAGCACGACCTGGTGCTGGTCGAGGGCGCCGGCGGGCTGCTCGTACCGATGGGGTTGCGTCCGTCCGGCGAGCCCTGGACGGTGGCCGACCTGGCCGTGTCCCTGGGCGCGCCGGCGGTGGTGGTGACCCGGGCCGGGCTGGGCACGCTCAACCACACCGCGTTGACGCTGGAGGCGCTGGAGCGACGGGCGGTCCCGGCCGGCGTGGTGATCGGCGCCTGGCCGGCGGAGCCGGAGCTGGTGCACTGGCTCAACCTGTCCGAGCTGGTGCCGAACCTGCTCGGCGCGGTCCCGGCCGGCGCCGGCGGCATGGACCCGGGCGTGTTCCGCCGGTCCGCCCCCGGGTGGCTCACGCCCGCCCTCTACGGGGTGCTCGACGACTGGCGGGCGTGGGCCGAGGAGACCTGACCTTCGTCGGTGTCCGGGCCTCCCGCCGGTGGGTAGCGTGACCGCCGTGGAACCGCGCCCGCTGTCGCCCGTGGCCCGACGCCGGGCCGGTGACCTGCTGCTCCTGGCCGTTCTCGCCGCGCCGGCGACGTCGGCCCGGCTCAGCCCGCCATGGCAGCCGTACGACGTGCCGCTGTTGGCCGTCGTGCTGGCGCTGCTCGGCGGCTCGGTCGTGGTGGCTCGCCGGTGGCCGCTCGTGGCGGTGCTGGCGGTGGTGGCCGGCTCGCTGGTCGACGGCAACATGGTGTTCGCCATCCCGGTCTTCGGCTACCTGGCCGGGCTGCGCAGCGCCCGGGCGGCCCCGGCGGCGGTCGTGTTCGCCGCCATCGCGGTCACCGGCACCGGGCTCAACCTCGGGCTGCTCGGCACCGAGCCGGCGGTCTGGTTCCAGCTCGCCTCGGTGCTGCTCTTCGCCGGCGTGTTCCCCTGGCTGCTGGGTCGGCTGCGACGGCAGCACCGGGCGCTCGCCGACGCCGGGCGGCGGCACGCCGAGGCCGAGCGGCGCAGCGTGGTGGAGCGGGTACGCCTGCGCGAGCGGGCCCGGATCGCCCAGGACATGCACGACTCGCTCGGGCACGACCTGAGCCTCATCGCGCTGCGGGCCGGCGCGTTGGAACTGGCGCCCGAGCTGTCCCCGGCCCACCGCACGGCGGCCGGGGAGCTACGGGCCAGCGTCGCCGCCGCCACCGAGCGACTGCACGAGGTGATCGGCGTGCTGCGCGAGGAACGCCCCCGGCGACCGCCGGGGGAGACGGTCGCCGACCTGGTCTCCGGCGCCCGCGACGCCGGCATGGCGATCGACCTGCGTCCCGGGGACGCGGGCACGGAGGCCGGTCTGCCGCCGCTCGTCGCGCACGCCGTGCACCGAGTGGTGCGGGAGGCGCTGACCAACGCCGCCCGCTACGCCCCGGGCGCCCCGGTCACGGTCGCGGTGCGGCGGGCGGCCGGCGCGGTCACCGTCACGGTGGTCAACCCGCCGTCCCCGGCCGGCCCGCTGCCCGGCCCGGTGTCGCACGGCTCGGGGCTGCTGGCGCTGCGCGAGCGGGTACGCCTGGCCGGCGGCACCCTGGACGCCGGCGCCCGGGACGGCGGCGGCTGGGCGGTCACGGCCCACCTGCCGCTGACCGGCGTCGCTGCCGCTCCGGCCCTCGGCCGCCGCCCGACGGCGGCCGTTCCGCCGGACGGCGCTCGGCGCGACAGCGGAACGGACGCGGCCCTGGTGCCGGTCGGCGGGGAAACGGACGCCGCCCCGGTGCCGGTCGACGGCATCGGCGAGCCGCACGACGCCGACCGGTCCGGCGTCGAGGCGCGGCGGCTGCGGGAGGCGCGCCGGCGGCTGCGGCGCAGCCTGCTCGTCGCGTTCGGCGCGCCGGCCGGGCTGGCCCTGGCGCTCGCGCTGGTCTACTACCCGATGGCCACGGCCGGCGCGGTGCTGGACCGGTCCGGCTACGACCGGCTGCGGCTGGGCGAGCAGCGCGACACGCTCGGGCTGCCCCGCCGGCAGGCCGACCCGCCGGCGTCCGGCGCCGCACCGGGCTGCGAGTTCTACACCGACGGTAACTTCCCGTTCGCCGAGGCGACCTGGCGGCTCTGCTTCACCGACGGACGGTTGACCAGCAAGGAGCGGATCGAGGAATGAGCGACGACCACGGGCGCCCGCTGCGGGTGGTGCTCGCCGACGACGAGGCGATGGTCCGGGCCGGGGTCCGGGCGATCCTGGCCGCCGACCCGGGCATCGAGGTGGTCGGCGAGGCGGGCGACGGCCACGCCGCGGTCGAGCTGGTCCGCGCGCACCGCCCCCGGGTGGCGCTGCTGGACGTCCGGATGCCCCGCTGTGACGGGCTGAGCGCGGCGGCGCAGATCCGCCGGCTGGTGCCGGAGACCGCCGCGGTCATGCTCACCACGTTCGGCGACGACGACCTGATCGCCCGGGCGCTCGGCCACGGCGCCGCCGGGTTCCTGCTGAAGTCCGGCGACCCGAGGGAGCTGCTGGCCGGCGTCCGGGCGGTCGCCGACGGCGGGGCGTACCTGTCGCCGCGGGTGGCCCGCCGGGTGATCGAGCTGAGCGGCGGCCGGCTCGCCCGCGGCCCGTACGCGCGGGACCGCCTGGCCGGGTTGACCGACCGGGAACGGGAGGTGCTCGCGCTGGTCGGGGCGGGGCTGTCCAACGCCGAGATCGCCCGTCGGCTGCACCTGGTCGAGGGCACCGTGAAGAGCTACCTGACCAGCGTCTTCACCCGGCTGGACGTGCGCAACCGGGTGCAGGCGGCGATCCTCGCGTACGAGGCGGGGCTGGTCCCGCCGTCCGGCTGACCAGCCCCGCCCCGCTCAGGCGTCGCGCCGGGCCAGTGCCCACCGGCCCAGCGCCAGCGCGGCGGCGGCCCAGCCGGCGAGCAGCAGCAGCCCCACGGCCGCCGGGTAGGGCTCGGTGTCCCCGGCCAGGAAGTGGTTGCCCGCGACGCCGGGGAACGCGTCGGCGATCCGGGTGAGCACGGTGATGTCCGGCTCCTGCAACGACAGCGGCACGATCATCAGCGCGGCGAACAGCACGGTCAGGGTCAGCACCGCGCCGCGCAGCGCCGCGGCCAGCCCGAGCGCCAGCACGCCCAGCAGCGCCAGGTACGCGGCGCAGGCGAACACGTCCGCCACGGTGCCGCCCAGCGGGGCCCGGCCCCATCCGCCCAGCACCGGCCGGGCCACCACCGCGCCCAGGGCACCGAGCAGCAGCCCCACCCCGAACGTCACCGCGCCGACCACGAGCGCCTTGGCCGCGAGCACCCGGCCCCGGGACGGGGTGCAGCGCAGCGTGGTGCGGATGGTGCCGGTGGCGAACTCGCTGGTGATCGTGAACAGGCCCAGGGCCAGCACGACGTACTGGGTCAGCTCCAGCGAGCCGGCCACCACCTCGCCGACGTCGAGCACCCCCGGGTTCACCGTCGGGTCGTCGTCGGTGTTGGCGTTGACCGCGTAGATGGCGAGCTGGGCGCTGGTGGCCGCCATGGTCAGCGCCGCCGCGAGCAGGGTCCACCAGGTGGAGCGGACCGACCAGAGCTTCGTCCACTCGGCGGCCACCGCGCCGGCGAGCGGGTGGCCGGCCGGGGCCGGTCGGGACGCCGGGCGGGTCGGGTCGAGCGTGGGCAGCGTGGTCATCGGGTTCCGCCTTCGGTCGGGCCGGCGGCGTACTCGACGCTGTCGGCGGTCAGCTCCAGGAACGCCTCCTCCAGGGAGGGCGCGATCGGGGTCAGCTCGTGCAGCCGCACCCCCCGCTCGTACGCGAGGTCGCCGACCCGGCCGGCGGTGCTGCCGACCACGGTCAGCGTGTCCCCGTCGGCGGTGACCGTGGCGCCCTCGGCGGCCAGCCGGTCGCCCAGCGCGGCGAGCGCGGCCGGCTCGGGCCCGCGTACCCGGACCGAGGCGGCGGGTCGCGCGGCGATCAGCTCGGCCAGCGGCGCGTCCGCGACCAGCCGGCCCCGGCCGAGCACCACCACCCGGTCGGCGGTCTGCTGCATCTCGCTCATCAGGTGGCTGGAGATCAGCACGGTGCGTCCCTCGTCGGCGAGGCGCCGGGTGAACCCGCGGATCCACCGCACGCCGTCCGGGTCGAGCCCGTTGACCGGCTCGTCGAGCAGCAGCACCGGCGGGTCGCCGAGCAACGCGCCGGCGATGCCGAGCCGCTGGCCCATGCCCAGCGACAGCGCCCGTCCCGGCTTGCCGGCGGCGCGGTCGTCCAGGCCCACCAGGTCGAGCACCTCGGCCACCCGCCGGGCCGGTACGCCGTTGCTGCGCGCCATCGCCCGCAGGTGCGCCACCCCGGAACGGGCCGGGTGCACGCCGGTGGCGTCGAGCAGCGCGCCGACCTCGTACAGCGGGTGCCGCAGGGTGCGGTAGTCCCGGCCGTTCACCAGCGCCGTCCCGGCGGTGGGCCGGTCCAGGCCGAGCACCATCCGCATGGTGGTGGACTTGCCGGCGCCGTTCGGGCCGAGGAACCCGGTGACCTGGCCGGGGCGGATCTCGACGGTCAGGTCGTCGACGGCGGTCACCCCGCCGAACCGTTTCGTCAACCCACGAAGTGTGATCATGCGGGGACGCTATGCGGCGGCGGCGGAGCGGCGCCGCTGCCGAAGGGCGGGCGCCCACCCTGACTTTTGTAAGGAAGGGCCCCTTCTTAACGCCTCCGGTAGAGGAAGGGCCCCCTCTTAACGCCGCAGGGTCAGGCGCGGAACGCCGCGGGGTCAGGCGCGGAACGCCGCGCGGTCAGGCGCGGCGGACCACGAACGCGTCCGGCATCCGGAAGGTGAGGTTGTCCGGGCACCACGGTGGACGGACCACTGTCACGCCGTCGAGCAGCGGCGTGGCCTCGGCGACCACCACGGCGGCCTCCATCCGGGCGAGTTGCGCGCCGACGCAGCGGTGCGGGCCGGCGCCGAAGGCCAGGTGCCGGCGGGAACCGGGCTGTCCCGGGCGGAACTCGCCCGGCGCGGCGACCACGGCCGGGTCCCGGCCGGCGCGGGCCAGCCAGGCCACCACGCTGGTGCCCGCCGCCACCGGCGTCTCGCCCAGCGAGGTGTCGACGGCGGCCACCCGCCGCCAGGTGACGATCGGCGGCTCCAGCCGCAGCCCCTCCTCGACCACGTCGTCCACGCCGATCTCGCCGGCGCGCAGCCCGGCCCGTACCGCCGGTTCGCCGGCGAGCCGGTGCAGCAGCAGGGTGAGGAACTGCGAGGTGGTCTCCTGGCCGGCGACGAGCAGGAAGAACAGCGCGCCGACCACCACGTCGGGGGAGTGCCCGGCGGTACGCAGCCGCGCGGCGAGCCCGCCTCCGGTGGCGGCGAACCCGCGCAGCACGGTGTGGAACCGGCCCACCTCGGCGGCCAGCGCGAGCTGCCGGGAGGCGTCCAGCGGCGCCCAGAACAGCTCCAGCGCGGCCCGGGCGAAGTCCTTGACCGCGCCGACCGGCGCGTCCGGCAGCTCGACCAGCCGGGCCAGCACCAGCAGCGGCAGGTCGGCGGCGAGGTCGGCGTACAGGTCGACCGGCCGGCCGGCGTCGAGCGCGGCCGTCAGCCCGGCCACCCGCTCGCGGACCAGCGCGGTCAGCCACTGACGTTGGGCGGCCACCCGGTGCGGGTGCAGCGCGTCGGCGACGATGCCCCGGATCTCCGGATGGCTGGCGCCGCCGTTGTTCGCCAGCGTCGGCGGCAACCGGAACCGGTGCCCGGCGAGCACCCGCAGCGCGGCCACCGGGATCGGGGTCACCGCGTCGAGCGCGTTGTCCGGCCGGAACGTCACCGGGTCGGCGAGCACCCGGCGCACCAGCGCGTGCCGGGTCACCACCAGGTGCGGCACGCCGACGTGGTCGACCACCGTGGCCAGGTCCGGCCACGGTCCGTCGACGGACCTCCCCCAGCCCCGGAACAGCACGCGCCGACGCTACCGGCGCGCTCCCGGCGGGTTCGGGTCCAGCTCCCAGACGGTGGTGCGCTTCACCCGCACGCTCTCCAGCGCCTCCGACACCGGCACGTCGTACGCGGCCAGTTCGTGGAAACGCTCGCGGGGCAGGACCGCCCGGCCCGGGTCGCCCACCAGCACCCGCGCTCCGGCCCGGGCGGCCCGGAGCAGGAAGCGCAGCATCCGACGGGCCATCGCCTCGCTGTAGAAGACGTCCCCGGCCAGCACCACCTCGGCGTCGCCGGCGTCGGAGTCGAGGATGTCGCCGAGTTCGGCGTCGACGCGTACCCCGTTGGCCTCGGCGTTGAGCGCGACCGCCGCGACGGCCCGCTCGTCCACCTCGACCGCCCGGACGGCGGCCGCGCCGGCCCGGGCGGCGGCGATGGCGACCAGGCCGGAGCCGGAGGCCAGGTCGAGGACCCGGCGGCCGGCGACCAGCTCGGGGTGGTCGGTCACATAGCGGGCCAGGCCCTGGCCGCCGGCCCAGGCGAAGGCCCAGAACGGCGGCGGCTGGGCGCTGCGGAACTCGCCCTCGGTCAGCTCCCAGAGGCCGATCGGCTCGTCGGCCTGGTGCAACCGCACCTCGGGGACGAAGGCGACCGGGGCCAGGCGGGCGTGCAGCCGGACGAACGCGGCGGACAGTTCGGACACCGACCGATTGTGTCCCACCGCGGTCGACGCGCCGATCCCGGGCGTGTCGCCGGTCGGCGGTGACCGGTTCACCACCCTCGGTGAAAGGGACCCCCGATGTTGCCGACCGGTGCGAACACGCCCGTCTACCGGCCGGCCGGGGCCGCTCCTAGCGTTGCGGGTGGATACGACCGAGGTGAGGGAGGCGTGGTGAGCGGGTGGCGGCACGCGCTGCGGATCGGGCTGGTGCTGACCTGTCTGGCGGGAGCCGGCTACGGCGGGGCGGCGCCGGCACGGGCGGCGGCCGCGTTCTCCACGGAGTTGAGCGGCCTGCCCGACGAGTTCACCGCCGGCGACCGGGTGGAGACGCTCTCCGCGGTGGTGTCCCGGTCCGACCGGGGCGCCCGCTCGGAGTGCGTCAAGGTGCGCTGGTCGATGCTGCTGCGGGTGGACGGCCTGCGGCTGGACCAGGTGAAGGTGGACCGGGTCGAGGAGACCGGCTCGTTCCCGCTGGAGATCCGCGCCGACGGTGACACCGCCCGGCTGACCGACCGGGAGCTGGACCCGGGGGTGCTCTGTCCGGGGCGCACGGTGACCGCCCGCTACCGGGTGGCCTTCGCCGAGGACGTCGGGCGCGGCCGGGTCAGCTTCGCCGCGGAGGCGTACGACCCGCAGTCGCGGCTGCTGGCCCGGCGGACCGCCTCGCGCCAGGTGGTGGGCGAGGCGGCCGAGCCGACGCCGGAGCCGACCCCGACGAGCGCCGAGCCGACCGACCCGCCCAGCGAGGAACCGGCCACCGAGGACCCGGTGACGGAGGAGCCGACCGACGCGGCGGTGGTCGAGCCGCCACCGCCGGGCGCGGCCGGCCGTCCGGTCGCCGCCACCGGAGGGTTCGGCGTGGTGCAGGCCGCCTTCCTGCTCGGTGGCCTGCTGCTCTTCCTCGGGGCCGGACTCCTGCTGCGGATGCGCCGCCTGCTGCGTACCGCCGACGGGGTGGAGGAGGACCTGCCGCCGTCGTTCGAGCGGCGGCGGACCCGGCGACGCTGGCGCTGACCGGCCTCAGCCGGACGCCGCCGCCCCGGCGTACGCGGGCGCGCCGACGGTCGCCGCCGGCCGCAGCGACAGCACCGTGCCCAGCCCTTCGACCTCCTGCCGCTCGACGGCGAACTCCGCGGCCAGCGACCGACCGAGGTACGCCAGGGTGTCCGCGTCGGTGGCGCACATCTGCGGCGCGCTCGCGTCGGTGGCGACCAGGTGCACCTCGCCGGCCAGCAGCAGCGACGAGTTGACGAACTGGCACAGCTCCGGCCAGAGCAGGTAGCGCCAGAAGTCCACGCTGACCACCGCGTCGAGGCTGCCCGGCGCGAGCGGCGGCGCGAGGCCGATCAGGTGGAAGTTGGTCGGGCCGACCGGCGCGGCGTAGTCGAAGGTCACCGCGGACGCGCTCAGTCCGGCGTCGGCGGACCCGGTGCCCACCCAGAGCACCCGGGGGCCGGGGAGCCGGTCGGCGAGCCGGGCCACGGCGGGTCCGATCGCGCAGGTCGACCGTTCGACGCAGGCGCGCACCAGCGAGCGGAAGAGCAGGATCCGCTTGACCGCCTCGGGGCCGACGATGACGCTGAGGAACTCCCACTCCAGGCACGGGTAGAGCGCGGTGATCGAGCGCGTGTTCGCCATCATCTCGGCCCAGTTGCGACCCATGTTGCGGTGGTGCGGCAGGTGGACGACGCGGGCGTCGTCGTCGTACCCGAAGCTCGCCCCGGCCCGGTCCACCCGGTAGAACAGCTCGATGTCCTCCATGCCGTAGCTCAGCGCGAACTCCTCGCGGAAGCCGCCGACCCGGTCGAACAGCTCCCGGCTCAGCGAGATGTTGTGGGTGTACGCGACGGTCCAGCCCACCTCCAGCCAGTCCCGCCGCTGGTCCGGCACGCCGTCGGGAGGGAACCGCATGTCGCCGCCGTGCGGGGAGAGGCGGGGGATCGCGGCCGGGTCGTCGCGCAACACGGCGGGCAGGTGCGCCAGCCCGATGTCGTCCCGGCGTCCGATCAGCACCTCCGGGTGGCCCGGCTCCCGGTGGTGGGTCAGGTGCCGTTCCAGCAGGTCGGGCAGGGACCAGGAGTCGGCGTCGAGGAAGACGAGCAGCGGCGCGGCGGCGTGCCGGACGCCCTCGTTGCGCACGCCCGCGCGGCCGCGTCGCTCGGCGAGTTCCACCAGCCGCAGGCGCAGGCCCGCGCCGGCGGCCAGCGCCTCCGGGTAGCCGTCGGGGGATCCGCCGTCGCGCACCACGACGACCTCGAAGCGGTCCGGCGGAAGGGTCTGGCGGGCCAGCGCCCGCAGGGTCAGCTCCAGGCAGTGCGGGTCCTGGAAGGTCGGCATCACCACGCTCAGCTCGGGGGTGCCGGTGGTCTGCAGCGACATGCGTTCGGTCTCCGTTCGTCGGACCGCGGCGGGCGTGCGCCGCCGGGCCACGGGCGCGGCGGGTACGTTGCGGGCCGCCGGCGCGGGCGTGCGGGAAGGGCCGGCCGTGGGGTGGGGCCGGGAGCGCTCTCCGGGATGGTCCGACGATAACCGTACGCATAGTTAACCGTCACTGAAGGTAGGGGTCGCTAGGGGTGATCCGCTTTACAAAAAACTCGCCCTTGTAAAAATGCGTGACGGCTGCCACAGTCGGTTCAGGAGTCGACCGATCGGAGTCCGTTGATGCGCACCGACACCGTTCCGTGGCGGGACACCCGCAAACCGCTCTGGCCGCTCGCCCTGCTCGTCCCGGTGCTGCCGTTCGTGGCCTGGTCGGTCTGGCGCGCCACGGACGCGGGGTGGGCCTGGTGGCTAACCCCCGCCGTGGTCTTCGGCCTCATCCCCGTGATCGACCTGCTGATCGGCGACGACCGGGAGAACCCGCCGGACGAGGCGGTGCCGGCGTTGCAGGCGGACGGCTACTACCGCTGGCTCACCTACCTCTACCTGCCCGCCCAGTACGCCGCCCTGGTGCTGTGCTGCGCCGTGTGGGCCGCCGGCGGGCTCTCCTGGTGGGCGGCCGCCGGACTCGTCGCCACCGTCGGGGTGGTGGACGGCATCGCCATCAACACCGCGCACGAGCTGGGCCACAAGCGGGAGCGGGCGGAACGCTGGCTGTCCAAGATCGCCCTGGCGCCGACCGGGTACGGGCACTTCTACGTCGAGCACAACCGCGGCCACCACACCCGGGTCGCCACCCCCGAGGACCCGGCCAGCTCACGGCTGGGCGAGACGTTCTGGAGGTTCTGGCCGCGGACGGTCTGGGGCAGCCTGCGCTCGGCCTGGCGGCTGGAGACCGGGCGGTTTCGCCTGCGCGGCCGCAACCCGTGGACGTGGCGCAACGACGTGCTCAACGCCTGGGCCATGACCGTGCTGCTCTACGCCGCGCTGGCGGTGGCGTTCGGCCCCGGCGTGCTGGTGTTCCTCGTCCTCCAGGCGGTGGTCGGCTTCTCCCTGCTGGAGGTGGTCAACTACCTGGAGCACTACGGGCTGGCCCGACAGCGCACCGCCGCGGGTCGCTACGAGAAGGTGGATCCCCGGCACAGCTGGAACAGCGACCGGACGGTCACCAACGTCTTCCTCTTCCAGCTCCAGCGGCACAGCGACCACCACGCCAACCCGCTGCGCCGCTACCAGACGCTGCGCAGCTTCGACGCCTCGCCGCAGCTGCCCGCCGGCTACGCCACCATGGTGGTCGCCGCGCTGGTGCCCCCGGTCTGGCGTCGGATCATGGACCACCGCGTGCTGGCCCACTACGACGGCGACCTCTCCGCCGCCAACGTCCACCCGCCGGCCCGCGCCCGTCTCTCCCGGTCCCCGGCCCGCCCCGCGTTCCCCGAACCCCCCGCGCCCGCCCCGCGCTCCCAGGGGTGACCGGGGAGTTCGCGTCCGCGTTCCGGTGCGACGCGGACGCGGACTCGGGGTCGGGGCGGTTCAATCGAGCTGGCTGGGTTCCAGGCCCAGCTCGCGGGCGGCGACCAGGCGGATCCACTCGGCGATCTGCCGGCGGGTGATCACCCGCTCGTGCACCGCGAGCTGCACCGCCAGGCCGTCCATCACCGCGCTGATCCGCCAGGCGGCGCCGGCCGGGTCGGGGCAGTCGAAGGTGCCGTCGGCGACCCCGTCGCTGATCACCGACGCCAGGTCCTGCCGCCACCGCAGGTCCAGCCGGCGGGAGAGCTTCTCCAGCTCCGGCGTCCGCAGCGACTCGGACCAGCCGTCGATCCACATGGACCAGGAGGTGGAGCGGCCGGTCGGCGCGTAGAGCCGGAGCATCCGCCGCAGCTTCGCCAACGGCGGGGCGGAGGAGCGAAGCACCGCGTCCAGCCGGGCCAGGTCCTGCTCCACCGCGTACGCGAAGGCCTGCGCGAGCAGCCGGTCCTTCGTCGCGAAGTGGTAGAACACCAGCGCCTGGCTCACCCCGGCGGCCTCGGCCACGTCGGCGGTGCGGGTGTTGGCGAGCCCTCGTTCCGCGATCACCTCGCAGGCCGTGCGCAGCAGCGCGTCCAGGCGGATCTCGGCGGCACGTCTCGTCACGCGGTTACCGTAACCCATCCGAATGACCACGAGGAGTTACCGGAGCGGCCGGTCGGCGGTGGGACAGTCGGATGCCGGACACTCCACCCGCCGGTCTGGATCCGCAGGTGGACGCGCTTCCCGGCCGACTCGGCGGCGGCTTGCCCAGGCTCCTAGGAAGCCCTACGGGAGGTTCGACGTCACCGCCCCGGACGCGCCGGGAGGGGACCCGATTTGGCAACCGTTCCCGGGCTCGGCTAAAGTTCTCATCCGTCACCGGAAAACAACCGGGGGCGTGCGGACGTAGCGCAGCTGGTAGCGCATCACCTTGCCAAGGTGAGGGTCGCGGGTTCGAATCCCGTCGTCCGCTCGGAGATGCCGCCACGCATGTCGGGGGCAACCTCGGTGGAGTGGCCGAGAGGCGAGGCAACGGCCTGCAAAGCCGTGTACACGGGTTCAAATCCCGTCTCCACCTCGGCAGTTGACGAGGGCGATTGGCGCAGTGGGAGCGCGCTTCCTTGACACGGAAGAGGTCACTGGTTCAAACCCAGTATCGCCCACCATCGGAAAGGCCGTGTCGAACACTCGACACGGCCTTTCTCGTTCCCTCGGTCAGGCCGACGCGCCCAGCAACGCCTCCGCCACCGGGGTCCGACTGCTCAGCAGCGACCGGCCCTGGCGCCGGGTCACCACCAGGCCGGCGGCCCGCAGCGCGGTGAGGTGCTGCGACACCCCGGCCGGGGAGAGCCCGGTCCGTCGGGCCAGCTCCGTCGTCGACCGGGGCGCGTCCAGCGCCGCCAGCAGCCGCGCCCGGCCCCGGCCCAGCACCGCGCCCAGCGCGTCCGGCGCGCGCACCGGGGTCTCCCACAGCGTGCCGACACCGCGCGCCGGATAGGCCAGCTGGGAGACGTCCCCGGCCGCGATGCTCAGCACCGACGGCCAGACGAACACCGAGGGCACCAGGACCAGACCACCCCCCTCGGGTACGTCCGGCGCCGGGCAGTGCCGCTGGCTGACCAGCAGCGCGTCGCCCTCCCAGCGGACCAACTCGTGCAGGTCGTTGAGAAGGCCGGCGGTGCCGTCCTCGGCCATCCGGCGGGCCCGGTGGAAGACCTCCGCGTCGAGCACCGCCCGGATCCGGGGCCAGTCGTCGGCGACGGCCAGCCGCCAGTAGGCGTCGATCTCGGCGGCCAGCCGGGCCAGCCCGGCGACCGGATCGGCGTACAGGGCGGCCACCACCGCCGGGCGGGGACCGGGCAGCAGGTCCAGGTGGGCGCGGACCACCTCGGGGCGGGTGGCGCGCAGCGTGGCCAGTTCCTCGGCCAGGTCCGGGTCCAGGCCGGCCGGCGGCGGGGTGAGAAAGTCCGGCAGGTAGCCCGGGGCCGCCGGCACCAGACGCCACAGCAGGCCGGCCTCCGGGTCGAGCAGCCCCGCGTCGGCCAACCGCGGCCGGACCCGGGCGGCCCAGGGCAGGTGGATCGCGTGCCGGCCGGGATCGCGGAGCACCCGGACGCCGGCCATCACCTCCCACAGGCCGGACAGCGCGAACCGGACCCGCGCCACGGCGCCCGCCGACAGGCCGATCGCGACCACACCGCCCCCTTCGTTTCAGCCAGGACTGAAACAATACGGCGACCGGCCGACCCCCACCGAGACTGACCGGGTGAACGAACAGCACATCCGAGCCCGACAGTTCCGCGGCCTGCACGTGCCCGGCGAGCCGCTGGTCCTGGTCAACTCCTGGGACGCGGCGAGCGCCCGGATCGTGGCCGACGCCGGCGCCCGCGCGGTCGCCACCACCAGCGCCGGCGTGGCGTGGAGTCGCGGCGCGCCCGACGGCGACGCGCTCGCCCGGGAGACCGCCGTCGACGTGATCCGCCGGGTCGCCGCCGCGGTACGCCTGCCCGTCACCGCCGACATCGAGTCCGGCTACGGCGCCCGCCCCGACGACGTCGCCGAGACCGTCACCGCGGTGCTCGCGGCCGGCGCCGTCGGCGTCAACGTCGAGGACGCCCGACACGACGGCGGTGGGCCGCTGCGCCCGGTCGACGAGCAGTGCGCCCGGCTCGCCGCGGTCCGCGCCGCGGCCGACCGCGCCGGCGTTCCGCTGTACCTGAACGCGCGGGTGGACACCTTCCTCCGGGGCGTCGGCGGGGTGCCGGAGACCGTGGCGCGGGCCGACGCCTACCTGGCCGCCGGCGCGGACGGTGTCTTCGTGCCGGGGACGGTCGACCCGCAGACCGTGGCGGCGCTGGTGGCGGCGATCCCCGCGCCCCTGAACGTGCTGGCCGGGCCGGGCGCGCCGCCGGTGGCGGAGTTGGCGCGTCTCGGGGTGGCCCGGGTCAGCCTCGGCTCGGCGGTGGCCGAGGCGGCGTACGCGGTGGCCCGGCGCGCGGCCGTGGAGGCCCTCGGCGACGGCACGTACGGGGCGCTGGCCGACGCGCTCGACTACGGGACGATCAACGAGCTGATGCGGGACTGATCCCGGCACGCGGACGGGGGCGCCATCTGGCGCCCCCGTCCGGGCCGGTCCGGGGACCGATCAGCTCCGTCGGCCCCCGGCTCGCCTCACATCGGCGGGGCGACGTCCCGGCGCTCCTCGACCCGGCGGTACTCGACCGGCTGCTCGGTGGTGGTGACCACCTGGCGGCGCCGGCCCCAGACCAGCGTGGTCATGATGAGGCCGAGCACGCCGGCCGCCATCAGGATCCAACCGACGACGTCGAGGTCGACCCCGCCGACGTTGGCGTTGAGCGCGAAGGTGAGGATCGCGCCGACCGCGATCAGGAAGATGCTCGTACCGATACCCATGACAGCCTCCTTCGGGGGGATGGTTGTGCTGTCGCATCGCCCAGTACCCCGGGGTCGAGCAGCGCAATCACCGTGGCCGGGGGGCTGCCGCAGGGCGATCTTGGCATCGGGTAGAGTTTCCCCCGTCGCCGGCGCAGCCGGTGACGACGCGGACGTAGCGCAGCTGGTAGCGCATCACCTTGCCAAGGTGAGGGTCGCGGGTTCGAATCCCGTCGTCCGCTCGCGAACCGCCCGGGCGATTGGCGCAGTGGGAGCGCGCTTCCTTGACACGGAAGAGGTCACTGGTTCAAACCCAGTATCGCCCACTCGTTCTCCCCGACCGCCGCTCGACCGGCGGACATCTCCCACCGGCCGGACAAGACCGGCCACATCGGTCAGCCCAACCCACCGAGGACCCGGTACGGGTCCACCGTGCGGATTATGGAGCGCTCGACCGCCGCGTGTCAGGGTGAGGCCCGATACGCAGGGAGGCGGTCACATGGGGACGATCGGGCAGGGACGATGGCGGCGCACGGCCGCCCGGCTGGGCGTGGCGGTGGTCGTCGCGGCGGCCGGGGTGACGGTGGGGGCCGCGCCGGCGCAGGCCACCGCGACCCGCACCGTGGCGTTCTGGAGCATGGACGAGCCGGCGTCGTCGACCGTGCTGAGGGACAGCAGCGGCAACGGCCGGCACGGCGCGGTGGGCGGCGAGGTGGTCACCGGCGCGCTCTACGCCGGCGCCACCGCCCACCGGTTCGCCACCCACCTGCCGCCCGACCAGGAGTACGTGCCGGAGCACGTGGACCTGGTGCCGCACAGCACCGACTTCAACCCCGACGCCGGGGACTTCTCGGTGACCATCCGCTACCGCACCACCCACTCCTTCGGCAACATCCTCCAGAAGGGACAGGGCAACGCGGTCGGCGGCTACTGGAAGTTCGAGGCGCCCAGCGGCAAGCCGAGGTGCCTGTTCCGGGGCGGTGACGGCGCCTCGCGCGCCGGCTACACCGGAGTGTCGATCGCCGACGGCCAGTGGCACACGGTGACCTGCAACCGCACGTCCACGTACGTGGAGATGTACGTCGACGGTGTCCGGACCAGCCGGCTGACCGGGCCGACCGGCACCATCGCCAACACGTGGCAGGTCTCCGTCGGTGGCAAGAGCCAGTGCGACGGTACGAAGGTCACCTGCGACTACTTCGCCGGCGACATCGACTACATCAAGATCCTGAAGGGTTCCGGCGGTCCGGCCAACCAGGCGCCGGTGGCCGACCTGGCGCCGTCCTGCTCCGGGCTGGTGTGCACGTTCTCCGGCGCGGGCTCCACCGACGCAGACGGCGCGATCCAGGACCACCGCTGGGACTTCGGCGACGGCGGGACCGCCGACACCGTCTCCGTGCCGACCACCTCCCACACGTACGCGACGGCCGGCACCTACCCGGTCACGCTCACGGTCACCGACGACCGGGGCGCCACCGGCACGGCGACCGTCGATGTCACCGTCGCGCCGGTCGCCGAGCGGATCTCCTTCGTCGGCCAGGCCACCGCGAACACCAACTGGACCAGCCACACGGTGACCGTCCCGGCGTCCGTGCAGCCGGGTGACACGCTGCTGCTCCTGCTCAGCCAGAACACCCACACCGGCACCGGCGAGCCGACCGGCGTGACCGGCTGGACCCGTCTGGACCGGCTCGACGGCGGTTTCGCCACCACGACCGCCTGGTCGAAGACCGCGGTCGCCGGGGACGCGGGGACACCGGTCAAGGTGACCCTCGACGGCCAGGCGAAGGGCAACCTGGTGGTGGCCGCCTACCGGGGCGTCCGGCCGGGCGCGCCGGTCTTCGCCCGGGCCACCGACCCGGCCAGCAGCGCCAGCCGGATCACCCCGTACGCGCCGGTGACCGTCGCGCAGAGCTGGGCCGTGTCGTACTGGCTGCACGGTGACGGCACCTCCACCAGCCTCACCCCGCCGGCCGGCGTCGCGGTCCGCAGCAACAGCTCGCAGAGCGGCGGGGGCCGGGTGACCGGGCTGCTCGCCGACTCGGGCAGCAGCGTGCCGGTGGGCAGCTACGGCGGTCTGACCGCCACGGCCGCCGCCGCCAGCACGACCACCACCACGTGGACGTTCGTCCTGCCGCCGGCCTGACCCCTTTCCGGTACGCGTGAAGGCCGGCACCCCCGTTCGGGGTGCCGGCCTTTCGCGTTGGTCTTACTTGGTCCAGTGCTGGTTCACGATGTCGGTGGCCTGCTTCTCCCACTGCGCGTAGGCGTCGGGGTAGGCGGAGACCTGGACGGTCTGGGCGGCGTCGGTCAGGGGCATCTTCTCCCAGCCGTCGACCTGCTTCAGGCCCTTGAGGAACGCCAGGGTGGAGTACTCGGGGTCGGTGATCTGCTCCGGCGTGCCCCAACCGGAGGAGGGGCGCTGCTGGAACAGGCCCAGCGAGTCGTGGTCGTTGCGGTCGCCGAGGTGGCCGAGGTTTTCCAGCTTCGACTCCTGCAGGGCGGTGGCGATCGAGATGACCGCGGCCCGCTCGGGCAGGCCGGCCTTCTTCGTCGCGGCGATGATCGCCTTCGCGTTGGCCAGCTGCTCGTCGTTCAGGGTGATGCGCGACTGCTCACCCTGCACGGTGGCGACCGCGACGGGCTTGGCGGCGGCGTGGGCGGGGGTGTCGGTGTGGGCGGCGACCGGACCGGCGAACACGCCACCGGTGAAGGCCAGACCAGCGATACCGAGGATGCTCTTGCGCAGGATCGTGTTCATGAGGGGCTCCATTCGGGGGTCAACACACCCGGGGGGGTGTGGGCACCGTCAGGCGCGCGAAAAGTCTTGAAGGGGGATCCGGCACGCTCGTGAGGGCTGGGGGCCAGCTCACGGGGCCGGGGATGTCCGGCTGGCTCGCGGGGCGGGGGGCCTGCACGCGGCGCCGGGATGATGTGTAACGACCGGCGGCCTGCCGTCATTCCGCCGGGGACGGGGGTGGCGGCTCAGGGGTTCGCTGCCTGCTCGGTCGTTCACCCGTCTACAACGCCGCCGACCCGCCGCCAATTCCGCGCCCGGGGTGCCGCCCACCACCGCTGAACCGGACAAGCCACCCCAGTCCACGCACCCGGGCGGGTGGAGACCGCGCGCATCCCGACCCCGCAGACACCCATGACGTTCCACCCACCGGCCGCCAACCCCGCGAGTGGAACACCATGGGTGCCTCCCGGCCGCGGAGACACCCACCACGTTCCACCCAGCGCCCGCCAACCCCGTCAGTGGAACGCCATGGGTGCCTCCCGACCTGGCAGACACCCCTCACCTACCACCGGCGCCGGGACATCTCCGGAACACGGACGCACTGCCTGTGCGCTCCCTTCCCTCCCCACCGCTCGCCCGCTCGCCCGCTCGCCCGCTCGCCTGCCCGCTCGCCGAGATCTTGGAAGAAAACGGCCCCCAGAGGGACCCCGAACTTCCAAGATCTCCCACAGAAACGGACAGCCGCACACAAAATCTGCGCCCGCAGGCACGGATGGACCGCCAGGTCGGGGAGGTGGCGGGTCGGGCGGGGCCTTGATGTCGCCACCTCCCCGCGATGAAGTCGATCAACCCAACACCGGGCCCGGAAAGGGGCGTCGTCAGGAGACGGCAGGTCCCGGTGCCGCAGGTCCCCGGGATGCACGCCGCCCGGACAGGGAAGGTCACCGCCCGGTGGGCGTGGGTGGTGGGCGTGATCTCGTGTTCTGCCGTTGGCAGACGCGACTGTCCGGAACGGGGGACCGGCGGGCAGGCTGGGACGCATGCGAC
Organism: Micromonospora sediminicola; assembly: GCF_900089585.1. Lineage (NCBI taxonomy): Bacteria > Bacillati > Actinomycetota > Actinomycetes > Micromonosporales > Micromonosporaceae > Micromonospora > Micromonospora sediminicola. Next base: position 680,921 of record NZ_FLRH01000004.1, on the reverse strand, counting down.
TGCTGATGCTGGGTGGTACGGGATTCGTCGGTGGAGCGGTGGTGGCCGAGGCGGTGCGCCGGGGCTGGTCGGTGACCGTGTTCAACCGGGGGATCCACGGGGACGTGCCGGCCGGCGTGCACCGGTTGCGGGGTGACCGCACCGCGCCGGACGGTCTGGCCGCGCTCGCCGGCGGCGAGTGGGACCTGGTGGTGGACACCTGGGACGGCGCGCCCCGGGCGGTCGGGGACGCGGCGCGGGCCCTGGTCGGGGCGGTGCCGCACTACGTCTACGTCTCCAGCGGCTCGGTGTACGCGCCGCCGGTCGGACTCGGCACCGGTGAGGAGGCGCCGACCGTCGCGGCCGAGCCGGACGCGGACGACGGTGACTACCCGCGGAACAAGGCCGGCGGGGAGCGGGCCGCGGTGCGGGTGTTCGGGGACCGGGCGCTGTTGGTGCGGGCCGGCCTGATCCTCGGGCCGGGGGAGGACATCGGGCGGCTGCCGTGGTGGCTGCACCGGGTGGCGCGGGGCGGCGACGTGCTGGCGCCGGGGCCGCGGGACCTCCCGGTGCAGTACGTCGACGTCCGCGACCTGGCGGTGTGGATGCTGGATCGGGGGGTCGAGGGCGTCGGCGGGGCGTACAACGTGGTCGGTCGCACCGGGCACGCGACGATGGGTGAGCTGCTCGACGCGGCGGTGGCGGTGACCGGGTCGGGGGCGACGTTGCGCTGGACGCAGCCGGAGCCGATCCTCGCGGCGGGCGTGGAGCCGTGGAACGACCTGCCGATCTGGGTGCCGCGCGGGCACGAGTACCGCTGGTTGCAGGAGCGCGACGTCGAGCGGTCGTACGCGGCGGGTCTGGTCTGCCGGCCGGTCACCGAGACCGTCGCCGACACCTGGCGGTGGCTGCGCGAGGTCGGCCGGGTCCCGGCTCGGGCGGGCCGGCCGGCGCGCGCACCGGTGGGTCTGGCACCCGAGCGGGAGGCGGCACTGCTGGCCACCCCGGCGGCCTGACGCACGCCTGCCGGTCACCTGGGTCGAGGGGCCGGGTGCGGCGGGGCCGGGTCCCGGCGGCCCCGCCGCTTCCCCGCACGCCGCCGTCGCACCCGGCGGCGCGCCCCGGGGTCCGTGTCATCGGATCCGGCCGGTCTGCGGCGCGGCCCGTGACACGGCCGCTAGGGGTGGGTGCCGATCTGGCTGGCCTCGGCCTCCCAGATGCCGTACTCCCGTTCGGCCGGGGGCAGGCCGTAGAAGCAGACGCTGTCCACCTGCCCGGACGTCTCGTTCGCCACGGACGAGCCGAAGTTGACGTAGCGGTAGCCGCGGTCGGACTTCGCCCCGTCGATGCCGGCCTCGGTGATCTTCATGCTGATGCCCGGGTTCCAGCCCCGGACGTAGTCGATCATCTTGTACGGGTTGCGTTCGCCGCCGCCGTCCGCGCCCCGGGTCAGATAGCTGGAGCTGTAGCAGTGCACGGTGGCCACGTCCGGGCGGTACGGGCCGGTGAGCAGCGCGCCCAGCCCGTCGCCGGTGTCCCGGACGAACGCGTCGAACCAGCGTCCGGAACTGCCGAAGGTGAACCCGGAGCCGTCGCCGTTCCAGCGCCCGGCCGGCATGTTGATCGCCCAGAGCAGGTTGCCCCGGTCCTGGGCCGGCTTGTTGTCGCGGATGGTCGCCAGCCGGTTCCACCGGGCCAGCCACGGGTTGTCCGGCTGGTGCCAGTCCGGCTCGTTGCCGATCTCCCAGACGAAGAGCGTGTCCGGGTGCGCGTCCACGTAGGGCAGCAGCAGGTCCAGCTGGCGGCGCGCCAGGCCCGGGTCGGGATCCTCCGAGGACTGGATGATCATTTCGGTGAGGCCGGTGCCCCGCAGCGCGTCGAGCTGCCCGTCGCTGAACTGGCGGCGGTTCGGGTCGCCCCAGAACATCGAGATCCGGGCGGTCTGGGGGCGCATCCGGCGCAGCAGGTCCACCTTGCGGGCGAAGTCGATGTTGTTGGTCGCGCTGCCCGGCGAGACCACCGCGCCCCACTTCATGTAGTAGGCGGCGGACGCCGGCGTGGCGGCGCCGAGCACGCCGCCGGCGCTCAGCGCGGCGGCGGACGCCCCGACGCCGCCGAGGAACCGACGACGGGACATCCCGGTCGCGTCGGCCGGTGCTGTGGTGGTGCGGTCGGTCATCGGGAGCCTCCCCTGGTCCGATGCGGTTCGGCCCTCACCGTGCCGTCCGCCGGCCGCCGGGTCCTCTCACCCCGCTCTCACCGCGCTCGCGCTCCGCTCCGCCTCGCCGTCCCCGGTTCGGGCCCCGGCCTCACCGAGCAGCCGCAGCGCCCGCTCGCGTTCCTGGTCCTCGCCGTGCTCGCAGCACAGGGCCAGGCAGCCGTGCAGCGCCGACCGGGCCGCCGGAAGCCGGCCCAGGGCGAGGTGGGCCGCCCCGAGGCGGCGCAGCGCGATCAGCTCGCCGATGCCGTCGCCGACCTCCCGGCTGCCGGCGACCGCCTCGGTCAGCTCGGTCACCGCGCGGTCGTACTCGCCGGTGCGCAGGTGCAGGTCGCCGAGGTGGCCCAGGGAGATGGCCGCGCCCCGCCGGTAGCCCAGCTCCCGGCAGAGCGCCAGCGCGCGGCGCAGCAGGCGGGCCGCGTCCGCGTCCGCGCCGTCGCGACCCAGGACCAGGGCCAGGCTGGTGGAGGTGTACGCCTCACCGAACCGGTCGTCGAGCCGGCGGAACAGCGCCAGCGCGGCACGGAAGGCGCTCTCGGCCGCGCCGGCGCGCCCGGCGACCCGGTGCGCGGCGCCGAGTCCGAACAGGACCTGCGCCTGCCCGGTCAGGTCGCCCAGCTCGACGGTGACCGTCTCGGCCCGGCCCAGCGCGGTCATCGCCGCCGCGTCGTCGTGACGCAGCCGGTGCGCGGTGCCGGCGGCGCGGAGCGCCAACGCCTGCCCGGCCCGTTCGTTGAGCCGTTCGAAGCCGGTCAGCGCCGCGTCGAGGCAGTCCAGCGCGTCGTCCAGCCGGTCGAGGTTGAGATGTCGCTCGCCGCGGGCGCGGAGCAGCCAGGCCCGTCCGGTCTCGTTGCCGGCGGCCTCGCACGCGTCGAGGGCCAGGCGGGTGGTGACGTCCCAGTCGTCCAGGTGCTCCCGCAGTTCGTGGAAGCGGCCGAGGGTGTTCGCCAGGTTCCAGGCGGCCTCGTCGAGCCCGGCGGACGCGGCCCGGCGGACCGCGCCGGTGAGGTGGCCGCGCGCCGCCTCGAACCAGGCCACCGGGTCGGCGAGCAACACCTCCAGGTCGGCCGGCGTCCATCCGGACCAGCGCGGGGCGGTGCCGGCCGCGCCGCGCCGGAAACCGCCAGGGGTACGCCGGTACGCCTCGTCGGTCAGCGTGAGCCAGCCGCCGACCAGCCGGCCCAGCGCCGCCCGGCGGGCCTCGGCCGGCTCCTCCACGGCGCCGAGTTCCCCGGCGTACGCCCGGACCAGGTCGTGCAGCCGGTAGCCGGTCGGGTCGACGTCGACCACCCGCGCCTCGACCAGCCGTTCGGTGAGTTCCTCGGCGGCGGCCGGCGGCAGGTCGAGCAGGGCGGCGGCGGCCCACGGTGGCACCCGGGGCAGGTTGACCGCGCCGAGCAGGCGCAGCAGCCGGCGTTCCTCGGCGGTCAGCTCCTGGTAGCTGGTGGCCAGGCTGGACCGGACGGCCAGGTCGCCGGTGCGCAGCACGTCCAGCCGGGCGCGTTCGTCGGCGAGCTGGTCGGCGAGCCGCCGTACCGGCCAGTGCGGGCGGGCGGCGAGCCGGGCGGCGGCGATGCGGATGGCCAGCGGCAGGTGGCCGCAGCGTTCGGCGACGCGCAGGCAGTCGGCGTGCTCGCCGGCCACCCGGGCCGGGCCGAGGGCGTGCCGGAGCAGGTCCACGGCCTGTTCGGGGGTGAAGATGCCCAGGTCGACGTGGACGGCGCCGGGCAGGGCGGTGAGCCGGCGCCGTGCGGTGATCAGCACCGCGCAGGCGGGTTCGGCGGGCAGCAGGTGGCGGACCTGGTTCTCGCCGGCCGCGTTGTCCAGCACCACCAGCAGTCGTCGCCCGGCGGTGCGGGCGCGGAACAGCGCGGCCCGGTCGTCCGTGCCGGCGGGCACGGCGCGGGGTTCCTCGCCGAGGGCCTGGAGGAACCGGCCGAGCACCGCGCCCGGGTCGAGAGGCTCGCCGCCGCCCCGCAGGTCGACGAAGAGCTGCCCGTCGGGGAAGGCCGCCCGGGCCCGGTGTCCCACGTGGACGGCGAGGGTGGTCTTGCCGCCGCCGGCGACGCCGGACACGGCGACGACCCGCGGCGCGGTGCCCGGCTCGGCGGTCAGCCGGGCCACCAGGCCGGCGGCCACCTCGCCCCGGTCGACGAAGTCGGGGGCGTCCATCGGCAGCTGGGCGGCGGGGGGTGGGGGCGGGCGGGCGTCGTCGAGCAGCGGGTCCCCGTCGAGGATGCGCCCGTGCAGCGCCCGCAACGACGGGCCGGGTTCCAGGCCCAGGGCGGCGACACCGGCGGCGCGACCCTGCCGGTAGACCTCCAGCGCCTCGGCCCGCCGACCGGCCAGGTGCAGCGCCCGCATCAGTCGTTCCCGCAGCTCCTCCCGGAGTGGTTCGTCGCGCACCATGCGGTACAGCCGGGGGATCAGCTCGACGTGCCGGCCGAGGCCGAACTCGACGTCGATCCGGTCCCGCTCGACGGCGAGTCGCTGCTCGGTCAGCTCGGCCACGGCGGCGTGGAAGCCCGCGACCCCCGGGTGGGCGGGCAGTCGCACGTCGGCCAGCACCGGCCCGCGCCAGGCGTCGAGCGCGTCGCCGTAGCGGCGGGACGCCTCGGCCGGTTGCCCGGCGGCGGCCAGCGCGGCGGCCTCGGCGGCGGTGGCGGTGAACACGGTGGCGTCGAGGTCGGCGGGGGCGACGGTGAGGCGGTAGCCGCCGGGTCGGGTGTCGATGGCGTCGCCGAGCGCGCCGCGTAACCGCCAGATCAGCGTCTGCACCTGGCCGACGGCGGTCTCCGGCGGGTCGTCGCCCCAGAGCGCGGCGAGCAGCACGTCCAACGAGGCGACGCGGCCGGCGTGCACCAGCAGGACGGCCAGGACCGCCCGCTGTCGGGGGCTGCGCAGCGGGACCGGCTGCCCGGCCCGGGTCACCTCGAGCGGGCCCAGGATCCGATAACTGACCATGCCGGCGTCACCGTACCACCGGATCGACCGCTGTCGCTGCGGTCGGGTGGCGCGGGTCAGGCCGGCACGACCGGCAGGTCGAGCACCTCCTCGACCGGGCGGCGCGGGGTGGCGCGGCCCGGCTGGCCGTACCCGACCCGCATCACCATCTGCGGGGTGCCGAAGCGGCCCAGGGACAGCCGCAGCGCCTCCCGCGCCGCCGGGACCTCGATCGGCTGGGAGAGCATCGAGGCGCTGAGCCCGGCGTCGGTGGCGGTGAGCAGCACCCGTTGCAACGCCTGCCCGGCGACGACCTGGTCGGTGGCGGTGTTGCCGGCGGTGCCGAGCACGGCGACCAGCGGCTCCGGCTCGAAGTCCCGCCCCGGGGCGCGGTTGCGGCCGCCGAATCCGCGTTGCGGCAGCAGGTCCTGCGGCTCGCTCTGCGGCCCGCCGGCCACGGCGGGCACCCCGTCGGGCGAGGGCTCCGAGCGGATCCACTCCACCCGCTCGGCGACGTACGCCGGGTCGCGTTCCAGCACCCGGTGCGCGCTGCGGGCCACCTCGGCGAGCGCGTTGACCGCGCTGGTGCCGATGACCAGTTCCAGCCAGCACTGCTCGGCCCGGGCCGCCTCGCCGAGGCGCCAGCGGGCCTCGGCCGGCACCGGGTCGGGCCAGAACGGGGCCCGGTTGCTGAACCGGCGGCCGATCGCCGCGTACAGGCTCTGCTCGGTCGGGGTGGGCCGGCGCGGCACGTCGGGCACCAGCCGGGCCACCACGTCCGGGTCGGCCGGGTACGGGCGCAGCCGGACCGTGGCCGGGGTGCCCGCCACGGCGAGCGCCAGCCGCAGGTTGAACAGGGCCGCCCCGCAGGCGATCCGCGCGCCCCAGCCGCTGGGGTCGGTGGCCGGCAGCCCGCGCAGCGGGTCGACCGCGACCTCGATGCCGCCGTCGTGCAGCCGGAACCGCCACGGCTGGGTGTTGTGCAGCGACGGCGCGCGTACCGCGTCGGCGACCGCGGCCCGCAGCTGCGGGACGGTGTATCCGGTCGTCATGGTCGTGCTCCCTCCGTGCGGTGCCCGGCCGGCCGGTCGGTCCACCCCCACGGTGCGTCACCGGCGTGCGCCGTGAGCAGGGCCGGAGGTCCCCACCTGGGGAGGTCCGACCGGCCCGGCGACGCGGGACGGTCGGGACCTTCGACCCGTGCGCCGCTGCGGGGGAGCCGGTAGAAAGGACGGATGATCCGGGTGTTCCTGCTCGACGACCACGAGGTCGTCCGTCGTGGCCTTGCCGACCTGCTGCAGAGCAGCGGCGACATCGAGGTGGTCGGCGAGTCCGGCCTCGCCCAGGAGGCGGCGCGGCGCATCCCCGCGCTCCGCCCCGACGTGGCGATCCTCGACGCCCGGCTGCCCGACGGCAACGGCATCGACGTCTGCCGGGACGTGCGGGCCGTCGACTCGTCGATCAAGGGGCTGATCCTCACCTCGTACGAGGACGACGAGGCGCTGTTCGCGGCGATCATGGCCGGTGCCGCCGGCTACGTGCTCAAGCAGATCCGCGGCACCGACCTGGTGGACGCCGTCCGCCGGGTGGCGGCCGGGCAGTCCCTGCTCGACCCGGCGATCACCACCCGGGTGCTGGAGCGCATCCGCAGCGGCGTGGAGCAGCCCCGGGAGCTGAAGTCGCTCACCGAGCAGGAGCGGCGGATCCTGGAGTACGTGGCGGAGGGGCTCACCAACCGGGAGATCGCCGGCAAGATGTTCCTGGCCGAGAAGACGGTGAAGAACTACGTCTCCAGCGTGCTGGCGAAGCTGGGTCTGGAGCGGCGCACCCAGGCGGCGGTGCTGGCCACCCGGCTGCTCGGCAAGACCCACTGACCCCCGGTCAGTCCAGCGGGACGCGCCAGCGCAGCTCGGTGCCGTGCGGCTCCACCCGGCGCAGCGTGAACTCCCCGCCCAGCCGCTCGGCCCGCTCCCGCAGGTTGACCAGGCCGCTGCGGGCCGCCTCCGGGTCGCAGCCGACCCCGTCGTCGGTGACCGTGACGTCGACCCGGCCGGCGTCCACCGCCACCCGCACCGCCACCCGGTCGGCGTGCGCGTGGCGTACGGCGTTGGACAGCGCCTCGCGCAGCACGGCGGTGAGTTCGGGGCGCAGCTCGTCCGGGACGGCGCTGTCGATCGGGCCGACCAGCTCCAGCTCGGGTCGCCACCCCAGCGACTCGGCGGCCACCTCGATCGCCTCGCGGATCTCGGTGCGCAGCGCCGCGCTCATCGGGGTCCGCAGCTCGAAGATGGTGCGGCGGATGTCGCGGATGGTGGCGTCCAGGTCGTCGACCGCCTGGTTGATCCGCTTGGCCGCCTCGGGGCGGGCGTTCATCGCCCCGCTCTGCAGTTGCAGGCCGGTGGCGAACAGCCGCTGGATGACCACGTCGTGCAGGTCACGGGCGATCCGCTCGCGGTCCTCCAGGACCACCAGCAGTTCCCGTTCCTCCTGCCCGCGGGCCCGTTCCATGGCCAGCGCGGCCTGCCCGGCGAAGCTGGCCAGCAGGGCGAGGTCGTCGTCGGCGGCCGGGCCGTGGTCGGGCCGGTGGGCGATCACCAGCACGCCGTGCAGCGTGTCGGCGGCGGCCAGCGGGGACACCACCGCCGGGCCGGCGATCACCGGTCGGGGCCAGGGCGCCGCGGCGGCCAGGTCGTCGACCTGCTCGTGCCGGCCCTCGGTGACCGCCCCGGCGAAGCTGGTCTCGTCGGCCGGCAGCACCGTGCCGACCAGTTCCCGGGCGACCGGGTCGGTGCCGTCGACCACCTCGACGGTGAACTGCGCCTCGTCCTCGTCGTAGAGCAGCACCAGGGCCAGCTCGGCCTCGGCGACCTCGCGGGCCCGCCGGGCGACCAGCGTCAGCGCGTCGGTGCGGCGCACCTCGCCGAGCAGCACCGAGGTGATCTCGGCGGCGGCGGCGAGCCAGCGTTCGCGGCGGTGCGCCAGCGCGTAGAGGCGGGCGTTCTCGATCGCCACGCCGGCCGCGGCGGCGAGCGCGACCACGATCTCCTCGTCGTCGTCGGTGAACTCGGCGGCGCCCTGCTTCTCGGCCAGGTAGAGGTTGCCCCAGACGTGGTCGCGGATGCGCACCGGGACGCCGAGGAAGCTGTGCATCGGCGGGTGGTGCGGGGGGAAGCCGTACGAGTTCGGGTGCTGGGTGATGTCCGGCATGCGCACCGGCTTCGGGTGGTCGATGAGCAGGCCCAGCACGCCCCGGCCGTGCGGCAGCTCGCCGATCTTCGCGTGCAGCTCGGGGCTGATCCCGTGGACGATGAAGTCGTGCAGCATCCGGTCGGGGCCGATCACCCCGAGCGCGCCGTAGCGGGCGCCGGCCAGGTCGCACGCGGACTGCACGATCCGTTGCAGGGTGCTGCGCAGGTCGAGGTCGGAGCCGATGCCGACCACCGCGTCGAGCAGCGCACGCAGGCGTTCCCGGCTGGTCATCACCTCGCCGACGCGGTCGAGCATCTCCTGGAGCAGCTCGTCGAGGCGGACCCGGGACAGCGGAGTCAGCCCGAGCGACGGCGTGACGTGCTCGTGCCGGGGGTTCGGTGCGGCGGTCACCGGGCGATGCTATCGCCCGGTGACGTACGCCGACGAGCCCGTCAGGACAGCTGGTCGCGTACCGCCGAGGTGTCGACGGTCTGCGCGGCCTCCAGGCGCGGGGTGTGCGGCGGGCCGGCGTGCGTCGGGTCGGCCACGCCGAGCCGCATGCTCAGGTAGGGGAAGCCGAGCCCGGCCAGCATCTGCCGGAGCACCTCGCGGGTGCCGTCGACCTCCACCACGCCGGACAGCGGCACCAGGGACACCCCGTGGCGGGTGGCGGCCAGCCAGGCGGCGGAGAGCGCCTCGCCGGCGCGCAACCAGCTCAGCGGCTCGTCCTCGGCGCCCCAGAGGATGGCGTAGACGGCGGCCTTGTCGTGGCCGGGGCCGATCGGCAGCGATCCGGGGTGGCCGAAGTCGCGGCCCGGCACGGTGGTCTGCGCCGGCTGGTCGGGCAGCACCTCCGGCGGCAGCCCGGTGCCGGTGCCGGCCCGGTTGACCCAGTAGGCCAGTTCCTCGCGCAGCTCCGGGCTGTCCGCCTCGACGGTGGCGGCCTGCTGGGCGGCGCCGGCCAGCTCGATCTTCTGCATGTCGTCGAGGAGTTGCAGGTTGACGCCCTCGGCGGTGGCGGCCCGGTCGATGTCGCCGAGCGCGGCGGTGGGGATCTGCTCGTCGCTGACCGGCCGCCGGTCGGTGTGCCGCACCCGCATGCACTGCACGAGGTGCATGGCGTCGGGGTCGGCGCCGGTGTGCCGCAGCCCGGTGATCCGGGCCAGCAGGTCGGGCTGGTTCGGGTCGGGCAGCCGCTCCACCACCGGGGTCCAGCCCTCGGCGGCCAGCGCCGTCCGGGCGTGGTGCAGCGCCGCGCCGCAGCTGACCACCAGCAGGCGGCCCTCCGGGTCCATGGCGCTGAGGTGCCGTTCCCGGACCACCCGCAACTCCAGCGCGTCGGGCAGGACCGTCCAGTGCCACGGCTGCGTGTTGTGCACCGAGGGGGCGTGGCCGGCCATTCCGGCGGCCTCCGCGAGCGCGGTGGTCAGCGGGCGATCGGTAGCCGGCGTCTCGTGGCTCATCGTCACGACCTTTCCTGTCTCTCCCCATCGTGCCTGACACCCGGGACGCCCGGGTGGGGTTGCCCGCTCCATCCTCGGTCATGCCCGGTCGGCCCGCACGGGGCCCTTCGACCTGTCGGATCGCCCGGTTCGCCCTACCTGGCCCGCGCCGACGCTGAGACGATCGGCACGTGGGGACCGAAGCGCCCGAGTGCGTACCCGAACGGCCGGCCCGGGCCCGGCGGCGGGCCTGGGTGCAGTGGGCCCCGCTGGCCCTGCTGACAGTGGCCGTGCTGGCCGGCGTCGCGCTCTGGTTCGCCGGGGCGCCCGGCGCGGCCCGGCTGGTGTGGGCGGCGGTCACCGTGGTCGCCCTGGTGCCGGCCGTCTGGACCACGCTGCGGCAGCTGTGGCGCCGGCAGTTCGGCGTCGACGTCATCGCCGTGCTGGCGCTGCTGGGCGCGTTGCTGGTGCGGGAGTACCTGGCCGGCGCGGTGATCGCCGTGATGGTCGCCACCGGGCAGGCGCTGGAGGAGTACGCCCGGCGCCGGGCCACCCGCGACCTGCGGGCGCTGCTGGAACGCGCGCCCCGGCAGGCCCGCCGCCGCACCGCCGACGGCGGGATCGAGGTGGTCCCGCTGGACGCGGTACGGGCCGGTGACCGCCTGGTGGTCGGCCCCGGCGACGTGGTGCCGGTGGACGGCACCGTGGAGGAGCCCGCCACGCTCGACGAGTCCGTGGTGACCGGCGAGTCGCGGCTGGTCGGTCGGGCGGCGGGCGAGCAGGTGGCCAGCGGCGTGGTCAACGCGGGCGCCGGCTTCGGGCTGCGGGCCCGTCGGAACGCGGCGGAGAGCACGTACGCCGGCATCGTCCGCCTGGCCGGTGAGGCGACCGCCCGCAAGGCTCCGATGGTGCGCCTCGCCGACCGGTACGCGGCGGCGTTCGTTCCGTTCACCCTGCTGCTGGCCGGCGCGGCGTGGCTGCTCTCCGGCGAGTTCGTCCGGGCGGTGGCGGTGCTGGTGGTGGCCACCCCGTGCCCCCTGCTGCTGGCCACCCCGATCGCGGTGGTCTCCGGGCTGTCCCGGGTGGCCCGCCGGGGCGTGCTGGTGCGCGACGGCGGCTCGCTGGAGCAGCTCGGTCGTGCCCGTACCCTGCTGCTGGACAAGACCGGCACGCTGACCGCGGGGCGGCCCCGGGCCGCGGAGACGGTGGTGGCGCCCGGCGGCGACCGGGACGAGGTGCTGCGGCTGGCCGCCTCGGTCGAGCAGCTCTCCCCGCACGTGCTGGCCGCCGCGCTGGTGCGGCAGGCCCGCGAGCGGGGGGTGCCGCTGGCCGAGCCGACCGGGGTGACCGAGGAACCGGGGCGCGGGGTGACCGGGCACGTCGACGGCCGCCTGGTCCGGGTGGGCCAGCTCGCCGGCGAGCCGCCGGAGTGGGCGGACCGGGCTCGGGAGCGGGCCGAGCGGGCCGGCCTGTCCACCGTCTGGGTCAGTGACGAGCACGGTCCGCTCGGCGCGATCCTGCTGGAGGACCCGGTCCGCCCGGACGCCCGGCGGACCGTGCGGCGGCTGCGCGAGGCGGGGCTGAGCCGGCTGGTCATGGTGACCGGCGACCGGCCGCGCACCGCGGCGCAGGTGGCGCAGGTCGTGGGCGTCGACGACGTGATCGCGCGCTGCTCGCCGGGGGAGAAGGCCCAACGGGTACGCGAGGAGTCCGCCCGGGCGGTGACCGTGATGGTCGGCGACGGCGTGAACGACGCCCCGGCGCTGGCCGAGGCGCACGTCGGGGTGGCGATGGGCGCGACCGGGGCCACCGCCTCCGCCGACGTGGCCGACGCGGTGCTCACCGTGGACCGGCTGGACCGGCTCGCCGACGCCGTGGAGATCGCCCGGTACGCCCGCCGCATCGCGGTGCAGAGCGCCACCGTCGGGATGGGGTTGGCCGTGCTGGCCATGCTGGTGGCCGCCGCCGGCCGGTTGCCCCCGGTCGCCGGCGCGTTCCTCCAGGAGGGCATCGACGTGCTGGTGATCCTCAACGCGCTGCGCGCCCTCGGTGGCGGCCTGCGGCGGCGCGAGGTCCCCCCGCACACCCGGGAGCTGCTCGACCGGTACTCCGGCGAGCACGGCGGCGTCCGGGACGTGCTGGCCCGGCTGCGGGACACCGCCGACCTGGTCGCCACCCGCCCGGACGACCCGGGGTGCGTGCCGGCGCTGCGGGACGTGCACCGGCGCCTGGTCGACGAGGTGCTGCCGCACGAGGCGGCGGAGGAACGGCAGCTCTACCCGGCCCTGGCCGGGCCGCTGGGCAGCGACGAGGCGACCTCGACGATGAGCCGCGCGCACGTCGAGATCGCCCGGCTGGTGGAGCGGATCGGCGGGCACCTCGCGGCGTCGCCGGACGGCCGGCTGCGCCGCGAGGAGGTGACCGACCTGCTGGCCGCGCTCTACGGCCTGGACGCGGTGCTGCGCCTGCACCTGGCCCAGGAGGAGGAGGACTACTTCTCCCTCAACCCGTCCGACGGTGAGGCGTCTCCCGACCGCTGACGGTCACCCCGGCGGTGCGGCGTGGTCGTCCCGGCACGCGGCCGTCCGCGCGGAGAGGGCACGCCCCGAGAGCGATATGACTGCTGGTCATATTTATGCCTCACAGTCATATCGCTGAGGACGGCCATCCCCCCGCTCGGGCCGCACGCACGGTGAGGACGGTGCCCACGGGCACCGTCCCGGGTCCGAGCACCGGCGGATCAGGGCTCGCGGACCACCGCCACCGGGCAGTGCGCGTGCTGGATGAGCTGCTGACTGACCGAGCCGAGCAGCATGCCGCGCAGCCCGCCCCGGCCCCGGCTGCCGACCACCACCAGCTGCGCCGACCGGCTCGCCTCCACCAGCAGCGCGGCCGCGCTGCCGGGCACCGCCTCGATCTCCACCGGCACGTCGGGGAAGCTCTCCCGCCACGGGGCCAGCTCCGCCTCGGCGGCGGCCCGTTCGGTCGCGGCGGTCTCCTGCGGGTCGAAGTCCGGCGGCACCCAGCGGTCGCCGGGCGGCTCCCAGGCCCGCAGCACCCGCAGCGGCACGTCGCGCTGGGCGGCCCGCTCGACGGCGAAGCCGAGCGCCCGCAGCGCCGAGGGGGAGCCGTCCGAGCCGACCACCACCGGCCCCGACGTGGCGGCCTGGCCGTCGCGCACCACCACCACCGGGCAGTGGGCGTGCGCGGTCACCGACACCGCGGTGGAGCCGGCGAGCAGCCCGCCGAATCCGCCGTGCCCCCGGCTGCCGAGCACCAGCATCCCCGCCCCGGCGGAGCGTTCCTGGAGCACCAGCGCGGGCGGCCCGTCGAAGACCTCGCCGTGCACGGTGAGGCCGGGCCGCTCGGCGGCGGCGTCCGCCGCCGCCTTGCGGACCAGTTCCTCGACCTGCCGGCGGGCCGTTTCGTCCGGCCAGACCCCGGGGGCCACGCCCGGACCGATCCACCCGGCCACGGTCAACCACTCGAAGACGTACGCCAACCGCACCGGCCGACCGGAGCGGCCCGCCTCGTCCAGCGCCCAGTCCAGCGCCACCGACGCGTCGGTGGACCCGTCGTAGCCGACCAGGATCTCGTCGTCACTCACTCGCTGTACCTGCCTTCGTTCGCGACTGCGGCTCTCGCAAGCTCACTCCTCGCGCTCACCGGTCCGGACAGCGGGATCGGTCTCGCGGATCCAGCGCCACTCGGCGACCCGCGGGTCGTCCTCGCCGTGCTCGCGGGTGTAGTCGCGGCAGGCCTGGCGGGTGTCCACCATCTCCTGGCGCAGGTGCGCGGCGCGCGAACGCAGCCCGGGCACCCGGTCGATGACGTCGATGACCAGGTGGAAGCGGTCCAGGTCGTTGAGCATCACCATGTCGAACGGGGTGGTGGTGGTGCCCTCCTCCTTGTAGCCGCGTACGTGCAGGTTCTCGTGGTTGGTCCGGCGGTAGGTGAGCCGGTGGATCAGCCACGGGTAGCCGTGGTAGGCGAAGATGACCGGCCGTTCGCGGGTGAAGATGGTGTCGAACTCGTTGTCGGGCAGCCCGTGCGGGTGCTCCGACGGCGGTTGCAGGCGCATCAGGTCGACCACGTTGACCACCCGGACCTTCAGGTCGGGCAGGTGGCGGCGCAGCAGGTCGGCCGCCGCGAGGGTCTCCAGCGTGGGCACGTCGCCGGCGCAGGCGAGCACCACGTCCGGCTCGGCGTCGTCGTCGGTGCTGGCCCAGTCCCAGATGCCCAGGCCCCGGCGGCAGTGCTGCACCGCCTCGTCCATGGTGAGCCAGTTCGGTGCCGGCTGCTTCCCGGCCACCACCACGTTGATGTAGTGCCGGCTGCGCAGGCAGTGGTCCATGGTGGAGAGCAGCGTGTTGGCGTCCGGCGGCAGGTAGACCCGGACCACCTCGGCCTTCTTGTTGACCACGTGGTCGATGAAGCCCGGGTCCTGGTGCGAGAAGCCGTTGTGGTCCTGCCGCCAGACGTGGCTGGAGAGCAGGTAGTTCAGCGATGCGATCGGCTCCCGCCAGGGGATGTGCCGGGTCACCTTGAGCCACTTGGCGTGCTGGTTGACCATCGAGTCGACGATGTGGATGAACGCCTCGTAGCTGGTGAACAGACCGTGCCGGCCGGTCAGCAGGTAGCCCTCCAGCCAACCCTCGCAGAGGTGCTCGGAGAGCACCTCCATCACCCGGCCGTCGGGGGAGAGGTGGTCGTCGGACGGCAGCCGCCGGCCGACGAACGCGCGGTCGGTGACCTCGAACGCGGCGCCGAGCCGGTTCGAGGCGACCTCGTCCGGGCCGAACAGGCGGAAGGTCTGCGGGTTGCGGACGATCACGTCGCGAACCCACGGGCCGAGCGCGCCGGCCGCCCCGGCCACCGTGCCGCCGGGCTCCTCGACCTCGACCGCGTAGTCCCGGAAGTCGGGCAGGTCCAGGTCGCGCAGCAGCTTGCCGCCGTTGGCCACCGGATTGGCGCTCATCCGCCGGTCACCGGTCGGGGGCAGCGCGGCCAGCTCGGCGACCGGGCCGCCGGTGGCGTCGAACAGCTCCTCCGGCCGGTAGCTGCGCAGCCAGCGCTCCAGCTCGGCCAGGTGCGCCGGGTTGTCGCGCACCTCCGCGATCGGCACCTGGTGGGCGCGGAACGTGCCCTCGACCTGCTTGCCGTCGACGTCCGTCGGGCCGGTCCAGCCCTTCGGCGTCCGCAGCACGATCATCGGCCAGCGGGGACGCTCGACCTCGCCGCCGGAGCGGGCCCGGCGCTGGATCTTGGCGATCTCGTCGACCGCCCGGTCCAGTGTCGCGGCGAGCAACTGGTGCACCGCCACCGGGTCGTCGCCCTCCACCACGTACGGCTGGTGGCCGTAGCCGCGCATCAGGTCGAGCAGGTCGTCGGTGGGGATCCGGTCCAGCACCGTCGGGTTGGCGATCTTGTAGCCGTTGAGGTGCAGGATCGGCAGCACCGCCCCGTCCCGGGCCGGGTTGAGGAACACGGTGGACAGCCAGCTGCCGGCGAGCGGGCCGGTCTCCGCCTCGCCGTCGCCGATCACGCAGGCGACCAGCAGGTCCGGGTTGTCGAACGCGGCGCCGTAGGCGTGGCTCAGCGCGTATCCCAGCTCGCCGCCCTCGTGGATCGAACCCGGCACCTCCGGCGCCACGTGGCTGGGGATGCCGCCGGGGAACGAGAACTGCCGGAACAGCCGCTGCATGCCGGCCTCGTCCCGGGGGATGTGGTGGTACAGCTCGCTGTAGGTGCCCTCCAGCCAGGTGTTGGCGACCAGCGCCGGGCCGCCGTGGCCGGGGCCGGTGACGAAGATGGCGGACAGGTCCCGGTCGACGATGACCCGGTTGAGGTGCGTGTAGAGCAGGTTGAGACCGGGGCTGGTGCCCCAGTGGCCCAGCAGGCGCGGCTTGATGTGCTCGGGCTTGAGCGGCTCGCGGAGCAGCGGGTTGTCGAGCAGGTAGATCTGCCCGACGGTGAGGTAGTTGGCCGCCCGCCAGTAGGCGTCGAGCCGGCGCAGCTCGTCTTCGGTCAGGGGGCTGTGCAGGTCGAGAGCGGTGTCCATGCTGCGTTAGCCTCTCGTGGCTCGGGGTCGTCTGCCACTCGGGGACGGGATCGTCGTCCCCGGCGGATCCAGCCTGGCCCTCCGCCGGGGTGGACGGTCAGGGCCGTTGGTCCCGCCTCGCGCGGGCGTCATGGCCCGTCCCCGGCGTCGTCACCGACGCCCCGTACGACGATCAGCGGGGCCGGCGAGTGGTAGAGCAGGGCCTGGCTGACCGCGCCCAGTGTGGACCGTACCGGCCCGTCGCCGCGCGCGCCGACCAGCGCGAGCTGCGCCGACCGGGACCGGTCGAGCAGGACCTCGCCCGGATCGCCGCGGACGGTCTGGCAGGCGGCGGCCACCCGGGGGTGCCGTACGGCGTGCCGGTTGACCGCCTCCTCCAGCAGGCCGTCGTCGCCGTCGTGCCGGTCCGTCTCGACCACCCGCACGGCGAGCAGCCGGGCCCCCCGGCGTTCGGCGCAGTCGAAGGCGTAGCGGAGCGTGGCCCGCGAGCCGGGGGAGCCGTCGTAGCCGACCAGCAGCGGCCCGGGCGGCGCCGCCCCGGTGCGCCCGACCAGCACCGGGCAGCCGGCCCGGGAGGCCAGTTCCACCGCCGGGGCGTCGGCCGGGACGCAGGTGGGGCAGCTGGCCATGCCGCCGTCACCGAGCGCCACCAGGAACGCGGCGTCGGCGGCCCGCAGCAGCGCCTCGACCGGCGAGCCCTCGACGATCTCGCCGCTGACCGGCACGTCCGGCGCGGCGTCCGCGGCCACCTGCCCGGCCTTCTCCAGCAGGTTCTCCGCGTCGACGCGGGTGCCGCCGGCCGGCGCCGGTCCAGGGGACGCGGCCCAGTTGAACGCGTGCACGAGGTGCAGCGGCCGGCCGTGGGCCGCGGCCTCGCCGGCGGCCGTCCGGACCACCGTCAGGTCCTCCGCCGACCGGCCGACGCCGACCACCACCGCGCCGTGGCTCGGTGCGGCCATCCCGGCTCACCTCCCGACCGCGCTTTTCACCCACCGTAGTCGCGGGGCCGGGTCGGCCGGACCGGGTCAGCGGAACTGGAGCCGGTTGACCGCGTCGAAGAGCCGGGCGCCGAGCAGCCGGCGGGTGTGCACCATCGCCCACGCGGCGGCGGTGACCAGGTAGCGGGTGCGCGGGCGGCGGGCGACGACGGACCGCTCGATCACCCGGGCCACCGCCTCCGGCGGCGCGGCGAGCAGCGGGTTGCGGTAGGACTTCGCCATCGCCGCGTCCACCGCGGCGACCATCCGACCGTACGGGCCGGTCGGGTCGGCGCCGGCGCCGAGCGAGGACGCGGCCACCGCGCCGAAGCCGGTGCGGATCAGACCCGGCTCGATGATCGCCACGTCCACGCCGAACGGGCGCACCTCCTGCCGCAGGGCGTCGGAGAGCGCCTCCACCGCGTACTTGCTGGCGTGGTAGTAGCCGCCGCCGGGGAAGACCAGCCGGCCGCCCATGGAGCTGACGTTGACGATCCGGCCCCGGCCGGCCCGGCGCATGCCGGGCAGCACGAGCTGGGTGAGCCGGGCGAGCCCGAAGACGTTGGTCTCGAACTGGGCGCGCACCCGGTCCATCGGGGTCTCCTCGACCGGGCCGTACTCGCCGTAGCCGGCGTTGTTGATCAGCACGTCGACCTGGCCGTGCGCGGCCTCCACCGCGGCCACGGCGGCGCGCATGGAGGCCTCGTCGGTGACGTCGAGGGGGAGGAGCCGGGCGCCGGCGTCGGCCAGGTCGGCGATCGCGTCGACCTTGCGCGCGGTCGCGTACACGGTGAGGTCGGGGCGGCGGGCGAGCCGGCGGACGGTGGCCCGGCCGATGCCGGAGGAGGTGCCGGTGATCAGGACGGCGGTCATCTGTGGTCTCCCTGAGGTCGGGGCAGGCCCGCGACGACCAGCGCGACGCCGTCGCGCAGCCGCCGTCGGGGCAGGTCGGGGTCGGTGAGGTCGGCCTCCAGGCCGCGGGTGAGCGCGACGAGCACGTCGGCCACCGCGCGGGCCCGCGGCCCGGCGGCGTCCGCCAGCGTGGCGGTCACCAGGTCGGTCAGCTCGGTGGTGTACGCGTCGACGAGGTCGCCGGTGAGCTTGCCGCTGGCGTCGAGCAGCTCGGTGGCGTGCCGGCTCTCCCGGTGCAGCGTGAGGGTGAGTTCCAGCTTGGCGGCGAGCACGTCGTGCACCCGCCCGGCCAGGTCCCCGCCGGGCGCGTCGGCCACCCGCCGGGCCCGGTCGAGCGAGTCGGCGAAGAGCCGCTCGGCCAGCCGCCGGTAGGCGTCGTCCTTGTTGCGCACGTACTGGTAGACCGCCGGCCGGGACATCCCGGCGGCCGCCGCGATGTCGTCCATGGTGGTGCGCCGCATCCCGTGCCGGGTGAAGCACTCGTACGCGGCGGTCAGGATCGTCTCCAGCCGGTCGTTCGACATGCTCACAAGTCTTGCACAGAATGTCAGGCCGTCACACGTGTCCCCGGTCACGCGGGGGTGCGGAGGCTCAGCGCGGCGCGGGCAGGGCGGGGTGGACGCGCAGCACCACGGCGGTGGCGTTGTCGTCGCCACCCGCGTCGAGGGTGGCGGCGAGCAGGGCGCGCACGGTCCGCGCCGGGTCCCGGCGGGCGGCGAGCAGGTCGCGCAGCCGGTGGTAGCCGAGCTGGTCGCTCACCCCGTCGGTGCAGAGCAACCAGGTGTCCCCCCGCCGCAGCGGCACGGCGAGCAGGTCCGGCTCCGGCCGGTCCGGGTGACCGACGTAGCGCAGAAGCTGGTAGCGGGCCCGCGCCGCCTCGGGGGAGTCCGCCGGCCACCACCCGTGCAGCAGGCCCAGCCAGGCCATCGTGTGGTCCACCGTGACCAGCTCCAGCAGCCCGTCGCGCAGCCGGTACGCCCGGGAGTCGCCGAGCTGCGCCAGCCAGCCCTGGTCGCCGTCCGGCTCGACCACCAGCGCGGTGAGCGTGCACCCGGTCAGCCCGGGTTGACCGGCCCCGGCCCGGCGTACCTGCCGCTGGGTCTCGGCGACGGCGGCGCGCAGCCCGGCGGCGTCGACGGCGGGCCACCCGGCGCGGACCTGGGCCACGAACGTCTCCGCCGCGGTCGTGCCGGCCACCCGGCTGCCCTCGCCCTCGCCCATGCCGTCGCAGACCACGGCCAGCGGCAGCTCCGGGTCGAGGTGCAGCACGTCGTAGTTCTCCGGGTAGCGGTGCCCGACCACGCTGCCCCCGGCGATCTCCAGGGTGAGCCGTCCGGCGGTGAGCCGGCGGGCGGCCTCGACCGGCCGGTCCAGTGGGCGGCGGCGGAACACCAGCGGACGGTAGCACCGGCCCGGGTCACGGATCGGCAGGTCGCGGCCGTGTCATCTGTCAACCGGGGTTGACGGGCGGCCGGTTGTCAACCTACATTGACAGCATGAGTCAGGCGACGGAACTCGCGGCGGCAGCCGGCAGCACCGACCCCAAGGTCGGTCTGCGGGCCGTGCTCGCCCTGCGCCGGCTGCTCGAGCGGCTCGAGGTGGTCCAGGTCGACAACGCCCGGCGACAGGGCTGGTCCTGGCAGGAGATCGCCGACGCCCTCGAGGTCAGCCGGCAGGCGGTCCACAAGAAGCACGCCGGTCGACCGGCGGTGCCCGGAAGCTGGGAGGCGTGATGTTCGAACGATTCACCGACCGGGCCCGCGCGGTCGTGCACCACGCGGTCGACGAGGCCCGGACCGAGGGCCGGCGCCCCGTCGGCACCGAGCACCTGCTGCTCGGGGTGTTGGCCGACCGCGACAACCTGGCGGTCCGGTTGCTCGCCGCCGCCGGCGTCACGGCCGACGACCTGCGCGCGGCCGTGGCCCGCCACGCGGCGCAGGGCGTCGACGGCCTCGGCGCGGCGGACGCGGCGGCGCTGCGCGAGATCGGCATCGACCTCGCCGCGATCGTGGCCCGGATCGAGGAGTCCTTCGGGCCCGACGCGCTGCGTGAGGCGGCCCCGCGCCCGCGCCGCTGGTGGCGGCGCCGGCCCCACGTCGGCACGTTCTCGCCCCGGGCGAAGAAGGTGCTGGAGCTGTCGTTGCGCGAGGCGCTGCGACTGCGCCACCGGCACATCGGCACCGAGCACATCCTGCTCGGCCTGCTCCGGGAGGGCGACGGACTGGCCGCGCTGACCCTGACCGAGGCCGGGGTCGACCTCGACGACCTGCGGCGACGGGTCGAGGCGGCGCTGCGCGAGGCGGCCTGAGGCCGGGCCGGATCCCAAACCTGTTTGCGGTCCTCGCAACGTCCGCCTCCGCCGGCTCGCCGCCGCGCCCCGCGTCCTGCACACTGACGCCGTGGACGGTGCAGACGACAAGCGCCCGGTGACCGCGGAGAACCGCACCCCGCGCTCGGCCGTGGTGGTCAACCCGGTGAAGGTGGCCGACCTGGACGAGTTCCGGCGGATCGTGGACGGCGCGCTCGACGCCGCCGGCTGGCCGGCGCCGACCTGGTACGAGACCACGGTCGAGGACCCGGGCCGGGGCCAGGCGGAGGAGGCGGTCAAGGCCGGGGCGGAGGTCGTCTTCGCCTGCGGCGGCGACGGCACCGTGATGGCCTGCGTGACCGCGCTCGCCGGCACCGACGTGGCGCTGGCCGTGCTGCCCCAGGGCACCGGCAACCTGCTCGCCGCCAACCTCGGGCTCTCCAACGACCTGGGCGCCGGGCTGGAGGTCGCCGTCGAGCGCGGGATGCGCCGCCTCGACGTCGGCGTGGTCGGCGACCAGTGCTTCGCGGTGATGGCCGGGATGGGCTTCGACGCCCAGATGCTCGACTCCACCTCCGAGACCACCAAGAAGCGGATCGGCTGGCCGGCCTACCTGGTCGGCGCCGCCCGACACCTGCGGGACCGGCCGATGCGGGTCTCCGTGCGCATCGACGGCCGCCCGCCGCTGCGCCGCCGGGCCCGCTCGGTCCTGGTCGCCAACGTCGGCCGCCTCCAGGGCGGCGTACGCCTGCTCACCGACGCCGAGCCGGACGACGGCTGGCTCGACGTGGCGGTGCTGACGCCGCGCACGCTCGGCCACTGGCTCGCCATGGGCTGGGCGCTGGTGCGCCGGCGGGGCAGCGTGCCCCGGATGGAGGTGTTCCGGGCCCGCACCGTCGAGATCGCCAGCAACCGTCCGCAGCCCCGGCAGCTCGACGGCGACCTGATCGAGCCGGGCCGTTCGCTGACGGCCACCATCCGGCCCGAGTCGCTCTGGCTCTGCGTGCCGCGCCCGGCGGACGACCCCGACCTGGCGGTGGACGCCGACGCGGCCGCGGAGCGCGGTGAGCAGCTGATCGAGGAGGCGCGCCGTGAGTAGCACCAAGCTCGTCCCCGAGACCCGGTTGATGACCGAGAACGAACTCTCCGCCGACGACGCCTGGCACACGCTGCGCCGGCACGGCGGCTGGTGCCTGCTGCGCGACGCCTTCATCCGGTTTCGCTACGGCGACGGCTTCAGCCACTCCCGCGCCCTGGGCCTGCAACTGTGTCTGGCCGTGGTGCCGTTCCTGATCGCGCTCACCGGCCTGATCACCGACCTGGGCGCGGACGAGGGCGGCAAGGTCGTCGCGGACACGGTCCTGGCGATCACGCCCGGCCAGAGCGAGTCGATGGTGCAGGAGCTGCTCTCCGACACCGACCGCACCGAGGACGCCGGCGAGCTGGCGCTGACGCTCGGTCTGATCACCGGGCTGGTCGCGTTGACCACCACCATGGCGCAGATCGAGCGCGGCGCGAACCGGATCTACGGCGTCGAGCGGGACCGCCCGGCCCTCCCCAAGTACGTGCGCGCCACGGTGCTCGCACTGCTCGCCGGCGTACCCGCGCTGTTCGGCTTCCTGATCCTGGTCGGCGGCGGTGCGTTGGGCGACTCCGTGCGCCGCCACTACGAGTGGGGCGACGTCGCCACCGTGGTGTGGGACGTGGTCCGGTGGCCGCTCAGCCTCGGCCTGACCGTGCTCGCCGTGGCGGTGCTGTTCCGGCACGCGCCCCGGCGCAAGCAGCCCGGCCTGTCCTGGCTCCTCTTCGGTGCCGGCATCGCCATCGCGCTGTGGTGGCTGGCCAGCCTGCTCCTCGCCGCCTACGTGAAGTACAGCGGCGGATTCGGCCAGACCTACGGTGCGTTGACCGGCATGATGGCTCTGCTGCTCTGGGCCAACCTCACCGGGATGGCGCTGTTCGGCGGGCTGGCCTTCGCCGCCCAGCTGGAGGCGATGCGGATCGGGGTCGAGGAGCCGGCCCAGCCGGACCTGTGGGAGCCGGAGGCGCAGCGTGAGGAGCTGCTCGACACCGGTGAGATGACCGCGCTCTGACGCCGCGCCGGTGCGGCGTGTACGAGACACGCGGATCGGGTACAGCGCGCCTCGCAGAAGAACGAGGGAGGTGCGGTGTGACCGCGGTCAAGGAAACCGGGCGCCGGCCGCTCGGCCACTTCGCCGAGCGGAGCCTGGTGGGCCTGCTCGCGGTGGCCGGCGCGGGAGTCGCATTCGGTGTGCTGCTCATGCTCGTCCGGTTCCGCTGGAGCCCGCTCCAGCAGGGCGACCACGAGGCGGCCGAGTGGTTCAACAACCTGGTGGCGCAGCACGGCCCGCTGGTCACCGTGCTCCAGGCGATCACCGACCTGGGCGGCCGGCCGGTGCTCATCTGGCTGATCACCATCGCCGTGGTGGGCCTGCTGATCCGTCGCCAGTCACGGCTGGCGGTCTACCTGATCGTCACCGGCGTGGGCGGCCTGATCCTCGACCCGTCGCTCAAGGCGCTGGTCGGGCGGCTGCGCCCGGTGGTGGACGTGCCGGTGGCCAGCGCCCCCGGCAACAGCTTCCCCAGCGGTCACGCGCTCGGCTCGTTCGTCGCGTACGGCGCGCTGCTGCTGGTGTTCCTGCCGGCCATGTCGCCGCGGTGGCGCAAGCCGGCCATCGCCATCGCCGCCGTGCTGATCTTCCTGGTCGGGCTGACCCGGATCGCGCTGGGCGTGCACTTCGTCTCGGACGTGCTCGGCGGCTGGCTGCTCGGCGCGGCCTGGCTGGGCGTCACCGCGTACGCGTTCCGGCTCTGGCGGCGCGAGCGCGGCCGGCCGGTCCCGCCGCTGACCGAGGGCCTGGAGCCGGAGGCCGGCGAGGAGATCGCGCCCGCCCCGGCCGAGGAGAAGGTGCTGGAGCACCCCCGCTCGGCGGTGGCCGAGCTGCTGGTCGGCTGGGTGATCGTCTTCGGCGCGCTGTACGCGTTCGGGATGTACGTCAGCTACCACGCCAAGGGCACCTTCTTCGCCACCCTCGACACCGAGGTGCCGCGCTGGTTCGCCGCCCGGCACACCGATGCGCTCACCGGGCTGAGCTGGTGGTGGAGCAAGTTCGGCGACACCCACGCCATCCTGCTGGTCTCGCTGGTGTTCTGCCCGATCGTGCTGGCCGTGTGGCGGCGCTGGCGACCGGTGCTCTTCGTGGTGCTGGCGATGTTCGGCGAGCTGAGCCTCTTCCTGGCCACCGCCCGGGTGGTCGAGCGCCCGCGCCCACCGGTGGAGAACCTGGACGGTCAGATGCCCACCTCGTCGTTCCCGTCCGGGCACATCGCGGCGACCATCTGTCTGTGGGCCGCCATGGCGATCATCGTGTTCCCGCGCACCGACCGGTGGTGGCGGTGGCTGTTCGTAGCGATGGCCGTGATCATGCCGGTCGGGGTGGCCACCTCCCGGATGTACCGGGGGATGCACCACCCGACGGACTTCATGGGCGCGATCCTGCTCGGCACGCTCTGGCTGTCGCTGCTCTACTGGGTGATCCGGCCGAACGCCGACGTGCACGAGGGCAACCGGCCGGCGATCGAGTCCGAGCAGGTGGACGAGCTGGACGACGAGCTGGCCAAGGCCAGCCGGCCGGACTGACCCGATGCTGCGGGTGATGACCTGGAACATCCGGACCGGTGGTCGGGACCGCGACGGCACCGACCGCCGGGACCGGATCGTCTCGGTCGTCACCGCGCAACGCCCGGACGTGCTGGCGTTGCAGGAGCTGCGCGGCATGGACGCCAGACTGGGCGGCCTGGCCGACCGGCTCGGGATGGAGGCGCACCTGGCCCGGTCCTGCTTCGGCCAGCCGGTGGCGGTGCTGGTCCGCCCGCCCCTGCGGGTGCTGCGCGCCGGGCGGGTCCGACGCCCGTTCCACCACGCCGCCGCCCGGGTCCAGATCGCCACCGGCGCGGGACCGCTGACCGTGTTCAGCACCCACCTGAACCCGTACTCGGGTGGGCGACGACGGATGGAGGCGGACTGGCTCGCCGCCGCGCTCCGGCGTACCGGGGGAGCGCTGGCCCTGCTGGCCGGTGACCTGAACACGTTGGAGCCCACCGCCGACCACACCGCACGGCTGGCCGGGCTCGCCACCCCGTACCGGCGGCGGCACCTGCGCCGCGACGGCCGGACGGTCGACACCCGGGCGGTGGGCCGGCTGCTCGACGGCGGTCTGGTCGACCTCTGGCCGCGATCCGGCGGCGACGAGCCGGGCGGGTGGACCGTGCCGACGCGCCACGGCGGCGCGGAGTTCGCCGGGATGCGGTTGGACTACCTGCTCGCCACGCCGGCGCTGGCCGGGCGCGTGCACGCGGTGCGGGTGGTGCGCGGCGGGGACGCCGACGCCGCCTCCGACCACTACCCGGTGGTGGTCGAGCTGGACCTCGACTCCTAGGCCAGGTCGGACCCGACGATCGCCACGAAGATCAGGATGACCAGCTCGCTGATGATCCAGGAGTGGGCGTCGGACCAGTCGCGGACCTTCGGCAGCATCCGTTCGGCGCGGCCGCCGAGCAGCACCAGCGCCAGCAGCGGCAGCGCCAGCAGCAGCACGGTCAGCACCAGGAACGGCAGCAGGTGCCACCACGGCCTGTCGTGCCCGGCCAGGCTGCCCGCTACCGAGGCCATGGTGACCTCGTCGCTGGGCATGGCGAGGAAGAGCACCACGCCCAGGCCGAACGCGAACGCGGGCTTCGGGTCCTCCAGCCTGCGCATCCAGCCGGGTGGCTGGTTCCGTTTCCGCCTGAGGAACGTGATCACCATGAGGACGAGCAGCAGCGCCAGCACGATCCAGTCGATGAGGTGCCGGCTGCCGTTGTCCCTGGTCCCGTTGCCGGCGCTGTGCCGCACCAGCCGGAACACGCCGTACCAGACGGTCAGCGCGACCAGCATGCCCAGCGTGGCGCCCGCCAGGTAGGCCACCGAGCTGCGGCGTGGGTCGCGGCTGGCGGCCAGGAAGATCGCGCTCACCACCTGCGGCCCGGCGACCATCACGAAGGCCAGCGGCAGCACGCTCAGCAGGTTCATGACCACATTCTGTGGCCGCCGCCGGAGCGGTGCGGGAGCTTCTACAGGACCAGGTTGAGCAGGACGGTGAGCACCACCGACGCGACGATCGAGAAGAGGATCATCAGGAGGCAGCCGAACCCGCCGCCGGCGGGTCGGATCTCGGTGTTTCCGATACGCATGACATCAGCTCCTCGCAGCAGGCTCGGGCGTTGCCGCGAGTGCCGCGGCAACGCCCGAGCGGGTCACAGCTCGCGCAGCCGGGGCAGCAGTTCCTCCTGCGCCCAGTCGAGGAACATCGGCTGGCTCTCGCCGCCCACCTGGACCAGCGCCACGTGGGTGAACCCGGCGTCGACGAACTTCTTGAACGCCTCGACGTGCCGGTCGACGTCCGGGCCGCAGGAGATGCCCTCGGCCACGTCCTCCTCGCGGACGAACTGGGTGGCCGCGGCGAACGCGTCCGGGCCGGGCAGGTCGGCGTTGACCTTCCAGCCCATGCCGAACCAGCGGAACTGGTCGTGCACGATCTTGCGGCACTCGGCTTCGTCCGGGCCGTAGCAGATGGCGACCTGTCCGTAGCGGGGACGGCCCGCGCCGCCGGCCTCGTCGTACATGTCGACGAGGTGGGACAGCGGGTCGGTGGCGATCATGGCGTCCGCGTACTCCGCGGCCAGCGTCGCCGACTGCCGACCGGACGCGGCCACCGCCATCGGCACCGGTCGCTCCGGCCGGTCCCAGACGTACGCGTCGGGCACGTCGAAGTGGTTGCCGGAGAACGTCAGCGTCTCGCCGTTGAGCAACGGCCGGATGATCTGGAGCGCCTCCTCGAACATCTCGTGCCGCTGCTGCACGTGCGGCCACCCGCCCACCACGTGCTCGTTGAGGTTCTCCCCGGCGCCGAGGCCGAGCGTGAACCGACCGTCCGAGAGCACCCCGATGGTGCTGGCCTTCTGCGCCACCACCGCCGGGTGGTAGCGCCGGATCGGGCAGGTGACGAACGACAGCAGCTCGGGTCGGCTGGTGGCGTGCGCGACCGCGCCGAGCACCGACCAGGCGTACGGCGAGTGGCCCTGCGACTCCAGCCAGGGGTAGTAGTGGTCGGACATGACCAGGTGGTCGAAGCCGGCGGCCTCGGCGCGGATGGCGTGGTCCACCAGCTCCTTCGGGCCGGCCTGCTCGCACATCAGGGTGTAGCCGACGTTCACCATGGCGCATCTCCTTCCGGGTGGATCGTCTCCGGATACCCCGCCTCAGGCGGATCAACCCGGGTGTCCGCTTCCCGGGCGATCGTCTTGACGCCGCGCCGGATGCTGCCTACAGTCCGGCTTAACCGGTTCAGACCGGGACGGCGCACCATCCTGTGGTGGGGATGACCGCCCCTGCGGCGGCCCGTGACGGCACGGGTCGCCGCAGGACTTAACCGGTTGCCTTCCGCGTCCCATCGGCCTACGCTGATGCCGGCGTCCGCCGGGAGTCACGGGCGCGGCTGTCGGGCTCAGCCGCCACCGCCTCGTCACCATCACCGCACCCCCGCTCGGGCACGGGGTGACACCTTCCCCTGAGGACAGCCATGAAGAAGATGCTCTCCGTCGCGGGCGCCGCCCTGCTGACGGCCCTCGCCGCCGTCTTCGCCTTCGGGCAGCCGGCGCACGCCGCCGCCGGTTTCTCCGTCTCGAACGGGCGGCTCTACGACGCCAACGGCACCGAGTTCGTCATGCGCGGGGTCAACCACGCGCACACCTGGTACCCGCAGCAGACCAGCTCGTTCGCCAACATCAAGGCGCTCGGCGCCAACACGGTCCGGGTGGTGCTGGGCAGCGGCGACCGCTGGACCAAGAACAGCGCCGCCGACGTGGCCAACGTGATCTCGCTGTGCAAGGCCAACCGGCTGATCTGCGTGCTGGAGGTGCACGACACCACCGGCTACGGCGAGGACGGCGCCGCCACCACGCTGGCCCGGGCCACCGACTACTGGCTGAGCATCGCCGACGTGCTTAAGGGCCAGGAGAAGTACGTCATCGTCAACATCGGCAACGAGCCGTTCGGCAACCAGGGCTACAGCGCCTGGACCACCGACACCTCGAACGCGATCAAGCGGCTGCGCGCCGGCGGCCTCACCCACACGATCATGGTGGACGGGCCGAACTGGGGCCAGGACTGGTCGTTCACCATGCGCGACAACGCCGGCACCGTGTTCAACGCCGACCCGCAGCGCAACACCGTCTTCTCCATCCACATGTACGGCGTCTTCGACACCGCCGCCGAGATCAGCGACTACCTGGGGCGGTTCCGCTCCGCCGGGCTGCCGATCGTGGTCGGTGAGTTCGGGTTCAACCACTCCGACGGCAACCCCGACGAGGACGCGATCATGTCCTACAGCCAGGCCAACGGCATCGGCTACCTGGGCTGGTCGTGGAGCGGCAACGGCGGCGGCGTCGAATACCTCGACATGACCACCGGCTTCAACCCGGCCCAGCTCACCAGCTGGGGCCAGCGCATCTTCAACGGGGCCAACGGCATCGCCGCGACCGCCCGGGAGGCGTCCGTCTTCGCCGGCAGCTCGCCCAGCCCCACCACCAGCCCGACCCCGACCACGAGCCCCAGCCCGACCACCAGCCCCAGCCCGACCACGCCGCCGACCACCACGCCCCCGCCGGCCGGTGGCTGCACCGCCACGTACACCGTCGTCAACTCGTGGCAGGGCGGTTTCCAGGGCGAGGTCAAGGTGACCGCGGGGTCCGCCGCGATCACCGGCTGGACCACGAAGTGGACGTTCACCAACGGCCAGGCCGTCAGCCAGTCGTGGAACGCCACGGTCAGCAACAGCGGGTCGGCGTACACCGCCCGCAACGTGGACTACAACGGCCGGCTGGGCGCCGGCGCCAGCACCAGCTTCGGCTTCATCGCCAGCTGGAACGGCACCAACGCCGTGCCGGCGGTGACCTGCGCCGCGAGCTGACCGACCGGGTACGCCGGTGGCCGGGTCCGCACGGGCCCGGCCACCGGTCCGGTCGGCGAGGGCGGCGCTAACGTCGCCCCAACCGGGTGAGCCGGCGACGAACCGTGCCGGTCAGGGGGTGGTCGTGTCCCAGGACGCGCTCGCAGTGCGCGAGCGTCTGCGCGTACAGGGCGACGGCGCGATCCACCTGGCCCGCCTTCTGGCAGGCGCTGGCGAGATTGCTGCGGGACTTCAGCGTGTCCGGGTGATCGGGTCCGAGGACCCGGACGCGGTCCGCGAGGGTCTGCTCGTGCAGGACGATCGCCTCCTCGGCGCGGCCCGCCGCCCGGTAGGCGTTGGCGAGGTTGTTGCGGGACTTCAGGGTGTCCGGGTGATCGGGTCCGAGGATCCGCTCGGCCTCGGCGAGGTTCCGCTCGTGCATCGCGACGGCCTGTTCGATGCGACCTGCCGATCCGTAGGCGTTGGCGAGGTTGCCCCGGGCCTTCAGGGTGTTCGGATGGTCGGGTCCGAGGATCCGGTCGAATTCGTCGAGAGTCTGTTCGAGCAGGGTGACGGCCTGTTCGGCGCGGCCGGCCAGGCGGTAGCTGACGGCGAGGTTGTTGCGGGAAGCCCAGGCCTCGGGGTGGTCCCGGCCGAGGATCCGCTCGACCTCGTCGAGGCTCCGCTCGTGCGCGGCGACGGCCAGGTCGATGCGGCCGGCCACCCGGTAGGCGATCGCGAGGCTGTTGCGGGACCTCAGGGTGTCCGGGTGTTCCGCGCCCAGAACGCGCTCGTGGTCGGCGAGCAGCTGCTCCGACAGCGTCACGGCGCGGACCAGGTCGCCGGCGGCCTGCAACGCACCGGCCGCCCAGCCGAGTTGACTCAGCGGCGGCACGTCGGTGGCGTGCTCGCGCAGCGCCAGGGTGTGCGCGACGAGCTCGTCGACCTCGGCCCGGCGGCGCGCGACCTGCACCGAGGGCAGGGCGCCGGTGAGCCGGTCCAGCAGGCCGGTCGCGGCGGCGACCGCGTCCGCCAGCGGTGGTGTGGCATCCGCCCTGCTGGCCAGCTCGCGGATCACCCGGGCGGTCAACCGGTGGACCGTCACGACCACGCGGTCGCGACCCCGCTCGTCCTCCACCACACCGCCGAGCGTGACGAGTGACGCGCCGGCGAGCAGGTCCAGGGCCCGCCCCACCCCTCCGGTCAGGCCCAGCCCGTCGGCGCCGGCGACGAGCATCTCCCGGCTGACGCCGTCCGGCGACAGCAGCGCCAGTACGGTCAACAGGCGTACCGCGTCTCCGTCGGGATCGTCGGCGGTCAGCCCGGCCACGCTCAACCGCGTGGCCTTGAGCACCCCGGGATGGTCGGTGCCAGCCTGACGGCGCAGCGTGGCGTCGAGGTTCTGCCCGTCCAACGCCGCCAGATAGCGGCGGTACGAGAGCCGGTTGCGCACGACGTACGCGGCGGCCTGCGCGAGGCCCAACGGCAGCCAGCCCAACTGCTCGCCGACCTCGCCGGCGTCCCCGCCGTCCGGCAGCCCGGTCGCCTCGTGCAGGAAACGCCGCCCCTGCTCCGGGCTGAACAGTCCCACCGGGACGACGGTCACGCCGGGCATGGCCGCGAACTCCTGCCGGTTGCTCGTGATCAACACCGTGGCACCGCCCGGTCCGGGCAGGAACGGCGCGACCGCGTCCGGGTCGTCGACGTTGTCGAACACCACGAGCCGGCGGGCCCGGCCGCCATCGCTGAGCCACCGGGTCACCGCCGTGGCCAACTCGGGCGGCGTCTGCTCGGCCCCGGTCCGGAGCCCGAGATGTTCGGCCAGCAGGGCCAGCTCGACCGTCGCGCCGCCCTCGGCGTTGAGCCACGCCACCAGGTCGTAGCCGTCCGCGACGCACTGCCGCGCGTACTCGGCGGCCAACTGGGACTTGCCCGCGCCGCGCTGCCCGGCCAACGCCACCAACGCGGCCCGGCCCTGGCTCTTCAGCGCCCGCCGCAACGCTTTGACCTCCGCCGGCCGGGGCTGGAAGTGCCACGCCACCCGAGGCACCGCGCCGAACACGCGCGCCGGCACGGGACCACTCCGGTGCGACGTCCTGCCCGGCCTCAGCGCCGTCACCACGGGCGGCACGAACATCGTCGCCAGCGCGGCCAGCGCACCGGAGACCACCGCGACCGGCGTCTTGCCGTCGGCCACCAGCGACCAGCCGATGAGCGCCGCCGTCGACCCGACCACCACGACCAGCAGCCCTCGCCGCAACCACCGTCCCCAGTGCATGGACACCACCGCACCGTACCCACCGCCCCCAAGCGGTGTGATCGAGGAGTTCGGGTCGCGGATGCGGGTGCGGGGCACGGCCTGCCGTACGATCTGCCGCGCGCCGGGCCGACCGGACGGCGCGATCGTCGGGAGGGGACACGATGAGCACGCCGGGGACCAGGGGACGACCGTCGGGGCTCGTGATCGGCTCGCTGGTGGCGATCTCGTTCGGGACCGTCTTCGTCCTGGTCAACAGCGGTGGTCTGCCCGCGCCGTGGCCGCTCGTGGTGCGGGTGGCCGGCCTGCTGGTGGCCGCGCTGCTCCTGGTCGGCCTGTTCCGGGTCGCCCGCCGGGAGACGCCCGCACCGGAGCGGGAGGCGGCGGCCTTCATGGACCGCCGCTACTGGCTCGTGGTGGCGCTGGAGGCGGTCGCCCTCTTCGGCGGCCTGTCCGTGATCAACAACGTGCTGGACCGGCCCGAGGTGGCGGTCGCGTGGGTCGCGGTGGTGGTGGGTGTGCACTTCTTCGGCCTCGCCGCGGTCTGGCGGATGCCGCGCTACCACTGGCTCGGCGCCGTGATGACCGCGCTCGGCATCGCCGGCTTCCTGGTCCACGCGCTCGGCGGCAGCGCCGCCACGGTCGCCCTGGTCTCCGGCGTCGGCTGCGGCGCGGCCCTGTTCGCCACCGTCGCCCTGGCCCTGCGCGGCGCCACCACCCCCCGCCCCACCGCCTGACGACTCAGGAGTCCGACGCAAACTCCTGGCTCAGGGCCGAGGGGGTGGTGTGGCCAGGTGGGCGGCGCGGAGCTGGAGATACTCCTGCTCGGGGCGGCTGGTGGTGCGCGCGGCGGCGGCCCGGTAGTGGGTCACCGCGGCGTCGCGATCGCCGGCCATCTCGTGGAGATGCGCGCGGGCCGCGTCGAGCCGGTGCGAGCCGGCCAGCCGGGAGTCACCGGCCAGGCCGGCGAGCGCGTCCAGGCCGGCGGCCGGGCCGTGCACCATGGCGGTGGCGACGGCCCGGTTGAGCGCCACCACCGGGCTTCCGGTGAGGCGCTCCAGCACGCCGTACAGCGCGAGGATCTGCGGCCAGTCGGTGTCCGCCGCGCTCGGCGCCTCGTCGTGCAGCGCGGCGACCGCGGCCTGGATCTGGTACGGCCCGACCGGCCCCCGGGCCATCGCGGCGGTGACCAGCGCCGTCCCCTCGGCGATCGCGGCGGCGTCCCAGCGGGAGCGGTCCTGCTCGGCCAGCGGGATCAACTCGCCCGACGGGCCGGTCCGGGCGGCGGCGCGCGCGTCGGTGAGCAGCATCAGGGCGAGCAGCCCGGCCACCTCGCTGTCGTCGGGCAGCAGCCGGCGCATCTCCCGGGTCAGTCGGACCGCCTCCTCGGAGAGGTCGACCCGGCGCAGGTCGTCGCCGAGGCTGGCGGTGTGCCCCTCGGTGAAGATCAGGTAGAGCACGTGCAGCACGGCGGCCAGGCGTGCCTGCCGGTCCGCCGGCTCGGGCATCCGGAAGGGCAGCCCGGAGTCGTGGATGCGCTGCTTGGCCCGGCTGATCCGCTGCGCCATGGTGGCCTCGGGGACGAGGAACGCACGAGCGATCTCGGCGGTGCTCAGGCCGCCCACCGCGCGCAGGGTCAACGCGATCGCCGACGGGGTGCTCAGCGTCGGGTGGCAGCAGAGGAACAGCAGCACCAGCGTGTCGTCCCGCTCGCCGGTCAGCGGCTCGTCGGCGGCCGGCGCGGTCCGCCGGTCGTCGCCGGAGCGCCGGGCCGCGCGTTCCTCCCGGTCGCGCCGGGCCGTCTCGGCCCGCACCAGCTCGATCATCCGCCGGTACGCGACCTGCGTGAGCCAGCCGCGCGGATGCTCCGGCACCCCCTCGGCGGGCCACTGCCGGGTCGCCGCCAGCAACGCCTCCTGCACCGCGTCCTCGGCGGTGGCGAAGTCACCGAAGCGGCGGGCGAGCACGCCGAGGACCTGCGGCGCCAGCTCGCGCAGCAGGTCCTCGACGGTGTGGTCGGTCAGCGTCACATCTCCTGCGGCGGGCCGGACATGACCGGGTGCACCTCGATCGGCATGTTCAGCGGCCGTCGGCCCGGGCCGGGCGCGGTGGAGATGAACGCGGCGATCTCGGCCGCCCGCTGCGGGGTCTCGCAGTCGACGATCCAGAAGCCGGCCAGGAACTCCTTGGTCTCCGCGAACGGGCCCTCGGTGACCACCGGCGCGCCGTTCGCGCCGGCCCGCACGATCCGGGCCTGCTGCGGCCCGCCCAGCCCCTCGCCCTGCACGAACTCCCCGTCGGCCACGAGCTTGGCGTTGACCTCGCCCATGAAGTCGATGTGGGCGCGGAACTCCTCCGGCGTCCAGGTGTCGACGGACGGGAACTCGGCCCCGGCGGCGCTGAACTGCATCAGCAGCATGTACTTCACGATTCGCTCCTCACGCCCGAGCACCGATTGTCGGTGCCTGCACCCTCCGGTAGAAGCCGCCACCCCGGTTCTCGACATCCGCCGGCGAAGAAAGTTCGGGGAGGTCCGGTCACCCCGTGATCGCGGTCGCCTCCAGTTCGACGAGCACGTCGGGCTCGAAGAGGTGCTCCACGCCGATCAGTGAGGCCGGCGGCAGCGGGCGGGGCAGACCCAGCTCCTCGGCGACCGACTCGATCCCGGCCATGAACGGCTCGATCCGCTCGGGCTTCCACCCGGTGACGTAGAAGGTCAGCCGCACCACGTCGTCGAAGGAGGCGTCGGCGCCGGCGAGGGCGAGGGCGGTGTTGCGCAGCACCTGCGCGACCTGTCCGCTCAGGTCGCCCGGCGCGACGGGCGTGCCGTCGCCGCGTCGGGCGATCTGGCCGCTGACATGGATGTGGCGTGACCCGGTGGACACCGCCACGTGGTCGTAGGGCGTGTGCGGCTGAAGGCCGTCGGGGCTGAAGCGGATGACCGGCATCATGTCTCCTCTGGTGGACGTGCTGAGGTTTACCATTGATACCTAGTTGACGAAGGACACTTCAAGGAGACCTGGTTTCATGCGCGATACCACCGCCCCTCGCGCCGGTGAGCTGCGGATCGACGCGCCCCACCGCGACCTGCTCGACCAGGTGCTGGACAAGTGGTCGCTCAGCATCCTCAACGAGCTGTGCGAGCGGCCGTGCCGCTTCAACGAGCTGCGCCGCGCCGTTCCGGCCGTGACCCAGAAGTCGCTGACCGCGACGCTGCGCCGACTCGAACGCAACGGCATCGTCGAACGCCGCGTCGTGGCCACCCGCCCGGTCGCGGTGGAATACCGGATCACCCCGCTGGGCAAGACGCTGCGCGGTCCCGTCGACGCCCTCCTCGAGTGGGCCGACGCGCACATGCCGCAGATCGAGAGGGCCCGTAAGGCGTTCGACGCCGCGGAGGACTGACGCTCAGGTTGCGACGGCCTCCAACAGCAGCGCCTGCTCCGGGTGCAGGGCGGGCAGTTGCAGACCGACCGACGCCAGCACCGACCCGCTCAGCGTCACCCCCGTCCCGGACGCCAGCCAGGCCGGGGGCGTCAGCTCCAGCAGCGCCGGCTCCGGCACCCCGGCCGGCGGGCGGACCCGGTAGCGCCGGTGCGGGTCCAGCCCCGGCAACCGCACCGCGCCCGGCACCTGGGCCGCGGAGGTGGCCACCCGGCTGACCGCGTACACCGCCGCGGAGCGGTCGTGGGCGACCACGCCGTGGGCCTGCACGGCCGGGTCGGGGTGGTCGACCCGGACCACCCGGCCGCCGTGCAGCAGCGGACGCAGCCGCTTGTGCAGCGCCACCCAGGCGGTGAGTTCGGCGCGGGTGGTCGCGTCGATCGCGGTGATGTCCCACTCGATGCCGTGGTGGCCGAAGAGTGCGGTGACCGCCCGGAAGCCCAGGTCGTGGACCCGGTGCGTGGTGTGCGAGCGCTCCGGCCCGATGTGCGTGCCGATCAGCTCCGGCGGGAGCAGCAGGCCGGTCCAGCGCTGGATGGACAGCCGTTCCAGCGCGTCGTTGCAGTCACTCGCCCAGACCCGGTCGGTGCGGCGCAGGATCTCCAGGTCGACCCGGGCGCCACCGGACGAACAGCTCTCGATCTCCAGGCCCGGATGACGGGCGCGCAGCTCGTCGAGCAGCCGGTAGACGGCCACGGTCTGCGCGTGCACCCCGGGCCGGCCGGCGTGCCCGGCCTCGGTGAGGTCCCGGTTGTGGTCCCACTTCAGGTACGCGATGCCGTCGTGCTCGCCCAGCACCGCGTCGAGCCGGCCGAGCACGTACGCGTACGCGTCCGGGTTGACCAGGTCGAGCACCTGCTGGTGCCGCCACTCCGGCGGCAGCCGGCCGGGCGTCTGGAGCAGCCAGTCCGGGTGGGCCCGGAACAGGTCGGAGTCGGGGTTGACCATCTCCGGCTCGACCCAGAGCCCGAACTGCATGCCGTGCACGCGGACGTGGTCGATCAGCGGTTGCAGCCCGTCCGGCCAGACCTCGCCGTCGACCCACCAGTCGCCGAGCCCGGCGAGGTCGTGGCGCCGGCCGCGGAACCAGCCGTCGTCGAGCACGAAGCGTTCCACCCCCACCTCGGCGGCCCGGTCGGCGAGCGTCCGCAGCCGGTCCAGGTCGTGGTCGAAGTAGACCGCCTCCCACACGTTCAACGTCACCGGTCGCGGCGTGCGCGGATGCTCCGGCCGGGCCCGCAGGTGCGTGTGCAGCACGTCGCTGAGCCCGTCCAGCCCGTCGGCCGAGTGCGCGGCGTGGAGCAGGGGAGAGGCGTACTCCTCGCCCGGCCCCAGCACGATCTCGCCGGGGGCCAGCAGCTCGCCGCCGCCGAGCGTGGCCTCACCGGTCGGGCGACGCTCGGCCACGGTGACGTGGTCGCCGCTCCAGGCGGTGTGCACCGCCCACACCTCGCCGTGCCCGAAGCCGAAGCCGGGAGTGCCGGCGACCAGCAGCAGCGTGGCGTCGTGCCCGGTACGTCCGTGCCGTCCCTCGCGGACCCAGGCGCCCATCGGCCACGGGTGCCGCTGCGGCGCGCGTTCCCGGCACCAGCGGCCGGTCAGGTCGAGCAGTTCGGTGGCGACCGCCGGCACCGGCAGCACCGGCGTCAGCTCGCGCAGCTCGTAGCGTCCGTCGCCGTCGTTGCGCAGCCGGTGTCGCAGCGTCAGCAGTCCCGCCGCGTCCAGCGCGATCTCGACGGTCAGGCGCAACCCCGCCCCCGGGTCCACCGCCCGCACCTCGACAGTGGAAAGGAAGGGCCACCTGTTAACGCCTGGTGCAGGTAAAGGGGCCCCTCCTAACAGCTCGGGCCCGACGGCCGCGGTGCCGTCGGGGGGTGACGTCGCGCGTTCGTCGCGTACGTCGAGGTCGACCAGGCGGAAGGAGGTGGACCAGTCCCGGCCGTCGCGGTGACCGGCCAGGCCGGGTCGGCCGCTCCAACCGGCGCTCGCCTCGGGCAGCAGCGACAGCACGGTGGGCGCGTCGAAGCTGCTCGGGACCACCGGTGGCACGGTGGCGTCGACCAGCGCGGGCAGGTCCTCGGCGGGCAGCGGCCCGAGGTCGGCGCCCCAGTGCACGACCCGGGGCAGGCCCGGTCCGCGCGCGTCGAGCACCAGGCTGGTCCGCGCGCGGCGCAGGTGGACGATCGTCATCCCTTGGAGGCTCCCAGTGTCAGGCCCCGGACGAACTGCCTCTGGAGCAGGAAGAAGATCACCAGGGTGGGGACCGCGACCAGCACCGAGCCGGCCGAGACCAGGTTGTTGTCGGTGAAGAACTCGCCGCGCAGGTTGTTCAGCGAACTGGTCACCGGGAACTTGTCGCCGGTACGCATGAGCACGGTGGCCCAGAAGAATTCGTTGTAGATCCAGGTCACCTCCAGCGTGGCCAACGCGGCCAGGGCCGGCCGGCACAGCGGCATGGTCACCTGCCAGTACTGCCGCCACACGCTCGCCCCGTCGACCATCGCGGCCTCGTACAGCTCGTGCGGCAGCGCCTTCATGTAGTTGCTCAGCACGAACACGCAGAAGCCGCACTGGAACGCGACGTTGACCAGGATCAGCCCCCAGTAGCTGTCGTAGAGCAGCTCCGAGTCGCTCATCCAGGCCGGCAGCGGGATCTCGGTGAACATCCGGAACAGCGGGATGAGCAGGGCCTGCTGCGGCAGCAGGTTCGCGGCGGTGAACAGGCCGAGCAGCGCGATGTTGAGCTTCCAGCTGAACCGGGCGATCACGAACGCCACGCACGAGGCGAGGAAGAGCGTGAGCAGCACCGCCGGGACGGTGATGTAGACCGAGTTGAGGAAGTGCTTGCCGAACTCGGCGGTCCGCCACGCGGTGACGTAGTTGTCGATCGTCCACCCGCCGAGCGAGACGTAGCCGTTGGCGGCGGTGTACTCGTAGGAACGGAACGACGTGAGCACCGCCCAGAGGATCGGGAACAGCCAGCCGATCGCGACCGTACCCAGGAAGAGGTGCAGGACTACCCGGGCCGGCCGCAGTGGCCGGCGGCGCCCGGTGGAGACGGCGGCGGTCATCGCTTGTCCTCCCGCATCACGGTCCAGAGGTAGATGGTGATGAAGACCAGGGAGACCATCAGCATGATCGTCGCCAGCGCGGAGCCGAAGCCGATCCGGCTCGCCTCGCCGACCACGTTCTGGGTGACCAGCGCGGAGATCAGCTCCAGCCCGTTGCGGCCCTTGTTGATGACCCAGACCAGGTCGAACGCGCGCAGCGACTCGATCACGGTGACCACCAGCACGATGATGTTGATCGGGCGCATCACCGGGAACACCACCCGGAAGAACGTGCTGGTCTCGGAGGAGCCGTCCACCGCGGCGGCCTCGCGCAGCGACGGGTCGACGCCCTTGAGCCCGGCCAGGTAGAGCAGCATGATGTAGCCGACGTGCCGCCAGCCGGCGGCCACCAGCACCGCCCAGATGTTGACGTTCGGGTCGCCGTACCAGTCGGTGTCGCCGCCGAACACGCCGTTGAGCAGGCCCTGGTCCCGGCTGTAGATGAGCTGCCAGACGAAGCCGATCAGCGCCAGCGACAGCACCACCGGCAGGTAGAGCGCGGTCTGGTAGAACCGGCTGCCGCGCAGCTCCTTGTCCAGCAGCACGGCGAGGAACATGCCGAACGGGGTGGCCACCACGAACAGCGCGGCCAGCCAGAGCAGGTTGTTCTGCACCGCGGGGACGAACGGCGGGTAGATGTTCACCACGTCGTCGTAGTTCTTCCACCCGACCCAGTCGATCTCGCCGATCGGGCCGATGCCGTCCCAGTCCGTGCCGGAGAGCAGCACGGTCGCCACGGCCGGCAGCCAGACCAGGGCGGTGACGAGCAGCAGGGGCACCAACACCATCAGCGTGATCACCACGCGGTCGGTGCGGGACAGGAGCCGTAGCCGGCGACCGCGACCACCGGTGGTGGTCGCGGCCGGCGGCGGCACGGCGCGATCCGCTTGGATCAGGGGCAGGTCGGACATGATGTCCTTCCCCCTTCCGCCGTCAGCTGGTGAAGATCGACTTTTTCTGGTTCTCGACGCTGGTGAGCAGCCCGCTGATGTCCTTCGGGTCCTTGATGAACTGCTGCAACGCCGGGATGATCACGGTGGAGGCGAAGTCCGGCCGGGTGTCCCGGTCGAGGAACTGGGCGATCTCGGTGGCCGAGCCGACCAGTTCGGCGGCCTTCTTCTGCAGCGCGGTGTAGCCGGCGGTGTCCGCGCCGCTGTTGGCGACCAGCGTGCTCGGGTCGTTCTTCACGGTGATGTTCGCGGCGTCCTTCGAACCCAGGTACGTCAGCAGCTTCTCCGCCGCGTCCTTGGACTTCGGCTTGCGCGCCATCATGTAGCCGTCGATCGGCGCGTCCAGGGCCTTCGCGCCGATCGTGGAGTCGATCTCGGGGAAGGTGAAGAAGTCCAGGTCCTCCAGGTCGGCGCCGCTGAACTGCTGGCCGACGAAGAGACCGAGCAGGTACATGCCGCTCTTCTTCTGCTGCAGCGACTGGGCGGCCTCCTGCCAGGTGCGGCCGAGCGAGTCCGGCTGGTGCAGGGGGAGCAGGCCGGCCCAGGTGTCGAAGACCTTCTTGACCCTGTCGGAGGTCCACGCCTCCTTGCCGGCCATCAGGTCGATGTGGAACTGGTAGCCGTTGATCCGCAGGTTGAGGACGTCGAACGTGCCCATCGCCGGCCAGCCGTCCTTGTCGGCGAAGGCGATCGGGTTCAGCCCGTCCTTCTTCATCTGCGCGCCGAGCGTGTTCAGGTCGTCCAGCGTCTTGGGCACCTGGTAACCGCGCTGCTGCCAGACCGACTTGCGGTAGAAGACCGCCCACGGGTAGTAGGACGCCGGCACGAAGTACTGCTTGCCGTCGTCGCCGGTCGACGCCTTCTTGAACGCGTCGGAGTAGCCGTCGAGCTTGCCCCACACGTCGCTGAGGTCACCGGCCAGGCCCTTGGCCGCGAAGAACCGCATCCGGTAGCCGGCGAACCAGGTGAAGACGTCGTCCGGCTTGCCCTGCAGATAGTTGTTGATGTTCTCCTGGAACGTGTTGTGGTCGACCGTGTTGACGGCGACGGTCACCCCGGAGGACGTCTTGAAGCCGTCCATCACCTTGGCGACGACGTCCTTGGGCTTCGGGTCCGACTGGTTCGAGCCGAGCGAGACGCTCTTGGCGTCCCCGCCGGAACCGGAGTCGGAGTCGCCGCAGCCGGCGAGCAGGCCGGTGCCGAGCAGCGCGCCCGCGCCGGCCGCGCCGGCCAGCAGGGAGCGCCGGTTCAGGCCGGCGACGGAGGGGGGTACGAGCCGGGCGAGGTACTCGGCCTGCGAGCGGGGACGGGACACTGTGCCTCCTGCGTGGAAGAGGTGCGCTACGAGATTCACCGAGAATCCACATGTCCGAACAGAAATAGCCGGTGGCGGTTGAAGCTACCCCTTGGTTCGGCGCTGTCAAGAGGGCGAACGGCCGGCGATAACCGAGCTGTGGCAGGGGAAAGGGCAGGTAAACGTTGTAACTTTTGTCGATGTTGGAAAGTGTTGACTTGAGTCGCGGCCGGGGGCACGCTCTGCTGTCATGCGGAACTGGCACGGCGAGGGCATCTGGTACGGCGCCGACTACAACCCGGAGCAGTGGCCCGAGGAGGTGTGGGCCGAGGACGTCGCGCTGATGCGCCAGGCCGGGGTCAACCTGGTGTCGGTCGGCATCTTCTCCTGGGCCCTGCTGGAGCCCGCCCCGGACCGGTACGAGTTCGGCTGGCTGGACCGCGCGCTCGACCTGCTGCACGCCGGCGGGATCCGCGTCGACCTGGCCACCGCCACCGCCAGCCCGCCACCGTGGCTGGCCCACCGGCACCCGGAGACGCTGCCCCGGCGTGCCGACGGCGCCGTGCTGTGGCCCGGCGGCCGGCAGGCGTACTGCCCCAGCTCACCGGTGTTCCGGGACCGCTCGCTCCGCCTGGTCGAGGCGGTGGCGCGGCGCTACGCGGCACACCCGTCGGTCGTCCTCTGGCACGTCTCCAACGAACTGGGCTGTCACAACGTGCACTGCTACTGCGACGTCAGCGCCGAGGCGTTCCGGCGCTGGCTGCGCGAGCGCTACGGCGACCTGGACGCGCTCAACGCCGCCTGGGGCACCGCGTTCTGGAGCCAGCGCTACCACGACTGGGCCGAGGTGAACCCGCCGCGCGCCGCGCCGACGTTCGCCAACCCGACGCAGCAACTGGACTTCCTGCGCTTCTCCTCCGACGAGCAACGCGCCCAGCTGCGCGCCGAGCGGGAGCTGCTGAACCGGCTCGTCCCGCAGCCGGTGACCACCAACTTCATGATCGGCACCGGCATCAAGTATCTGGACTACCACTCGTGGGCGTCGGACGTGGACGTGGTCGCCAACGACCACTACCTCACCGCCGCCGACCCGCGACCGCAGGTGAACCTCGCGCTCGCCGCCGACCAGACCCGGGGCGTGGCGGGCGGCGCGCCGTGGCTGCTGATGGAGCACTCCACCAGCGCGGTCAACTGGCAGCCCCGCAACATCGCCAAGACGCCCGGTCAGATGCGGCGCAACAGCCTCGCCCACGTGGCCCGTGGCGCCGACGGGGTGCTCTTCTTCCAGTGGCGCGCCTCCCGGGCCGGCGCGGAGAAGTTCCACTCCGCGCTGGTCCCGCACGCCGGGCCGGACACCAAGGTGTTCCGCGAGGTCCGCCGGCTCGGCGCCGACCTGCGGGCGCTGGCCGAGGTACGCGGCAGCCGGGTCGCCGCCGACGTCGCGCTGCTGTTCGACTACGAGGCCTGGTGGGGCGCGGAACTCGACTCCCACCCGAGCGTCGACGTCACCTACACCGACCGGCTCGCCGCGCTGCACGGCGCGCTCTGGCGGGCCGGGGTCACCGCCGACGTGGTGCACCCGTCGGCGGATCTGTCCCGCTACCGGCTCGTCCTGGCGCCCACGCTCTACCTGACCCGCGACGCCGACGCCGACGCGCTGCGCCGCTTCGTCGAGGCGGGCGGCACCGCGCTGGTCACCTACTTCAGCGGCATCGTCGACGAGCACGACCACATCCGGCTCGGCGGCTACCCCGGCGCGTTCCGCGACCTGCTCGGCGTACGCACCGAGGAGTTCTTCCCCCTGCGCGCCGGCGAGACGGTCCGCCTCGACGACGGCGCCCGCGCCGACGTGTGGACCGAGTGGCTGCACGCCGAGGGCGCCGAGGTGCTCGCCGCGTACGCCGACGGGCCCTTGCCCGGCGTGCCGGCGCTGACCCGCCACGCGGTCGGCGCGGGCGCCGCCTGGTACGTCGGTACCCGGCTCGACGACGCGGCCACCGACCGGCTGGTGGCCCGGCTGCTCGCCGAGGCCGGCGTGCGGCCGCCGGTGGCCGCGCCGGCCGGGGTGGAGGTGGTCCGCCGCCGCTCGGCCGAGCGGAGCTGGCTGTTCGTGGTCAACCACACCGACGGGTCGGCCCGGCTGCCGGCCACCGGCGTCGAGCTGCTCAGCGGCGAGCGGTGCGACGGCGAGCTGGTGGTGCCGGCGGGGGAGGTGGCGGTGGTCCGCGAGGTGGAGGTCTGATGCTGGCCCAGCAACGGCAGAGCGCCATCCTGGAACTGATCCGCCAGCGCGGCGGCGTCCGGGTCAGCCACCTGGTCAGCCGCTTCGGCGTGTCGGACATGACCATCCGGCGGGACCTGGAGGTGCTCGCCGAACGCGGCCTGGTCGACAAGGTGCACGGCGGGGCGACGCTGGCCGGCCCCGGCTCGACCGAGGAGCCCGGCTTCGCGGCCAAGTCGGCCCGGCAGCGGGCCGAGAAGCAGGCGATCGTGGAGCGGGCCGCCGGGCTGGTCGAGCCGGGCATGGCCGTGGCGCTCTCCGCCGGCACCACCACCGCCGCGCTGGCCGCCCGGCTCGCCGAGGTACGCGGGCTGACCGTGGTCACCAACTCGATCCCGGTCGCCGACGCGCTCTACCAGAATCCCCGCGCCGACCAGACCGTCGTGCTCACCGGCGGCATCCGGACCCCGTCGGACGCGCTGACCGGCCCGGTCGCCGAGGCCGCCATCGCCGCGCTCAACGTCGACCTGCTCTTCCTCGGCGTGCACGGGATGAGCCAGCGCACCGGCTTCACCACCCCCAACCTGTTGGAGGCGGCGGTGAACCGCCGTCTGATCGGGGCCGCCCGCCGGCTGGTCGTGCTCGCCGACCACACGAAGTGGGAGACCATCGGTATCGCCACCATCGCCCCGCTGGAGGAGGCCGACGTGCTCATCACCGACGGCGGCCTTCCGGTCGAGGCCCGCCGCCAGCTCGGCGAGCAGGTGGGCGAACTGATCGTCGTCCCCACCGACTGAGCGTCCCGTCCGCTTTCAGGCACTTCTCAGCCGTCCCATTTAGGGTGCCCTCACGGCCCGCGTGCTCCAGGGTGGAGCGCGCCTACGGCGGAAGCGGAGTTGCGATGGTCTTCAAGAAGATGCTCAGCGCGTTCGGCGTGGGTGGCCCGAGCGTCGACACCGTGCTGACCAACCCGAACACCCGGCCGGGCCTGGCCCTGGACGGGCACGTCAACCTGGTCGGCGGCGACGCTCCGGCGCGGATCGAGCAGATCACCCTCGGCCTGGTCACCCGGGTCGAGATCGAGGGCGGCGACACCGAGTACGCCGGCGTCATGGAGTTCCACCGGATGCCGGTCAGCGGCGCGTTCGAGCTGGCCCCGAAGCAGCAGCTCGCCATCCCGTTCCAGATGCCGGTGCCGTGGGAGACCCCGGTCACCGACGTCTACGGGCAGCGGCTGCGCGGCATGACCATGGGCCTGCGCACCGAGCTGGCGGTGGCCCGGGCGGTGGACAAGTCCGACCTGGACCAGGTGTCGGTGCACCCGCTGCCGATCCACGAGCGGATCCTGGACGCCTTCCAGGCGCTGGGCTTCCGGTTCAAGCACGCCGACCTGGAGCGCGGCCACATCTACGGGGTCCCGCAGACGTTGCCGTTCTACCAGGAGATCGAGTTCTTCGCCGCGCCGCAGTACGCGCAGACGGTCAACGAGGTCGAGCTGACGTTCGTGACCAGCCAGCAGGGTGTCGAGGTGATCCTGGAGTGCGACAAGCGCGGCGGCTTCCTCAGCGCCGGGCACGACGCCTTCGGCCGGTACTCCATCCCGCACAGCGACGCCGCGCGCACCGACTGGACCCAGGTGGTCGACGGCTGGCTGCGCGAGACCACGTCCCGCTACGGCGGCCTGCGCGCCCAGGGCTTCGGCGCGCCGCACGGCCACCCCGGCTACCCGGGACACCACGGTCACCGGGGCTCCGGGATGGGCGGCATGATGGCCGGCGCCGCGCTCGGTGTGGCCGGCGGTCTGGTCGCCGGCGAGATGCTCGAGGACGCCTTCGAGGGCGACGACGGCGGGGACTTCGGCGAGGAGTGACGGCACGCGACGACGCCCCCGGGACGCAGGTCCCGGGGGCGTCGCCGTTGGCGTGACCGTGAGGGTCAGTGCCGGCCTCGACGCTCCTTGCCGGAGCGACGCGCGCTGCCCGCCTTCGACAGGCCCCGGCTGACCAGGTACGCGCCGGTCAGCGCGGTCAGGTACCACCAGGCCTGGTTCGGGTTGTTGATGTTCAGGCCGTTGGTGGCGGCACCCCGCCAGAACGCGGCGATCACGACGACCGCGACGGCCGCGGCGTACACCCAGAACTCGGTGGTGAGGAACGCCTGCTTCGTCTCGGTGCCGGGGCTGGGCATCTGCTCCCGGTGGCCGTCGTGCATCGACGGCATCTGACGGGTCGACGTGTCCTGCATGCTCGCCCGGTTCTGGACGTCGGACATCGGCCGGTTCATCGGCCTGGTGGATGCAGCCTGCGTGCTCATCTGGTCCTCCTCAGGATTTGATGAGTCGTTACCTGCACACCCTCGCCCCGCTACCGCAGGTCGGCCACGGCACGGTTCGCGCTCTGTGGCGGGGGCACCCTCCGACTACCCGACCCCGG
Organism: Micromonospora sediminicola; assembly: GCF_900089585.1. NCBI lineage: Bacteria > Bacillati > Actinomycetota > Actinomycetes > Micromonosporales > Micromonosporaceae > Micromonospora > Micromonospora sediminicola. The sequence continues at coordinate 637,175 of NZ_FLRH01000004.1, read as the reverse complement.
AGACAAGCTAACCGCCGGATGCCCGGCCGTCGCCGCCCCTGCGGGGAACCGGACAGCGGGGCGTATATCAGGCGTCACCGGGGGTGGGCCGGTTTCAGCCACCGGCCCTCGGGCACGCATCACTGACACCCGACACCGGAGCGACGAGGTGGTTGACGTGCGTGAGGACGACATGCGGCAGGACGCCGCCCGGCAGGCCGAGCAGCGGGTCGCCGGCGGCGTGTACGGCGAGGGCGCGCTCGACGAGGTCACCGTGCCGCAGACCGACGTGGAGCGGATGATCCAGGAGTCGGATCCGGACGACCCCGCGCACGTTCCGGTCGACCCGACCGTGCTGCGCGACGGCGGCCCCACCCGGGGCCAGGGCGCGGTCACCACGACCGGTGGCACCGCCGGCCCGGCCAGCGTGCGGCGGGTGGCCCGGCAGCCGGAGCGGCACCCGGGCAAGGTGGCGCCGACCACCACCGGGGACGCCACGACCGGTGGGATGAGCACCCCGTCCGGCGGTTCAACCAGTGACGCCTCGGCGAGCGGCGCCCAGGTCGGCAACTTCACCGACGAGGGCGCCAACCCGGGCTGACAGTGGTTAAGAAGGGGCCCCTCCTCTACCGGATGCGTTAAGGAGGGGCCCTTCCTTACACGCGGAGGATCCCGAGGCGCTGGGTGGCGCGGGTGAGCGCGACGTAGAGGTCGCTGTGCCCGCGCGGCGACTCGGACACGATCCGTTCCGGCTCCACCACCAGCACCGAGTCGAACTCCAGCCCCTTGGCCTGCTCGGTGGTCAGCACCACCACCCGGTTCGCCAGCTCCGGCTGCTCACCGACGGTCGCCTCGGGCAGCGCCGCGACGACGGCGGCGCCCAGCTCGGTCACCCGGCCGGTCGGCACGATCACGCCGAGCCGCCCGTCGCCGAGCCCGGCGGCCTCCCGCGCGGTCGCCTCGACCAGCGCGTCGACCAGCGAGGCCGCCGCGACGGTGCGGTCCCACGGCGGTACGCCGGTGGCGCGCACCGAGCGGGGCGGGCGCAGGGCCGGGTCGATCTCGGCGAGCACGTCGGCGGCGACCGCCATGATCTCGGCGGGGGTGCGGTAGCTGACGGTCAGCTCCTCCAACCGCCACCGGTCCGCCACGTACGGCGCCAGCGCCTCCCCCCAGGACGGGGTGCCGGCCAGCGCGCCGGTCTGCGCGACGTCCCCGACGACGGTCATCGACCGGCTCGGGCAGCGGCGCATCAGCAGCCGCCAGGCCATCGGCGAGAGCTCCTGCGCCTCGTCGACGATGACGTGCCCGAACGCCCACGTCCGGTCCGCGGCGGCGCGTTGCGCGGTGGTGAGCCGGTCGGACTCCTCCTGCCGCTCGGAGAGCCGGGCGGCGTCGATCAGGTCGGTCACGCCGAGGATCTCACCGCCGTCGGCCTCGTCCTCCACGTCGATCGAGCGGGAACCGCGCCAGATCTCCAGCACGCCCTCGGCGTACTCGCGCTCCATCGCGCGGATCCGTTCCCGGCGGGCGGCGGCGGCGCGTTCGTCCTCGCCGAGCAGTTCGGCGGCCTCGTCCAGCAGCGGCACGTCGGCCGGCGTCCAGCCACCGGGCTCCCGGTGCAGGGCGGCCCGCTCGGCGTCGGTGAGCATCGGCGCGGCGGCGGCGATCCGCTCCGGCGACGCGAACAGGTCGGCGAGCAGGCGCTGCGGGGTGAGCACCGGCCACAGCTCGTCCAGCGCGGCCCGGATCTCCGGCTCCTCGCGCAGCTCGCGGCGGATCTCGGCCCGGTCCGCCTCGGAGAGCAGGTTCTCCCCGCCCAGCGGGTCCGCGCCGATGCGCTCGGCCACCTGGTCGGCGAGCGCGTGCACGATCTCGATGTCGAACAGCGCGCGGGCCAGGTTGTGCGCCCGGCCGGTGCGGCGGACCCGGTCGCGGGCCTGGCGGACCGTCTCCGGGTCGAGCGTGAGCACCTCCCGCTGGGGCAGCTCGATCGCGATCGGTTCGGCCGGCACCCACTGCCGGTCCCGGACCGCCGCGGCGAGCACCTCGGTCAGCACGGCGCGGCCCTTGAGCGCGGCGGTGGTGGCCGGCTCGATGCGCCGGGCGTGCACCCCGGGAAAGAGGTCGGCCTGGGTACGCAGCAGCACGCCGGTCTCGGCCAGCGCCGGCAGCACCTGGGAGATGTAGCGCAGGAACGTGGCGTTCGGGCCGACCAGCAGCACGCCCCGGGTGGAGAGCTGCTGCCGGTGCGTGTAGAGCAGGTAGGCGGCCCGGTGCAGCGCCACCGCCGTCTTGCCGGTGCCCGGCCCGCCCTGCACCACCATCACGCCCGGCAGGTCGGCGCGGATGATCCGGTCCTGCTCGGCCTGGATCGTCTCGACGATGTCGCGCATCCGGCCGGTACGCCCGGCGTTGAGCGCGGCGAGCAGCGACGCCTCGCCGGTGACCTCCTCGTGGGCGGTGGGGGAGGCGGCGGTGATGTCCAGCACCTCGTCGTTGAGCCCGGTGACCTTGCGCTCGCGGGTACGCAGGTGCCGCCGCCGGCGTACGCCCTGCGGGTTGGCGGCGGTGGCCAGGTAGAACGGGCGGGCGGCGGGGGCGCGCCAGTCCATCAGCAGCGGGTCGTAGTCGCCGGAGGTGTCGAAGATGCCGATCCGCCCGATGTAGCGGGCGACGCCCTCGTCGCCGTCGAGGCGGCCGAAGCAGAGGCCGGACTCGACCGCGGAGAACTGCTCGACCTGGTCGGCGTACATCGCGACGGTGGCGTCGCGCTGCGACCGCGCCTGCTGGGTGCCGCCGGTGTGGCGCAACTCCTCGTCGAGTCGGCGGGCGGCCTGGTCCCGCATGCCGTCCAGCCGGTCGTAGAGCATCGAGACGTACTCCTGCTCGCGACCGATCTCGTCGTCCTGGTGCAGGTCACCCGCCACGTCGGAGTGCATTGACAAGCCGGCTCCTCATTGACTAAAATTGCCGCAGGAATGGCATTCAAAAGCCATTCCTTTTTTGTGCCTGAACTGAGAAAGATAGCGCGTCGCCCGCCACCCGACCAAGCCCGGACACGGCTCGGGGCCCGGTCGACGTCCGTCGACCGGGCCCCGAGCGCGGCGGTTCAGCCCTTGGCCGCCTGGTAGAGCCGCTCCGGCGTGACCAGCCCGGCGAGCACCCGGCCGTCGTCGGTCAGCAGCACGCTGAACAGCTTGCCGCTGAGCAGCCGGCCGCTTCCCCAGTCGCCGCTGACCTTCGGCAGGTCACCGAGCACCCGGCTCAGCATCTCCGCGTCCGGCGCGTCCTTGCCGGCCTTCGCGCCGCCGGCGCCCGCGCCGAGCGCCTCGTCGAGCTTGGCGACCACCACGGTGGTCCAGCCGGTGCCGACGGTACGCACGTCGGGGCGGTCGGCGTCCGCCCCGCCGGTGGCCTTGCCGGCGCCCGGCGCACCGGGCATCCGGCCGGCCGGCCCGGGCCGCTCGTCGGCCGGCGCCTCGGTGACCCTGACGCCGGGCGGCGGGTTGAAGCGGAACTGGTCGGCGTCCGGGGTCCGGAAGTCGACCTGGGTGAAGGCCACCTCGAACGCCGGCTCGTCGGCGCCGTCGGCGAGCACCTCGAAGCGCAGCGGCACGTGCTCCTTCGCGTCCAGCGCGATCCGCACCTGGTGCACCAGCGACGCCTTGTCGCGCGGCGTGAGCACCAGCTCGTACACGTCCCGACCGGCCACCGTGGCCGAGCGGCCCACGGTCACCGCCGTGGTCGGGTCGATCGCGGCCAGCGCCTGCTCGGTGGCGTCGGCCGGGGTGGCCGGCGCGGACGCCAGGTCCTTGCCGTCGGCCGGCAGCTTCCGGTGGACGGCGGTGTTCTCCCGGCTGTTCCAGGTCCAGACGTCGCGCCCGTTGCGCAGCACGTCCTGTTCGCCGAGCGTGTCGACCAGGGCGAGCCGCTGCCGGTCCTCGCCGCCGTACCAGACGCGCAGCGTGTGCGTGCCGGAGACCAGGCCGGCGAGCTGGTTGCCGGTGGCCTGGCCGGCGAGCGCGGCGATCGGCGGCAGACCGAGGTCGGCGCGCTGCACCACGGTGCCGGAGAGCCCGTCCAGGCGGGACGTACGCAGGTCTTCCAACAGCTGGGCCGCGCTGCGCGGCGGCAGGGCCGGGTCGGCGCCGGCGGCGAACGTGCCGACGGCGGCGCCACCACCGATCACGGCGACCCCCGCGGTCACCGGGACCAGCCAGCGCAGCACGGCGCGGTTCTTCATCACGGACATAGTGTGCACCTCCTGCGCTCCATGCTGCGCGATCGTCGCTGTGACGACGCTGAGGAGATCCCCTACGGGTGACCCCATGGTGGCACCCTGGACCGGTGCGGTTGCTGGTGGTGGAGGACGAGACGCGGCTCGCCGCGGCGCTGCGGCGGGGCCTGTCGGCGGAGGGCTTCGTGGTCGACGTGGCCGGCACCGGCCCGGAGGGGCTGGACGCGGCCCGGCACGGCGAGTACGACGCGATGATCCTCGACGTGATGCTGCCCGGCCTCTCCGGTTACGAGGTGGTGCGCCGGCTGCGCGCCGAGCAGCGCTGGCTGCCGGTGCTGATGCTCTCGGCCAAGGACGGCGAGTACGACCAGGCCGACGGGCTGGACTGCGGCGCCGACGACTACCTGACCAAGCCCTTCTCGTACGTGGTGCTGCTGGCCCGGCTGCGGGCGCTGCTGCGCCGCGGCGCGCCCCGGCGGCCGGCCGTGCTGACGGTCGGCGACCTGCGCCTGGACCCGGCCCGGCGACGGGTCACCCGGGACGACGTCGAGGTGGTGCTGACCAGCCGCGAGTACGCGCTGCTCGACTACCTGATGCGCCGGGCCGGCGAGGTGGTGTCGAAGACCGAGCTGCTGGACCACGTCTGGGACGCCTCGGTCGACACCGCGCCGAACGCGGTGGAGGTCTACGTCGGCTACCTGCGCCGCAAGATCGGCCGGGAGCGGCTGGAGACGGTCCGCGGCGCCGGCTACCGGTTGGCCACGTGATCCGCCCGCTGCGCCGCCTGGGGCTGCGGGCCCGGCTGCTGGCGCTGGGCGTGCTCGGGCTGGTGCTCGGCTTCGCGCTCGGTGGCGCGCTGCTGCTCGGCGCGCTCGGCTGGACGCTGCAACGGTCGGTGGACGAGGAGGCGCTGCGCACCGCCGACGCGGTCGCCCTGCTCACCGCCGAGGACGCGCTGCCGGACCCGTTGCCGGTGGCCGGCGGGCAGCTGCGGGTGCAGGTGGTCGACGGGCAGGCCCGGATCCGGGCCGCGTCGATCGACGCGGACCGCCTGGTGCCGATGCTCGGCCCGGACGAGCTGCGGCCCGGGCAGCGGCAGCGGCTGGTGGTGGACGGGCAGCGGGTCGGCATGTCCGGGCCGGTGCGGGTGGTGACGGTGCCGGCCGGCACGCCCCAGGAGCCGCGCACGGTGCTGGTGGCCAAGTCGCTCTCCGACGTCCGGCACAGCCTGCACGTGGTGCGCAACCTGCTGCTGGTCGGCTTCCCGCTGCTGGTGGCCGGGCTGGCGGTGGTGGCGTGGCGGGTGGTCGGCGCGACGCTGCGCCCGGTGGAGGAGCTGCGCAGCGGCGCCGCCGAGATCACCGGCCGGGCCGGCGCGGAACGCCTGCCGGTGCCGGCCGGGCAGGACGAGATCCACCGGCTCGCGGTGACGCTCAACGACATGCTGGACCGGTTGGCCGCGTCCCGGGACCGGCAGCGGGCGTTCGTCGCCGATGCCGCGCACGAGTTGCGCAGCCCGCTGACCAACATGCGGACCGAGCTGGAGGTGGCCCGCCGGCTCGGCGGCGACACCGACTGGCCGGCGGTGGCCGACGACCTGCTGGCCGACACCGAGCGGCTGGGCCGCCTGGTCGACGACCTGCTGCTGCTGGCCCGCCTGGACGAGCAGGCGGCGCGACCGTCGCCGGTGGGTCCGGTGGAGCTGGGTGGGCTGCTGCGCGCGGTGGCCGCCCGCTACCCGTCCCCGCCCGTGCGGCTGGTCGTGCCGAGCGGGGCGTGGTGGGTCGAGGGGGATCCGGGGGAGCTGCGCCGGGTGCTGGTCAACCTGGTGGACAACGCGCTGCGGCACGCGCACGGCGCGGTGGAGCTGGCCGTGACCGGCCCGGCCGGGGCGTACCACCTGGTCACCGTGACCGACGACGGGCCGGGCGTCCCGGCGGCGGATCGGGAGCGGGTGTTCGCCCGGTTCACCCGGCTGGACGACGCCCGGGCCCGGGACGCCGGCGGCGCGGGCCTCGGCCTGGCCATCGTGCGCGAGTTGGTGCGCCGGGCCGGTGGCACGGTGGAGCTGGCGGACGCGACGCCGGGCGCCGTCGCGCCCGGGCTGCGGGCGACGGTACGCCTGCCGGCGCTGGCCGAGCCGGACCCGGAGTGAGGTGTCAGCGGCGCCGTTTCGTGCAGACCGGCCCGGTCCGCGCGACGCTGTCGGTGGACCAGACGAGCGCCACGGTGAAGCAGTAGTCGGTGGTGCGGTCGAGGCCGTAGGCGATGTAGTCGGTGGAGCCGGCCGGCAGCGTGGCGAACGTGCCCTGCGGCTGGCCCGAGCGGCCCCCGGCGATCACCACCGGGCCCTCCGCGCCGGTCGGGTAGGTCCAGCTCAGCACGATGCTGTCGCGCCGGTCGGTCAGCGCGAGCCGCCCGGGCGGGGTGCCCGGGGAGGCGGCCGGCGGCGTGGTCGGGGCGGGACGCGTCGAGGCCGGCGGGCCGCTCGACGCCGGCGGCGGCGTGTCGCGGGCGTCGTCCACCCGGGACACCCCGGCGATCACCGCGATGGTGCCGAGCAGCAGCGCCACCACCACCCCGAGCACCGCCAGCGGCAGCCAGGGCCGGGCGCGCGGCTCGGCGGCGGGCGGCCGGGGCACGTGCACCGGCAGGTAGCGCGACGGTGGCCCGGGCGGGTCGGCCGGCGGCACCCGGCGTACGCCCGGCGGCGGGTCGTCGGTGAGCCCGACCACGGTCGGGGGCAGCGCGTCCTCGCCGGGCCGCCACGGCTGGTCGACCGGGTCGTCCGGCGGCCACGGGTAGTCGTCGAACGCGTCGCCGTCGGCCTCGGGCGGGGTGCGGGGCGTGGGCACGTGCGCCGCGTCGGTGCCCCGGCCCGGTGGGTGGTAGAGCGGCGTCCGGACCGGGTCGTCGAGCGCGGGTGGGGTGTAGGGCGGCAGGTCGGGGGGACCCTCGGCGGGCGGGGGGACGCGGGCGGCGGGCACCACCGGCGGCTCCGGGGCGGGCGGCTCGGGCGCGGGGCAGACGTGGTCCGGGTCGGCGGCGGCCCGGGCCAGCCCGGCCACCTGCACGGCGAGCGGGTCGTCGGAGTCCAGGTGGGCCCGGCACAGGTCCTCGGCGAGCGCCAGGTGCTCGTGCGCGTCGGCGTACCGGCCGCAGTCGCGTTCCATCGCGCCGAGCTTGGCCAGCATCTTGATGCCGCTGGGGTGGCCGTCGCCGTAGACCTCGCGGTGCAGCTCCCACGCGTCCTGGAGCCGGTCACGGGCCACCTCGCACTGGCCGCGCGCGTATTCCACCGTGGCCAGGTCGGCGTGGGCGGCCAGCACCCGCTGGGACTCCGGCCCGTCGCGGGCGGTCAGCTCGATGATGACGTCGGAGTAGAGCCGGGCCGCCCGGGCGTCGCTGCCGACCCGGTGCAGCACCGCGGCCAGGGTGGCGGCGGCGGTGACGGTGCGCTCGTCGGAGCGGCCGAACAGCCGGGTGGTCGCCGCGTACGCGAACGCGGCCCAGCCCCGGGCGGAGTGCGGCTCGCCGAGCGCGACCAGCAGCCGGGCCTGCAACCCGGCGGCCTCGGCCAGCTCGGGGGAGGCGTTGGCGGGGCGGGGGTCGGCGTCGCTGAGCGCGTCGGCGAGCAGCCGTTGCGCGCCGGTCAGGTCGCCTTCGGACACCAGGTGGTGCGCCTGGACGGTCAGGTCAGCGAAGCCGGAGGACACGCCCCATCGTGCTCATCCGGCGACGGTAAGTACAACCCCCGGAGTGGATCAGTTTGGTCCCGATCCGGTCAGGTGCGCGGCGAGCGTCTCGCTGATCCGACGCAGCTGGTCGACCTGGGCCGGGCTGAGCGCGTCGAACAGGTGCCTGCGTACCCCCTCGACGTGGCCGGGGGCGGCGGCGGCCAGGGTGGCGAAGCCGTCGTCGGTGAGCACGGCGAGCTGGCCGCGCCGGTCGGTGGGGCAGTCCTCCCGGCGGATCCAGCCGGCGGCCTCCAGGCGGGCGGCGGCGTGCGAGAGCCGGCTGCGCGAGGAGCCGGTGGCGTCGGCCAGGTCGCTCATCCGCAGCCGCCGGTCGGGGGCCTCGGAGAGCCTTACCAGGATCTCGTAGTAGGCGTGCGGCATGCCGGCGTCGCGTTGCAGCTCGCGGTCGAGCGTCTCCATCAGCGCCCGGGAGGCGGTGAGGAAGGCGCGCCAGGTCCGCTGCTCGTCGGGTTCCAGCCACCGGGTCATGACGACCATCATAACGCCGGTTGTTGAACGCTCAACCAAACCGGGGTACCGTCGGAGCCATGGGAATCCACCGGCTCAACCACGCCGTCCTCTACGTCAGTGACCTGGAGCGCAGCGTCGCCTTCTACCGCGACGTGCTGGGCTTCCGCCGGGTCCCGATGACGCCGGACGGCTTCCGCGGCGCCGCCTTCCTCCAGGCGCCCGACTCCACCAACGACCACGACCTCGGGCTGTTCGAGATCGGCGCGGCGGCCGGGGCGTCGCAGGCCGGCCGGGCCACCGTCGGCCTCTACCACCTGGCCTGGGAGCTGGACACGCTCGACGAGCTGGGCGCCACCGCCGAGCGGCTGGCCGCCGCCGGCGCGCTGGTCGGCACGTCGGACCACGGCACCACCAAGAGCCTCTACGGTCGCGACCCGGACGGGCTGGAGTTCGAGATCGTCTGGATCGTCCCGGCCGCCCTGCTCGACGACGCCGCGCTCGCCGCCCGCAAGCGGATCGGCCGGCTCGACCTGGACCGCGAGAGGCAGCGCTACGGCGGCCAGACCCGCGGCGGCGTGGGCATCTCCGTCCCGGCCTGACCGGGGTACGCGGCCACGACGCCGCCCGGGTGCGGTAGAAACGGCACCATGTCGACCGACGCCGTCCTGCGCGAGCTGCTCGTCCGCCAGCTCGACCACTGGCTCCCCGCGGCGCTGCACCGGGCCCGGCGGGCCACGCTCGCGCTCGCGTACGCCGGGGGCGCCGCCGTCGGCGCGGAGGCGGCGCTGCGGGTGGTGGCCGAGTTCGCCGACCGGCTGCGCGGGCGGCGGCTGACCGTGCTGGTGCTGGCGGACGCCGACCCGGACCTGCCGGCGCGCCTCGGCGCGGCCGAGGCCGACCTGCCGGGCGACGTCGCCGTGCACGTGGTGCCCGGCTCGCCGGACCGGCTGCCGGTGGCGCTCAAGGCGGCCGGGGCGGCCGGCGCGCCGCTGTTCACCCTCGTCGACGGCGCCGAGCCGGACCCGGCCCTGCTGGCCGCCGCCGCGTCCGGCCGCCCGGCCGAGCTGCTGCTGGTCACCGCGCCCGGCCGGTCGCTGCGCCCGGCGCTGGCCGCGGCCGGCTTCCCGCTGGTCACCGAGGTCGAGCTGGTGGGGGACGGGCCGGCCCGGCTGCTCGGCTACGCCACCGGCTCCGACCGGGGTCTGGAGGCGGTCAAGGAGGCGCTCTGGGCGGTCGACGAATACGCCGGGGTGCGCTACCGCGACCCGGCCGATCCGCAGGGCCGGCTGCTCGACATCTCGCTGGAGCCCGAGCCCGGCCCGCTGCGGCGCGAGCTGCTGGCCGAGCTGGAGCGCTCCGGCCCGCGGACGGTCAGCGAGCTGCGCCGCTTCGCCGCGACGGACACGGTCTACCGGCCCGCCGACGCCAACCGCGCGCTGGCCTCGATGCTCGCCGCCGGCGCGGTGACCCGCGACCCGGAGCACGGCCGGCTCGGCGGCGACGTGCGGATCAGCGTCGCCCCGACCGCTGGGTCATCTGCCTGACCACCACGGACGCGCCGGTGGCGACCACGCCGATGCTGAAGACCATCTGGGCGCAGACGGCCACCCGGGCGATCTGCCCCTGGGCGTGCACGTCGCCGTAGCCGATCGTGGTGAGCGTCGCCAGGGCGAAGTAGAGCGCGTCGATCCGGGTGTGCAGCCCGACGAACTCACCGGGCCGGGTGTCCGCCACCACGTAGTCGGCCAACGCGAAGACCAGCAGCCCGGCGATCAGCGCGACGGCGAGCCGGGTGAGCGCCCGGTCCTCCTCCCGGCCGGTCGGCTGCTCGCGGGTGAGCTGGCGGCGGACCTGGCCGGTGACCAGGAACGCGACCACGGCGACCAGCAGCAGCGTGCCGGCGGACCGCAGGGCCAGCCGCAGCCCGTTCGGGTCCGCCTCGACCGGCACCAGGAAGTAGCCGACCAGCATCAGCACGCAGGCCGCGACGGCCCGCCGCCGCATCCGCCGCAGGGTCAGATCCGCCATGTCGAGATTGTTCCGTCGGGGGGGTCCTCGTCGGCGGCCGAACGGCGAACCCGGCCCGGACGACGAAGGGGACGACCGGCGAACCGCCGGCGTCCCCTTCGTCGTAACGGTCCGCGGACCGTCAGGCCTTGTCCTGCTTCCAGGAGAGCGGCCCCGGAAGGTCCACGCGGTGGGCGCGGGTGTTCGAGTTCCAGGACCAACGGCCGATCTTGATGCTCCACGAGGAGAACCCGTTCTGGGTGAAGTGGAGGATCAGCGGCCCGTACTTCTTGCGCTTGCGGAACTGGACGCCCATCGGGGGTGCCTCCTTCTTCGTCTCCCTGCCTCTGCGGCATCGAACATGCCCGGATCGACGTTTCGCGAAACCCGGTCGGATCCGCTCTGGACGGTGGGCCTACCGCCCGGCACAATCTCTATTCAACGGGTAGGTGTTAAGGGGTGGTAAATGCTGGTGGCGACGGCTCGTAACAAAGCCAGCGATGAAAGTCTCACTGATTGGAAGGGCGTTGACCGGCGGAGAGAACGGCCGGCAGCATGAGGACATGTCGCAGCGGAACGAGCTTCTCCTCACCGCTCGCGTGCACGTCGACCTGGTCCGGCACGCGAGCGCGCTCTGTTGAGCCGAGCGCTCGTCGTTCCCCCTCCGCCCGTCCGTTCCCCCCGCCGGCGCACCGTGGCCCGGCGCGGTACGGCGTGCGCTCCCGGCCCCCGTGGGCCCCCTCCACCGCATCGTGGACAGATCAGGAGACTCCGCCATGCCCTCCCTCCGAACGTTCCGGCGTGCCCTCGCCGCCGCCGTCGCCCTGCTCACCCTCGCCACCGCCGCCGGATGCGGCGCCGACGCCGCCGCCGACGGCGCCCGGACCACCGAACTGCGCTACCAGGGTTCGGTCGGCCAGGTGACGCTCCCCGAACTCGCCGCCGACCTCGGCTACCTCGGCGACGTGAAGCTCAACTGGATCGGCAACGTCACCGGCGGGCCGGCCGACATCCAGGCCACCGCCACCGGCCAGAGCGACTTCGGCGGCGCCTTCAACGGCGCGATCGTCAAGCTCCAGGCCGCCAACGCCCCGATCACCGCCGTGGTCAGCTACTACGGCTCCGACGCGCAGACCTTCCAGGGCTACTACGTGCTCGACGGCAGCCCGATCCGTGCCCCCCGCGACCTGATCGGCAAGCGGGTCGGCATGAACACGCTCGGCGCGCACGCCGAGGCCGTGCTGCGGACCTGGCTGGCCCGGGGCGGCCTCACCCCGGCCGAGATCGCCCGGGTCGAGCTGGTCGCGCTGCCCCCGGTCAACACCGAACAGTCGCTGCGCGCCCAGCAGATCGACGTGGCGGTGCTCGGCGGCGTGATCCGCGACAAGGCGGTCGCGGCCGGCGGCATCCGCACCGTCTTCACCGACTACGAGCTGCTCGGGGCGTTCAGCGCCGGCAGCTACGTCTTCCGCGACGACTTCATCGCCCGCAACCCGGACACCGTCCGCGCGTTCGTCACCGGTGTGGGCAAGGCCATCGAGTGGGCCCGGACCCAACCACGGGAGACGGTGGTGGCCCGGCTGAGGTCCATCATCGACAAGCGCGGCCGCAACGAGGACGCCACGCTGGTCGACTACTGGAAGTCCAGCGGCGTGGCGGAGACCGGCGGCGTCATCACCGACCGGGAGTTCGCCACCTGGATCGACTGGCTGGCCGACGCCGGCGAGCTCAAGGGCGCCCGGCCGAAGCCGGCCGACCTCTACACCAACCGGTTCAACGCGTTCGCCAACCCGGGCGGTGGCGCGTGAGCACCGACAAGATCCTCTTCGACCGGGTGCGCAAGGTCTTCCCCGGCCGGCGTGGCGGCGGCGGCGCGGTCATCGCGCTCGACGGCCTCACCCTCGGCGTACGCCCCGGTGAGTTCCTGGTCGTCGTCGGTCCCAGCGGCTGCGGCAAGTCCACCCTGCTCGACCTGCTCGGCGGGCTGGCCACCCCGACCGATGGGCAGGTGCTGGTCGACGGCCGCCCGGTCACCGGGCCCGGCCTGGACCGGGGCATCGTCTTCCAGCAGTACGCGCTGCTGCCCTGGCGCACCGCCGCCGGCAACGTGGCGTTCGGGCTGGAGGCCAAGGGCCTGCCCCGCACCGAGCGCGCCGACCTGGTCGCCCACCACCTCGACCTGGTCGGGCTCACCGGCTTCGCCGACCGCTACCCGCACGAGCTGTCCGGCGGCATGAAGCAGCGCGTCGCCATCGCCCGCAGCCTCGCGTACGACCCGGACGTGCTGCTCATGGACGAGCCGTTCGCCGCGCTCGACGCCCAGACCCGCGACTCGCTCCAGGACGAGCTGGTGCGGATCTGGCAGGCCACCGGCAAGACCGTCGTGTTCATCACGCACGGCATCGACGAGGCCGTGCACCTCGGCCAGCGGGTCGCCGTGATGACGTCGCGGCCCGGCCGGATCAAGCAGGTCATCGACATCGAGCTGGGCGACCGGGACGCGGAGGAGGACGTCCGGTCCACCGACGCGTTCCGGCACCACCGGCACCGGATCTGGACGCTGCTGCGCGACGAGGTACGGGCCGCGCAGTCCGCCGTACGCGAGGAGGCCCCCGTTGGTTGACGTCGCCGCGCCCCCGGCCCGCCCGACCGCGGCGCCCGCCGTCGCCCCGGCCGCCGTCGTGCGCCGGCCCGGCCGGCTGCTCGCCACCGGCGGCCGGGTCCTGCACCGCAGCGCCGCGCTGCTGGCGCTCGCCGCGATCTGGGAGGTCGTGCCCCGCACCGGCCTGGTCGACCGGGTCTTCCTGCCGCCGCTGTCCGAGGTGCTCGTCGCCTGGTGGGAGCTGCTGCGCAGCGGCCAGCTGGCCGAGCACGTGGGCGCCAGCCTGACCCGGTCGCTGACCGGCCTGGCGCTCGCCGTGGTCACCGCCATCCCGCTGGGCCTGCTGATCGGCTGGTACCGGCCCCTCGCCGACCTGCTCAGTCCGCTGCTGGAGGTGTTCCGCAACACCGCCGCGCTCGCGCTGCTGCCGGTCTTCGTGCTCATCCTCGGCCTCGGCGAGACCTCCAAGATCGCCCTGGTGGTCTACGCCTGCTCCTGGCCGATCCTGCTGAACACGATCGCCGGGGTGAAGGGGGTCGACCCGCTGCTGGTCCGCTCGGCCCGCTCGATGGGCCTGAACCACCTGCGGCTGTTCCAGAAGGTGATCCTGCCGGCGTCCGTGCCGACCCTGTTCACCGGCGTCCGGCTCGCCGGGGCGTACTCGATCCTGGTGCTGGTCGCCGCCGAGATGGTGGGTGCCAAGGCCGGGCTCGGCTACCTCGTGAACTACGCGCAGTACAACTTCGCGATACCCGACATGTACGCCGGGATCATCACCATCTCCGCCATCGGGCTGGTGGTCAACCAGCTCCTCGTCGCCGGGGAACGTCGCTTCTCCACCTGGCGCGTCGACGTCACCACCGCCTGAGAGGAACCGCCATGTCCCGGACCCTGCACCTCAACGCCTTCCTGATGGGTGTCGGCCACCACGAGGCCGCCTGGCGGCACCCGCGCACCGACCCGAGCCGCCTCGCCGACGTGCGGCACTTCCAGGAGCTGGCCCGCATCGCCGAGCGGGGCACGCTCGACTCGGTGTTCCTCGCCGACGGGCTGGCCGTCGGCCCGGCCGTGCGGCACAACATCCAGGCCGTCTTCGAACCGATCACGCTGCTCGCCGCGCTGGCCACGGCCACCGAGCACATCGGCCTGATCGCCACCGCCTCGACCACCTACACCGAGCCGTTCAACCTGGCCCGCGCCTTCGCCTCGCTCGACCACCTCAGCGGCGGCCGGGCCGGGTGGAACATCGTCACCTCCGCGCAGGCCCGCGAGGCCCGCAACTTCAACCTCGACGACCACCCCGCGCACGCCGACCGCTACCGCCGCGCCGCCGAGTACGTCGACGTGGCGATCAAGCTCTGGGACAGCTGGGAGGACGACGCGCTGGTGCTCGACACCGCGGCCGGCGTCTTCGCCGACACCGACCGGGTGCACGAGATCGCGCACACGGGCGAGCGGTTCCGGGTGCACGGGCCGCTCAACACGCCCCGCCCGCCGCAGGGCCGCCCGCTGCTGGTGCAGGCCGGCTCGTCCGCCGACGGCATCGCGTTCGCCGCCCGCTACGCCGAGGCCGTCTTCACCGCCCAGCAGACACTCGCCGACGGCCAGGCCTTCCACACCGCGCTGAAGCGGGCCACCGCCGACGCCGGCCGCGACCCGGATCTGGTGAAGGTCCTGCCGGGTATCGCGCCGGTGATCGGGGGTACGGAGTCCGAAGCCCGTGCCCTCGCCGACGAACTGGAGGCGCTGATCGTGCCCGAGCACGCCCTCGCCCAACTCTCCGGCATGACCGGGCTCGACCTGACCGGCCTGCCCCTGGACGGGCCGCTGCCGGACCTGCCCGACGCCGACGCGGTGCAGTCGCACCAGAGCCGCTACCAGCTCGTGGTCGACCTGGCCCGCCGGGAACGGCTCACCCTGCGCCAGCTCATCGGCCGGCTCGGCGGCGGGCGCGGGCACCGCGTCGTGGTCGGCACCCCGGAGCAGATCGCCGACCAGATCGAGCTCTGGTTCACCCAGGGCGCCGCCGACGGCTTCAACGTCATGCCACCGCTGCTACCTCACGGACTGGAGGCCTTCGTGGACCACGTCGTACCACTGCTGCGCCGACGCGGGCTGTTCCGGTCGGAATACACCGGGCGCACCCTGCGCGAGCACTACGGCCTGCCCCGACCGGCCAGCGTCTACGCCACCCGAGAGCTGGTGGCGTCGTGACCACCGTGGACCGCCCCGACGCCGGCACCGTCGAGCTGCGCCCGGTCGACGTCGACTCGTTCCGCGGCCTGCTGCGCCGGCAGGCGTCCACGGTCACCGTGGTCACCACGCCCGGCCTGCGTGGCAACCGGATGCGGGCGGACCTGCCGCCGGCCGGCTTCACCGCCACCTCGTTCACCTCGGTGTCGCTGGACCCGCCGCTGGTGTCGGTCTGCCTCGGCCGCGCCTCGTCGAGCTGGCCCACCGTCGAGCAGGCCGAGCACGTGGCCGTGCACCTGCTCGCCTCCGGGCAGCAGGAGATCGCGCAGATCTTCGCCACCAGCGGCATCGACCGGTTCACCGCCCACCCGGGCTGGACCACCGGGCCGTTCGGCGTGCCGCTGATCGGCGACGCGCTCGCCGTGCTGCTGTGCCGGGTGGTCCGCCGGATCGAGGCCGGCGACCACACCATCCTGCTCGGCGAACCGCTCGCGCTGGGCGCCGGCGAGGACGGCGACCCGCTGCTGCACCACCGGGGCCGCTACACCACCACGCTCGGCGACTGGCCCGGGTCCTGGTGACCACCGCCGCCGACGAACTGCTCGCGCTCGACCGGGCCGCCCAGGACCTGCTGTTCCGGGCGGCCCGGACGGCCAACGCGTTCACCGCCGAACCGGTCGACGACGCGCAGCTGCGCGCCGTCCACGACCTGGTCCGGTACGGCCCGACCGCGATGAACGCCCAACCGCTGCGGGTGCTGCTGCTGCGCTCCGCGGCGGCCCGGGCGCGGCTGCTGCCGTACGTCAGCGCCGGCAACCGGGACAAGACGGCGACCGCACCGCTGACCGCGGTGCTCGCCGCCGACGTGGACTGGCACGACCGGCTGCCCGAGCTGTTCCCGCACCGCCCCGGCGCCCGCGACTGGTTCACCGGCGACCCGGCCGGCCGGGAGGCGCAGGCCCGGTTCAACGCCGCGCTCCAGATCGGCTACCTGGTGGTCGGGGTCCGCGCCGCCGGGCTGGCCGCCGGCCCGATGGCCGGGTTCGACCCGGCCGGGGTGGAGCGCGAGTTCTTCCCGGATGGGCGGCACCGGGTGCTGCTGCTGATGAACATCGGCCGCCCGGCGCCGGACGCCTGGCGGGAACGGCTGCCCCGGCTGCCCTACGAGGAGGTGGTCAGCACGCTGTGATCAGCGGGGCTCCCACGCGTCCGGCTGGGCGGTCAGCTTGCGCACGTGCGCCGGCAGCCGGCCGCTGACCAGCTCGTTCAGGCTCACCTCGTCGACCACCCGGCGCACCGAGGCGCGCACCGCCACCCAGAGCCGGGGCAGGTTCTCCGCCGCTCCCTCGTACCGCGTCTCCTCCGGGCGCAGCCCGCGGACCCCGGCGAGCGGGCCGTCGACGGCGCGCAACACCTGCCCGATGGTGGTCTCGCGCGGCGGGCGGGCGAGGGTGTAGCCGCCCTCGGCGCCGCGCTGGGCTCGGACGATCCCGGCCCGGCGCAGGTCGGCCAGGACCGCCTCGAGGAACTTGCGGGGCATGTCCTGCTCCGCCGCGATGGCCTGGGTGGACAGCAGGGTGGGGTACGCGGTGGCCAGGCTCAGGGCTGCCCGGACCGCGTAGTCGCCGCGCGCGGAGATCTGCACAGTGCCATCATGCCCGGCCGGCCGGCGCGGGGGAGTCGGCGGGCGGGCGGGGACGCACCAGACGGACGGGCAGCGGCCGTTCCCGGCCGGCCCGGAACGCGCCCGGGCTCACCCCGACCTCGCGGGTGAAGAAGCGCCCGAAGTTGGTCGGCTCGGGAAAACCGAGCCGCCGGCCGATCCGGGCGATCGGCTCGTCGGTGGCGGCGAGCAGCCGGCAGGCCTGCAACGCGACCCGCTCGTCCACCACCTGCTTCGCGCTGCGGCCGGTCACCGCCAGGCAGGCCCGGGTCAGGGTACGCACCGAGCAGCCGATCCGGGCGGCGTAGTCCTCGACCCGGCGGGTGTCCCGGTAGCCGCTTTCCACCTCCCGACACAGCCGCCGGAACGTCTCCGCCTCGGCCCGTGGCGCGGGCGACCGGTCGGGGTGCGGCAGCAGGCTCAGCCGCAGCAGCAGCACGGCGAGCTGGTGGCGCAGCAGCGCCGCGGCGGCGGGCACCAGCGCGTGCCGGTCGGCGTCCACGGCCAGCTGGCTCACCTCGCCGATCACCGCGTCCTCGTCCTCGCCGGCGAGCTGCCGGTGGGTCGGCACCGCGTCCGGGTCGACGTCGAGGCCGCGCAGCGCGTCCGGCCCCCAGCTCACCACCGTCGCGTCCAGCTGCGTGCCGACGCAGCGCAGCGCCTGGCCGGGGTGGGCGCGCAGCAGCGTGCCCGGCCGGCAGGGCACGGCCCGGAAGTCCAGCTCGGCGGTGCCGTGTCCGTGGGTGACCAGGATCAACACGTCCCGGTCGAGCAGGACCGGCCGGGACCAGCCGCGGTCGGCCGTGAGGTCGTCGAGCGCGCCGGTGACGATCTCGTCGGTGCCGAGGCGGGGCTCCGACAGGCCGGTGCGGGTGGCCGGGGAGGGCTGACCGGTAGTGACCATCATCCCGACGGTAACCGGCCCGGCGGCACGTTGCATCTCGACGCTTTCGCCCCGCTCGGGCCGCTCTTGTCGGCGCGTACGCCCGGCGGTTAGGTTACCGATCGGTAAGGCCCGGGCCGGGGGACCGGTCCGCGGCCCGGGCGACGGCGATGGGATGCGCATGACGGATCTGTTCTCGGTCGACGGCAAGACGGTGGTGGTCACCGGCGGCTCGCGGGGGATCGGGCTGATGATCGCCCGCGGTTTCGTCCGGGCCGGCGCCCGGGTCGTCATCTCCTCGCGCAAGGCCGACGTGTGCGAGTCGGTGGCCAAGGAACTCTCCGCCGAGGGCCACTGCGAGGCCATCCCGGCGGACCTGGGCAGCGACGAGGGCGCGCTCGCCCTCGCCGAGGCAGTGCGGCAGCGCCACGACCGGGTGCACGTGCTGGTCAACAACGCCGGCGCCACCTGGGGCGCGCCGCTGGAGGAATACCCGGAGGGCGCGTTCGACAAGCTCTGGGCGGTCAACGTCAAGGCCGTCTTCCGGCTCACCACCGCGCTGCTGCCCGAACTGCGCGCCGCCGCCGCCGACGACGACCCGGCCCGCGTGATCAACATCGGGTCCATCGACGGCATCCGGGTGCCGTTCATGGAGGTGTACGCCTACTCGGCCACCAAGGCGGCCGTGCACATGCTCACCCGCAGCCTGGCCCACCAACTCGCCGGCGAGCGGATCACCGTCAACGCGATCGCGCCCGGCCCGTTCGAGAGCAAGATGATGGCGTTCGCGCTGGACGACCCGCAGTCGCGCGCGGCCATCGAGCAGCAGGTGCCGCTGGGCCGGATCGGGCGCCCCGAGGACATGGCCGGCACCGCGATCTACCTCGCGTCGCGCGCCGGCGCCTACCTGACCGGCGCGGTCATCCCGGTCGACGGCGGGATCACCACGCACGGCTGAGCGCGCGGCGGCGTACCCCCGGGGTGAGACGGCCCGGGGCCGCGCGGACTCGGCAGATCCGCGCGGCCCCGGGTGGTTGCCGTGTCAGCGCCCGGCGAGCAGCCGGGTCACCGCGGTGTCGACGTCCAGGTGCTCGGCCTCACGGCCGCGCGGGACGACGACGTAGGTCCGGCGCAGGAAGCGCACCAGCACGCTGCGCGGGACCTCGAACAGGGCGTTGCCGTCCGGGGACGACAGCGCGAGCGCGACGAAGTCGCCGCGCGGGGTGGCCCACGGCCAGACCCGGACGTCGCCGATGCCGGCCGGCTCGTCGAGCCCGGTGACCAGCAGTTCGCGGGCGAACGACCAGCTCACCGCCTCGCCGCCGGCGGACTCGGCATGGAACAGGACATGGACCGCATACGGGTCAGCAGGGTCGTAACGCAGGCTGGCACGCACCGGCAAGGCGGTGGCGTCAGGCGCGACGAGCCTTAGCGACGTCTCGACCTCTACGGTCGTCGGTCGGATGACACTCATGGACGTTCTCCCCCCGGCACCGCTGCGGAACGCGCGTGTCCCGCTTTTCCCATACTCAGGTGCTGCTCCTGGCTACGCTCCGCCATACGCTGACTTCACCCAGTGGTGGGAAGGGGGTCGGAAAGCCTTCGGGAACGTGAGAACCCTTGTAGGATTTCCGGTTCCGCCCACTCCGTCGTCCCGCCCGGCAACGGGTGGTTCAGTCGTCGACTTACTCCGGTAACGTCCAGTCGTCAGCAGGGGTGACGGTCCCGGGCGACACTGGGGGTGGAAATGGTCACGAGGGGATCCTCGGTGACGGCGCGGACCAGGGCCGAATCGCCGAAAGGTGCGGCCCGAGCAGCCAAAAGGCGGGGGTACGAGGTGCCGGTCGACGGGCGTTCGCGAGGCGCTCTGCTGGAGCGCAGGCGGGGCTGGCGAGGTCGCCTGCACACCACCCTGGACCTGATCCGCGCCAACCCCACCGGCCGCGTCGCCCTCAAGATCTTCATCGGCATCCTCGGCGCCCTCGTGGTCACCGTCGGTATCGCGCTCATCCCGCTGCCCGGCCCCGGCTGGCTGCTGGTCATCGCCGGCCTCGGCGTCTGGGCGGTCGAGTTCCACTGGGCCCGCCGGCTGCTCGCGTTCACCCGCCGACACGTCAACTCCTGGACGCGCTGGGTGACCAGCAGGTCGCTCGGCGTGCGCTTCGTGCTCGGTGCCGTCGGCCTGGTCTTCGTGTCGGTGGTGGTGTGGCTGTCGCTCAAGTACAGCCTCGGCATCGACGTGGTGGCGCGGGCGATGCACTACCTCGCGACGCACTGAGACCCGGTTTTTGGTCCGGGCCCTCGATCGGGTAGAGTCATGCGCGCTGAGGGCGATTAGCTCAGCGGGAGAGCGCTTCGTTCACACCGAAGAGGTCACTGGTTCGATCCCAGTATCGCCCACGCAGGTCAAAGGCCACTTCCCGGCTTCGGGAAGTGGCCTTTCTGCTGTCGTACAGCAGCTTTGTGCGGCAACGGTCGGCGGGCGGGTGACGACCGGACGAGGAGTTGTCCGGCTGGGCTGTTACCTTGCCGCCCGTGACTGATCAGCTGACGTGGATCGACCGGATCATCGATGTGACCGGATGGCGTCAGGAGCCTGAGGATGGTGTCGGCTGGGAGCAGGTGGAAGCCCAGCTGGGCGTTACGCTGCCGACGGACTTCAAGGAACTGTGCCGCCGGTTCGTTCCTGGGGCGTTCTACGCCTACCTGGACCTTTTCCGGCCGACCGACGATCATGCGCAACCGCTGTTCCGCGCGTGGGCCCATTCTCGGCAGTGGCCGAGTGAGCCTGACTTCGCGCGGTTGTGGGCCCCCTACGAGTTGTACGAGTCCGACAAGGGGACGGGGCTGATCCAATGGGGCAGCGATCAGACCGAAGGGGAGTACTACTGGCTGGCGGACCGCTCCGTGGAGCCCGACCGGTGGCCTGTGGTCGCGCGGTGGGACGGCATCGAGCCGTGGCACCAACTCGACATGTCGACGGCCGAGTTCGTCTACCGGGTGATCGCGGATCCGGAGTTCAAGCCGTTCACGGTGGCCGACCCGCCACGGCGGCCGTTCTACCTGCCGCACTGGGGGCCGTTCCCGATGAGCGCTGAGGACTGGAACGCCCTCACCGACCCGAACCGCGAGGGCTGAACCACCCCTTCCGGTGGCGGCCAGTCAGGGACGAGAGAGTCGCCAAGACGTTCGAGGGCTTCCCTTGTCGGCTTCGACGAGACCGGTACTGACACGTCAACCGCCGTGACCCCTGGCGCCAGGGCTGGGCGGACCGTAGGACCCTTGACGTCAGGACTGTGAGCCACGCACTGAACGCCACCAGGCGGTGTCGATGAGGATCTCTTCTGTCTCGAGGACATCACGCTCGAACGCTTCCACGTCAACGGGCGCCGGCGGCTGATCCATCAGTTCGGTGATCTCATCCGGTAGTCGCACGCCGTGCGCGTCGATGTAGTGCGCGAGTCCTTCTGGCCACACGAAGTACCTGCCGTCGGTCAGCTCAGTGGATCCGTTCCGGGTACCGCACAGTCGACACAATGAGTGGCCCGCTGTAGCCACGAACCACGTGCCACCACGCAGGTAGTCGCTCACCCGTCGCTGGACCACCGCATCGGCCTCGTGGTCCACGAACAGTGCGGGGTCGGGCCAGTGCTCCTCGCCTGGCGCACACCAGTAGCCAATCAGCCGCAAAGTCCGGGTGTTGTCTGCCTCGCTGCTCGACACGGGGATCATCATCGCAGGATCGGTGATGGCCCGGCCTTGCGTGTCCGCCTCAACCGGCGCGGGGTAGTCGGCCGCCGGCTTGTCCAGTCCCACCACATGCTTGACGAATCCGTCCCAGGACATGTTTGACGTTGGGTCTAGGTTGTTGACACGACTTTGCGGGGTCGCTGTTGCGGTGAGAGAAGACCTTTGATGGTTTCTGGCCCCCTGAAGGCCGCCACGCGGGAACTTCGCCGGGTGCGCTCGATGCGCCCTGCTGATCCTGCGGATCCCAGTGACCTGGCCGAGTGGCGGGAAGCCATGGCTGAGGCGTTGGACGGTCTGTCCCGGGTGCTGCTGTTCGAGGGGGATCGCGGTGATGCTCGCGCGGAGGCGGAAGCTGCCCGTGCTGAGGCAGCCCAGCTGCGCGCGGCGTGCGTGTTGCATCGCTGTTGATCTAGACATGGGATGCGGCCGTTCGGGGGCGGTGGGCATTGATGCGGGTGACGGGGCGCTGGTTAATGCGGCGGACGGTGCGTATGCCGTCGTCGCACTCGATCGCCAGCTCGGTGTCCGAGACGGTGATGGTGACGGTCCTGCCGGCGTGGACGCGCCCGAGGGCGATCTTCTGCCAGGCGACCATGACCACGCCGCTGCTGGAGGCACGGCAGTCAAGATCACCCTCATCGTTCTTGAGGCTGTGGAGGCAGGATCGATAACAGTTCCTCATCACCGTGAGACTGCGCTTCCGGCTGGGTGCCGGCGTCGTCGATAGTGTTAAGGCGTGCCTGCTCATGCGCGCCTTTCCCTCGTGATCGAAGCCGCGGAGTCGCTTGCTGCGGGACTGACGAACCCGACGCTGCTCGTCACACTGCACCGCGACATCGATGAGCTGAGCGGCCGCGACGGTCGCAGGCTGGGGCGTTCCACCAAGCAGTATGCGCTCCGCTGGGCGATCTTCACCATGTCCTATGCGGCCGTCGAAGCGTTCTTCAACGACGTCCTCCGCGATCCCACGAGTCCGCGCGCACTGCCGCTGAATCCGGACAAGCTTCACCAAGCTGGCGAACTATATGGCGTCAAGCTCTTCACGAACGACTGGGGTGTGCGGACGCGGGTCCAGGGAACCGGAGCTGGCAATCGATCCAGGTGGGCCGTGTTCGCCGGCAAGCAGTCCCTCGGTGCTTACCTGACGGACATGAAGAAACTCCGCGACCTGCTCAGCCACGGTCAGGATCCGCGGGCGGCGTCGAACGCTTCGGGCGCACTGTGGACGTTGGCGAACGGGGGCCATTCGATGCGGCTCATGGGCGCAGAAGGTTTCATCCAAGCCGCCTGCGATCTAGCTGCCCAGACGGTGTTGGCCTTCGGTGGTGACCTGAACGACCTCCCGGAGTGGCCCGAGCCAGCTCGATCAGGGCTCTCGGCGGAACCGCGCCCGGCGCTGAAGCTCTTGCCTGCCGACGCATAGACTTGCCCCCACGGCCGGCAGGTTGGACACCCTGACCGGCATGGGGTCCGGCGCGCCATGGGGGCGGATCGGGCGTTTGCCCATGCCCGGCCGCACGAGTTCAAGGTCATGCATCGCCGAACGTGGATTAGCGACTTTACATTGGCGGTATGAGAGGAAGCAGGCGGCCGGTTGAGTTGATGTTTGCCACGCTGGCTGTTGTGGTCGGCTTCAACATCGACTTCAACGCGTACGTCGGCAACGCGGCTGACTACCTGGGGCTCGCGCCTGATTCAGTGGGCCGGAAGATGCTGCTGGGTTTGAGCGTGCCAATTGCCGTGGTGGCGTTGACTTGGCTATCGATCTTCTTGTTCCACCGCCTGGTATGGCCCTTCTCGCCGAGGTCCGAGTGTCGCCGGGGCCTCTGGCTCTACTTCCTCCTTGCTCGCACCGATCAAGGGGATCTTCCTGTCACGGGTTGGTTTCGCATCCATCACACGCCCGATGAAATCAAGATCAACGAGGCTTTGGCTTACTACGTAGATGGATCAAAGCTGGTGTTTCGGGGGGAATGGCACAGTGAGACCGTTTGGACGAGTAACCGACGGCTTTCATTGATCTTTACGATGATTGCGCAAGGTGTGACACGTGAACCGCTACCCTCTCAATACCAAGGGCACATCCAACTGACGTCAAGATCTCGCGGTACTAACGGCGAGCGAGACCTCTGGACGGGGTATTTCCACGACCTCGGCGACCGTCGGGGCATCCACGGACCGGTCGCAGCCTTCCGGCTCCCTCTGTGGCAGATGTTCCAGCCACCGAGCCGTCTACTTGCCAAGAAAGTCGAAAGACTGCGTATCTCGGCGTACGAACTCGTCGGAGAGGTAGTTGACTTTCAGCGCAGCCGACAAGATCCGGAACATGCGCGGAACGATCGAGCGCGTCGCCAGGATGTCGCCTGGTGATCGTCCTGCTAGGAGATGAGCTGCACCAGCAGGCGCAACACCCTTCCTCAACCGTGTGTGCTAACGCCGGGGCGGCGGGTTCTGGCAGGCCAGTCTGGGGGACGCTGGGGGCACGAGACACCGTCAAACGTCGGCAAGCAGCCAGCAGCTACGGCAACCCAAGCCGGCGCGCGACCAGCGTGCTGACCAGGCCGCCGCAGGTCACGAGTGAGCCGGTCTAAGTTCCACTTCAACGTCTGAGTCAGGTTCTCCTGGCTCGGACGAAGTCCGCATAGTCCTCTCCGGCAACCCCGTGGTTGACCCAACGGTGCGGCGACGCCCCGGTCGTGCGCTCTGCCAGTTCCAGCGCGTCGGCCGGGTCCTGCACGTGCCCGATGACGTGGCCAGGTCCGGGGTCGTCTTCGCCTTCTGGGTCAAGCGGCGGGAACACCGACAGGTCCCGGGAGTCTTCGTCGTCTAGGTCCTGCACGTCATGGACTGACAGGTTGTAGCCGCCTTGCCACGGCCAGATCGAGACCCAGCGGATGCCTTCGATGCCCTTCAGCGTGGCGGGTCCGAGAAACTGCTCGACCTCCTTCCTGCGCTGGAGCGTGCCAAGGAGGACGGACCGGCTGAGGTATCGCACGCTCGGAGGCTACCGGCCGCAACAGCGGATGCCTTGTCGCGCTCGACAGCAACGGCGACAGCAACCGGGCCGGACGCAAAAGGGACTCAGCCGGACAGCGGCAGACTTCTGCCCGAGGTCACACACACGGACCAGCCCGGACGATGCGCCCGGAACTTACAAGCGAGGGGTCAACGGCTTCCGGACCAGCAGCGACCTACGCCGCCGACGTGTTGTAGCGATCAAGCGTCGCCTTGGACGTTGAGGCGTCGCGGAAGACGAGTTCCCATGGGCCGGTGTTCACGTCCATGTCCTTGCCGAAGCCGATCCATTTTCCGGCCATCCGTCGGCCGGTCGGCTCGGCGATGAGTTGGATTGCGCCGTGATATCGCGCGCCCCGGTAGTAGCCGGTGGGGTCGGTCTGCTCCACCCAGGTGCCGGTGACGACGGCACCGTCCACGGTCAGGTCCAGCGAGAGAGACGATGACGCCGAGCCAGGAAGGCTGCGTGCGGTGAGTCGATCGCCGTGCTGGAGCAGCACCACGAAGTGTTGTCCGGCGAAGGAGTCTCCCCGCCCGCTGGAGTAGTACTGGTAGCGGCTGAGCCACACGCCTTCGTATGACTGGTGAACCGCGGTGGGCTTGGACGTCGGTGTCGGTGTGGCCAGGTCGGACACGGGCGAGGTCAGATCGTGGCCGCCGTGTTCGTCGTCGGCGACATGCCCGCCGGGTACCGCGTCGAAGCCGAGCAGTGAGATGGGTAGCCCGGTGACCACCTCCAGGGCGCGGGCGTAGACGGGGCGGGGCGCGGCGATTGCGCCGGACTCCCATCGCTGGACGAGCCTCTTGTTGGCGTCGTTGGGTTCGCCGACGCGGTGGCCGGCGGCCTGGAGAGCGCGAGCGAAGTCGTCCTGGCTCATGCGCATTCCGGTGCGGACGGCCCGCAGGGCGGTGTTGGGGGCGGCCATGACTGCCACCATAGCGCTGTGTCGCCCTAATGTCGCCGGCTAAGTGACCTGATTGTCGGCCCTTGTGCCGTCGCAGTAGATGACATTCCGACGTCACTGTGGATCCGCGACGGTCCACGTGCCGCCGCTTCTACTGGCGGAGGTGTGGGGATGCCGCGTAAGGGCGATGAGTCGGCAGTGAGCCGCGGTGAGCAGATCCAGGCGGCCGAGCGCGAGGCGGCGAAGCGGCGGCTACTGGCTGAGGCGGAGGCGGACCGCACTCCGGTGGAGGAGACCACGGGAGCCGTACCGGATCGGCGGTGGCGTCGTGGGCAGCGGTGAGGTGTTGCCGGTCGGTCGGCGGGTGGCGTACTGGCGGAGTCGGCGGAAGTTGTCGCAGCAGGTGTTCGCCGACCGGCTTGGCAAGTCGAAGAGCTGGGTCGACAAGGTCGAGCGCGGCGTCCGGTCACTGGACAAGCTGTCCACGCTCCAGGAGATCGCCCGCGTGCTCCGCATCGACACCGCCGCGCTTGTCGGCCAGGACGCCGCCCCGGTCCAGGCAACGGGTCGCGGTGACGGCGTCGAGCGGATCAGGGCGGCGTTGTCCCGCTACGAGATCCCGTTGGGCAGGCCAGCGGGCGGCCCGGTGGTGGCGGTGGATCGGATGCTGCGGGATGTGGGATACGCGTGGACGACGTTTCAGTACGCCCGGTACCCGCAGGTGATCGACCTGGCGCCCACCTTGCTTGTCACCGCGCAGCGCACCCACGCCGAGGCCCCGGAAGCGGGCCGGGCATCGTTGGTGGAGGCGTATCGGGTCACCGCCGCGCTGCTGGTCAAACTCGGCGACGCTGAGCTGGCGTGGTTGGCCGTGGATCGGGCGATGCTTGCCGCCACCGGCGACCGGGAACTGGTAGCCGCCGCAGCCGTCCAGCTCGGCCAGGTGCTACGCGCGCTCGGTCGGGCGCGGGAGGCGAGGTCGGTGATGCTCACTGCCGCATACCGGATCGCTCCACCCGTAATCGAGTACGGCCCGCCAGCGGAGTTGTCCCTGTGCGGGACGCTGCTCATCCAGGCCAGTCTGGCGGCGGCGCAGGACGGCAACGAGTCCGCCGCCGGCGAACTGCTCGACGAGGCCGCCGGCATGGCGGAACAGGCCGGCGACGGGTACGACCATCACCGCACCGGGTTCGGGCCCACCGCCGTCGACCTGGCCCGCGCCGCCGTAGCTGTCGAGGTCGGCGACGCTCATGCAGCGATTGCCTGGCACGAGAAGGCCACCACGCGCTCCGGCTGGCGGTGGCTACCCGCCGAACACCGCGCCGCGCATCTGCTCGACGTCGCTCGCGCCCACCTGCATGCCGGGGACGTGGGCAACGCGGCTCGCATGCTGACCGAGGCCGAGCGCATCGCACCGGCCGAGGTCACGCTCCGACCTGTCGCTCGGGACATCCTTGCCGAGGTCGCCCGCGACCCGCGCGCTCCGACCATGATCGCCAAGCTCGCCGCCACGCTCGGAGTCGGCTGAGCGCCACACGCGGATGAGAAGTACAGCAGTGAAGTACAGCAACCGTGCCAGCCGAACCAGGCCGAGAAGTGCGCCACCAGGTGCTCTGACCTCGCACCGAGCCCGATCCGACCGCCTCGCCGAGAGTTCACACCGAAGAGATCACTGGTTCGATCCAAGTACCTGCTGTCATCGATGTAGGTAGGTAGCAAGCCCGTCTCCGTGATCACCGGTAACGGGCTTCTCCGCCCGACCCTCAATTGGTGGGTGCGCCGGCGCGTAGGCGTTCGATGGAGAGGTCGAGCGCGGCTTCGAGGTGGTCGGTCTTCCCGGTGTTGAGCAGCAGCAGTACACCGCCCTGGATGCCGGCGAGCAACGCTGCGGCGGACCGTTCGGCGTCGAGGTCCGGGGAGATGTCGCCGGTCGACTGCATGTGCCGGATGCCGTCGGTGATCGCCTTCTGCCAGCGCCACATGAGCCCGGTCACGATCGCCTGCGCGCCGGGCGCCCGCCGGCCGGTCTGGCCGAGCAGGCCGTTGAGGGGGCACTTCACCCCCTGCGCCTGGTACCGCTCGATGAGCCGGTCACGCCAGGCGAGCCAGGCCGGCCAGCTCGTCAGGTTGCTCAGCATCGGCTCCTGGTCGGTGAGGACCTGGTCGGCCTCGTGCTGCGCCACCGCGAGCAGCAGCTCCTCCTTCCCGTCCGGGAAGTAGTGGAAGAGCTGCCCCTTGCTGGTGCCGGTGTGGGCCATCACGTCTTCGAGGCGTACCTCGTCGACGCCGCGCTCCCGGATCTCGGCGGCCGCGCCGGCGACGATGCGGGCCCGGGTCGCCTCGCCCTTGCGGGTCAACGCCCGTGTCATGGGACCTCCTGATCTGGGTCTGCGGTCCGACCCTAGCTCAGTTTCTGGACTTGCAGGTCCATTTTTGGCGAGCAAAGGTCTGCGACACGCGGCTCGCACCGGGCCGAAAGATGATCGGGAGGACGCGACGATGAACCACTACTACCTGCTCGGGCGGTCCGGCCTGCGGGTGAGTCGGCTGGCGTTGGGCACCATGAACTTCGGCGTCGGCGGGTTCCACGCCGCCTACGGCCGGACCGAGGAGGAGGCGGAGCCGATCTTCCGCCGGTATCTCGAGGCGGGCGGGAATCTCATCGACACGGCGGACTTCTACACCGCCGGGGAGAGCGAGAAGATCCTCGGCCGCCTGATCGACCGGGCCGGCGTCCGCGAACGGCTCGTGCTCACCAGCAAGGCCACCAACACCGTCGACCCGAGCGACCCCAACGCCAGTGGAAACGGGCGCAAGCACCTCATGCGGGCGGTGGAGGCGTCACTGCGCCGGCTCGGCACCGACTACATCGACCTGTACCTGCTGCACACCTGGGACCGCATCACCCCGGTCGAGGAGGTCGTGCACACCCTCGACGACCTGGTGCGCTCCGGCAAGATCCGGTACGCCGGGCTTTCCGACGTGCCGGCCTGGTACGCGGCCCGGGCGCAGAGCTACGCCGAGGCGCACGGCCTCGCCCCGATGATCAACGTACAGCTTCCGTACTCCCTGGTCAGCCGGGGCATCGAGGCGGAGTTCGTGTCGATGTCGCAGACCCTGGGCATGGGGCTCACCGCATGGAGCCCGATCGGTGGCGGCCTGCTCAGCGGGAAGTACCGACGGACCGACGAGGGCGTGAGCGGGACGGGCCGGTTGACCAACCCCGACGCCGCGGGCCGGGCGATCAGCCCCAGCGACTGGCGGGTCATCGACGCCCTGGAGAGCGTGGCGGCCGACCTGGGCCGCAGCATGGCGCAGGTGGCGATCAACTGGGTGGCCACCCAGCCCGGCGTCGCCTCGGTGATCATCGGGGCGAGCAGCCCCGAACAGCTCGCCAGCAATGTCGGCGCGCTCGACTTCGAGATTCCGGCCGACGCCCGCCGTCGGCTCGACGAGGCCAGCGCCCCGGACCTGGGGATGCCGTACGGCATGTTCACCGCTCAGTACCAGTCCTGGGTGGTGAGCCCCGGCCTCGGTATCGGCGACAAGCCCGCCGGCTACGCCCCGCCGGTGTTCAACGGCGCCACCCACCCCACCAAGTAGCCAGCAAGCTCGTCAGCGGCTGACCCACCCACGTGCCCGTGGCCACGAACCCGCCGCCCGGGTCTCGTGGCCACGGGCCGGAACCTTCTGGGGGACGGACACGCGCAGGCTATGCCGTCGGCCTGGCGTCGTGCAGGATCTGGGCCAGCTCGGCCGGTCGGCTGAGCATCGGCCAGTGCCACGTCGGCAGTTCCTCGTAGCGCCACGAGTCGCCGGCCATGTGCCGGCACAGCGGCACGGTGGCGGCCATCCCGCGTGCCTGCTCGGCGGTGAAGCTCGACAGCACGCCGAGGCGGGGCAGCTTCTCCCACGCCCCGGTGAGCCGCACCGGGGTGGTGGCGGTCGCCCACGGTTGGGCCACCGACCGCTCGTCGAGCAGCGCGACGACCGAGTCGTCGACATCTGCTGCCGCCGCCAGTTCGGCCCACGGCGGGGGTGGCAGCCGCCAGCCGTCGCCGTGCTCGGCGACCAGCGCCGCGTTGCGGTCACGCTCCTGAGGTGGGTTGAAGTCGTCGTTCGTCGCCCCGTCGGGTAGCGGGCCGGTGTCGACGAAGACCAGTTGGGCGATGCGGTCGGTCATGCGGTCGGCGGCGGCGGTCGTCACGACCGCGCCGGCGTAGCTGTGCCCGACGAGGACCACGTCGTGCAGGTCCTCGTATCGCAGCAGGTTGACCACGTCGGTGACGTGGACGTCGAGGTCGGTGTCCGGGCGGGCCAGGTGGGCGCGCTCGCCCAGGCCGGTCAGGCTCAGCGGATACACCTCGTGGCCCTGCCCACGCAGGGCGGCGGCGACCGGGCGCCATGCCCACGCGCCGAGCCAGAACCCGGGAACCAGTACGAATGTCGTCATGCGTCCCACGCTACGATCAATACCGGACAGATTCCGCCCGGATGAGGAGTCGAACTTTGGCCCGGCCCACCGCGCGGGTGCTCGCGTTGCTGGAGATCCTCCAGGCCGGCGGCGGCTTCACCGTCGCTGACCTGGCCGGTCGGCTGGGCGTCGACGAGCGCACGGTCCGCCGCTACGCCGCGCACCTCGCCGACCTCGGCATCCCGGTCGAGGCCCGGCGCGGTCGCTACGGCGGGTACCGGCTCGCGCCCGGATACAAGCTGCCGCCCCTGATGCTCACCGACGAGGAGGCGGTCGCCGTCATGCTCGGGCTCGTCGCCGCCACCCGGGCGGGGCTGGTCACCACCGAGGGCGCGGCCGCCGAGAGCGCGACCGCGAAGATCCGCCGGGTGCTGCCGGCCGTCCTCGCCCGGCGGATCGATTCGCTGCTGGGCACCGTGGACTTCACCGCACCGATCCGCAAGTCCGCCCCGCCCGGCATCGAGGTGCTGCTGGTGCTCGCCGAAGCGGCCCGACACCAGCAACCGGTGAGCATCACCTACACCAGCTGGCGCGGCCGGTCCGGCGAGCGGCAGCTCGACCCGTACGGGCTGGTCTTCCACGCCGGCCGGTGGTACGTCACCGGTCACGACCACCACCGCGGGGCCGTGCGGACGTTCCGGCTCGACCGGATCGGGACGGCCCGCCCCACCCAGGGCAGGTTCGACATCCCGGCCGGCTTCGATCCCACCACCCAGGTACTCGCCGGTCTGGCGGCCGTGCCGTACGCACACGACATCTCCGTGGTCCTGCACACCAGCCTGGAGGAGGCGCGGCGACGGATCCCGCCGTCGGTCGGCGCGCTGACCGAGGTGCCCGGCGGAGTGCGCCTCACCACCCGGGCCGAACGGCTCGACGGGGCAGCACAGATGCTCGCCGGGCTCGGCTGGCCGTTCACGATCGACCGGCCGCAGGAACTCAGGGACGAGGTACGCGCCCTGGCCACCCGACTGCTCACCGACGCCGACAATGTGCGGGCCGGGGGCCGTTAGGCTGCCCATATGGTCCGGGATGAACTGCTGCGGCTGCGCGCCAGGGCGGAGGCCGAGGCGGCGACGCTGGCCCAGGACCTGCAGGCGCTGTTCCTGGCGTCGCGGGATTCGAATGCCGACGACGAGCACGACCCGGAGGGCGCCACCATCGGCTTCGAACGCGCCCAGTTGACCGCGCTGCTGGCCGGGGCGCGGAAGCGGATCGCCGACGTCGACGACGCGCTGCGTCGGGTGGACGCGGCGACCTACGGCGTCTGCGAACGATGCGGGCAGCCGATCGGCGAGGAACGGCTCGCCGCCCGGCCGTTCGCCCGCTTCTGCATCAAATGCGCGTAAGCCGTCAAGGGTCCGCGGATGCTGTCCGGCCTACAGGAAGCGCTCCGGGTCGAAGCTGTCCAGGTCGATAATGCGAACCCGGGGAAGGACGTTGGTGAAGCAGCCCGCGTCCTCCTCGATGTCGAACACCTGCAGGCCCGGCAGGTCGGCGAAGCCGGCGTTGAGGAACTCCTTGAACCCGACGACCGCGACCTGGTGATCACCTCGTAGGAGATCGTCGATCTGCGGCAGGAAGTCGCCGTCGTGGCTGGCGAGCATCACGTTGCCCGGGCGCCGGGCGATAGCCTCCAACGTCCGCTGGATGCCGATGTCCACCACCTTCTGATCCGCGGATCCCGCGAGCGGAACGGGCCGGTAGTCCAGGCTCAGGAGGGCCCGGACGAAGGGCATCGGCAGACCGCCGCCCGAGGCGTTGAGGAAGAACAGCGCCTTCACCGGTTGCTGCCACGTGTCCCGCGCGAAGTCCCGCAGACGCTCCCACCGGGGTCGCTCCGCCGGGGCCGGCCGGCGCTCCAGAACACTGTTGCCGAGAGTGGCATCGATGTTCTCCCCGTCCACGATGAGGTACGTGACGGGTGCGGTGGTGCCGGGCATGGTGTGCCTTTCGAGTCGAGCAACGAGCGCGGACCGGTCGAGCCCGAGCGTCTGACGTGCCGGAGGATGCCGTGCTCGTGGTCAAGGGTATGGCCTGCCGATCCGGCCGGCAGACAGCATCCGCCGATCCACTCGTTGCGCGCCGCAGGTTCGGCCCTCCTGGTCCGCGGTGCGGGTACGTTGCCTCCCCTTGACCTGCCATTTGCTGCTTTACTATGGTGCTAGTAAAGCAGTAGGGGGCTCCGTGTTCGTCTTCCGGCTCGACACCCACTCCGGCGTGCCGCCGTACCTGCAACTCGTCCAGCAGGTCCGCCAGGCGGTGCTGCTGGGCTTCCTCCAACCCGGTGACCGCCTCCCGCTCATCCGCGAGGTGGTCGAGGACCTGGCGATCAATCCGAACACCGTCGCCAAGGCCTACCGGCAGATGGAGCAGGAGAACCTGGTCACCGGCCGGCCCGGCCAGGGCACGTTCGTCAACGAGCAGCAGTCCGCCGCGATGCCCGCGTCGACGTACACGTCGTTGCGCCGTGGCCTGGCGGCCTGGCTGCGCCGCGCCTACGCCGCCGGCCTCGACGAACAGGCGGTCAACGCGATCTTCACCTCCGTCCACCAGCAGACCAGGAATGAGGACGTGGCGTGACGGCGACCGAGTTCGCGCTGCGCACCGACGGCGTGGGCAAGCGGTACCGGAAGGGCTGGGCGCTGCGCGACTGCACCCTGGACCTGCCGGCGGGTGGCGTGATCGCCCTGGTCGGGCCGAACGGCGCGGGCAAGACCACGCTGCTGCGCCTGGTCGTCGGGCTGCTGGCGCCGAGCACCGGCACGGTGGAGGTCCTCGGCCACGACGTCACCGCCAGCACCCCGCAGACGCTGTCCCGGGTCGGGTTCCTGGCCCAGGACCACCCGCTGTACAGGCGCTTCACCGTCGCCGAGCTGCTCCGCTTCGGCCGGGCCTGCAACCTGCGGTTCGACCAGGGGCTGGCCGAGCGCCGGCTGGCGAAGCTGGGCATCCCGCTCGACCGCCGGGCCGGCACGCTCTCCGGTGGGCAGCAGGCCCAGGTCGCGTTGGCCCTGGCCCTGGCGAAGCGGCCGGACCTGCTCGTCCTCGACGAGCCGGTGGCCAGCCTCGACCCGCTGGCCCGGCACGAGTTCCTCCAGGTCCTCATGGGCGCGGTGGCCGAAGGCGGGGTGACCGTCCTGTTCTCCTCCCACGTCGTGCACGAGCTGGAGCGCGTCTGCGACCACCTGGTGGTGCTCAACCAGGGTCGGGTCACGCTCACCGGTGACATCGACACCCTCCTCGCCGAGCACCGGCTGCTCGTCGGCCCCCGCACGGCCACCGACCCCGACCGGGCCGGCGCCGTCGTGGAGGCCGTCCACAGCGACCGGCACACGACCCTGCTGGTACGCGACGGCGGGCTCCCGACCGCGCCCGGGTGGCAGGCCCGACCGGTCGCGCTGGAGGACCTGGTGCTGGCGTACCTGCGCCGGCCGTCCGGGCCGAGCGCCGCGGTCACGTCGGAGGTGGCGGCGTGACGTGGTTGATCTGGCGCCAGCACCGGACCGAGGTCTGCGTCCTGGGTCTGCTCGTCGGCGTGTTCGGCATCGCCCTGCTCGTGCTCGGCACCCAGGCCCACGACCTGTTCCCCGGCGGTGCCGCCCGGTGTGCGGGACAGGCCGGTGGCACCGACGCCTGCGCGGCCTCCTTCCGCCGACTCGACGAGGAGTACGGCTACGTCGAGAACCTCCTGGCGGCGTTCTACCTGGTCCCCGTCGTCATCGGCGCGTTCCTCGGTGCGCCGCTGCTCGCGCGCGAGCTGGAGGACGGCACCTGGCAGCTCGCCTGGACGCAGGCCGTGCCGCGGATGCTCTGGCTGGCGGCCAAGCTCGCGGCACTGGCCGGCGTCACCGTCGCGCTCACCGGGATGTTCACCGCGGTGCTCACCTGGTTCCGTCAGCCGTTCGACGCGTGGGAAGGGCGGTTCCAGTACGACGCCTTCGACCTGGAGGGACTCGTCCCGGTGGCGTACGCGCTGTTCGCGTTCGGCGTCGCCACCGCCGCCGGGGCGATCCTGCGGCGCAGCCTGCCCGCGTTCGGCGTCGCGCTCGGAGCGTTCCTCGCCGCCCGGATGTCGGTGGCGCTGCTGGCCCGTCCCGCGTACGCCACACCGCTGACCAGCATGCAGCCGGTCCCCGTCGGCGGTTCACCGGACCAGGCGGGGCACCTGCCGAGCTTCGCCGACTGGACGATCGACCACGGCTACGCGGACGCGACCGGGCGCAGGCTGAGCGGCACCGAGTACGCCGAGCTGGAGGCGGCCGCCGACCGGGCCGGCACCAACCTCAACCAGTTCCTGCACGCGCGGGGCATCCAGCAGTTCGGGGTCTACCACCCGGCCGACCGGTTCTGGACGTTCCAGCTCATCGAGGCGGCCCTGTTTGTCGCCGTCGCCGCGGTCCTGATCGGGGTGGTGGTGTGGCGGGTGCGGCGCCGCATGGTCTAGTGCCCTGACCGAGGGTGGCTCCGGGGCAGCCTGATCCAGCGTCCGGGTGTCACGCCCGGCTCAGACCGAGCGCCTCGTCCACCCGGTCCAGCACCGTCGTGTCGTCGTGGCCGACGCCGCGCAGCAGGTCGATCGCGGTCGCCCGGATCTGCCCGACGATCATGGTGACCGGCAGCGGCGGGTCGGTCCGCAGCAGGCGCGCGGCGATCCGGACCGCCTCCAGGGCCGCCGCGTCGGCCTGCTGCGCGTGCCGGTCCGCGTCGGCGCCGCTGAGGTCGCGGGCCAGGGCCTCCCCGGCCGACCGTACGGCGGCGGTCAGCGCGCCGATCGCGGCGGCCAGCTCCGGCGGCGTGGCGGTGTGCCGGCGGGTCAGGGTCACGCCGGCCCGCGCCAGCACCCGGATGTTGCGGGCGGCGTAGTCGAGCTGCCGCAGCGTCGCCTCCACGTCGGCGAGCTTGCCCAGGTGCCGGCGGCGCAGTCCCAGCCGCAGCGTCTCACCGGTGGCGAGCACGGCGGACTGCAGGTGGGCGACGCAGTCGTCCACCTGCCGGGCCTGGTCCAGCGCGTCCCGGGCGGCTTCCTCGTCGCAGCTCCGCAGCGCCGCGTTCACCTGGTCGAGCAGGTCGGCCAGGTCGGTGTAGCTGCGCCGGGCCTGCGCCACCAGCGGCTCCAGCGGGTCACGGGCGGCCATCACCTGGCTGGCGGCCAGCGCCACCGCGCCGCCGATGAGCGCGTCGACGAAGCGGAACGGCATCAGCGTCCCGCTGGGCGCGGCGACCACGACCAGGTACATGGCCGAGACGCTGGCCTGCACGACCAGGGCACGTCGGGCCCCGATCACCACGAGCGTCGTGGTGGTCAGCACCAGCACCAGCAGGACCGTGCCGGTGCCCGGGCCCAGCGCGTACACCAGCAGCTCCGCGGCGAGTACGGCGGCGGCCACGGCGAGCAGGATCTCGACGGTCTGCCGCAGCCGTCGCCCGCGGGACTCGCCGAGCACGACGAGCGCGGCGGTCGGGGCGAAGAACGGGTCCGGGTGACGGATCACCACCGCCGCCACGATCCAGGCGACCACCGCGGCGCTGGTCAGCTCGATCACGGTCATCCCGTCGCCCCGCAACCGCGCGACGGCGTCGCGCCCCCACGTCCGCACCGGTGGTGGTCCTCTCGCCGGGCGGACCGGGACCGGCCGCCGATTGATCTTCTGCGAGGAAGGCCACTACCCCGCCCGTGACCTGCTCAATCGCTCCGGTGGCGGGCGGCCGACCGGCCGCGCACGCCGTGGTGGCGAACGCGCCGTGTTCGATCATGACGCGGTGGCGTTCTGCCGCGAGCGAACCCGCTTGTCCCGGCGCGGGGCGCTGGAGAGGATCGCTGGATGGATCTCCATGCTGCGGAACGGCAGCTGCAAGCCGCTCAGCGCGGCGGCGATGTCGAGTCCCTCGACGCGCTTCTGCACCCCCGGGTCGTGGCTGCGGGACCGGACGGGTCGATCTTCTCGAAGGAAGATGACCTGGAGAGCTATCGCTCGGGGGCCCTGCGCATCACCAACCTGGTGGAGGAGTCGCTCGACGTCCAGGAAGACGGTGAGACCGGGGTGACCCGCACGGTCGCTGTGGTCGATGCGGTGCAGGGCGGCGCCGTGGTGTCCGCGCGCTTGCTCTACACCCGGCTGTGGGTGCGTGAGGACGGCAACTGGCGGGTGCTGGCCGCCACCCTCGCCCCGGTCCGGTGAGCCTGTTCGGCAGGTATCCGGTGTGGCCACGGCGTTGCCCTCACCGGGCAGCGAATCACCCGAGGAGCGGTACCGTACGGCGGTGAGCTTTGCCGGGGAGCTTCGTCGAGTTCGAGACGAGTCGCAGCCGTCCGGCGAAAGCCGGGCACCCGCTTCCGGTCGGCCGGGGACCTGTGGAAGACGTGGCGATGACGGTTGACTGGAGTCGGCTCGGGCACGCGTACGGCCGAGCGACCGACACGCCGGGGCACGTGGCCGCGCTGGAGTTCGGTGACGCCGACGCCCGGCAGGCCGCGCTGGATCACCTCGACATCGCGGTACTGCATCAGGGTTTCCCGAGGACGGCGACCGCGCCGACGGTTCGGGCCGTGACCGCGCTGCTGGCCGAGGGGCGAGCACACCCGGACACCATCGAACCGCTTCTGGAGTTCCTCGGCGATGCGGCTACGAGCGTGACCGACCTCGCTGACAATCGCTACTTCGCCGGGATACTGCCGGATCTCGCCGATGCCGTGGCCCAGGCGTACCCGGTGGTGCTTCCGCTGCTCGCGGCGTCACCGCCGGACCGGGCGCTGCTCCGCGCGGAGAATCTCGTGGCGATCGCGCGGTTGCGGTCCGTCGCGGACCGACGCGAGGAACTGGCGGCGCTCGTCCTGGAGTGGTCGGAACGAGGCGCCGGGCCGCGGGCGGAGTGGCTGCGCTGCCTCGGCCAGCTCGGCGTCGACCTCCGCGACCGGCTCACCGACCCGGACCCGGCGATCCGGCTGCGGGCCGCGCTGGCTCACGAGGACGCCCCGGGTGCCCGTGAGCTGATCCTGGCCGCGCTGGCTGGGCCACCACCTCCGGGAGTGCACCAGTTCGCGCTCGTCGCCGCGGCGATCCGCGTCGCCGCCGACTTCGACGAGATCGCCACGGCCGCCTGCCAGGTGGCCGGTCGGGACAGTTGGGCCGGCTTCGATGACGGCTGGGGTGCGTTGGTGCGATTCGCGTTCCCCAAGCCGTACGCGCCGCACCGGCCCCTTACCGAACCGCAACGCGCGCTGGTTCGGGCGCTGGTGACCAACGACCAACTCTGGGACTCGACGAACGGGAGCTGCCGGCTCGTCTTCACGCGGGCCGGACTACCGAGCACCCGGAGTGCGTGCGGCCGGCTCGCGGGATGAGCGCCCGTGAAGATCCGACATCCGGATCTGCCGCCGTCCGACCGTCGCCTGGCCGCGTCCGGCGAAAAATCCCGCTTCAGCGGACTGGTCAGCCGCCTCGACCGCGCCGGATTCGGCCATCTCCTGCGCCCCGACGTCATCGACGCCGCCCGTCGGCGCCCCTGACACCGGCCGGCTAGCCGGTTGGCGGGTCAGTGGTCCGGCGGAAGCCGGTCGGTCCGCGCGAGCGCCCGTCGACGGGCCCACCGGGCGAACAGGTTCAACCCCAGGGCGTACGCGGCGGCGCTCACCAGCAGCGCGACGCCGGCGCCGCGCCCCCAGTCGCCCACCGCCACGGGCGGTACGGCCCAGACATCCGTTGACAGTCCGGCCAGTGCGACCGCCGTGCCGGCCGCGATCGGCGGGACGACCCACAACAGCCCGGACGGCGCGTCGAACCGGTCGTCCTGCAGCAGCCCCGTCAGGGTGGCGGCGAACCAGCCGAGCAGGAACAGGAGCACGAGCGGCCAGCGCGTCGCGGATCGCCGCAGGCGCGCCCCGAGCAGCGTGCCGAGGCCGACGCCGGCGGCGGCGTAGAGCGGGTACGCGGCCACCTCGCTCAGGAGGACCCGCACCAGGACCGGGTCGTCGAGCGCACCGGTCGTGAAGAAGATGCCCTCGCGGGCCCGGGCGAGCGGGTACGCGACCGCGACGGCCACCCCGGCCAGGAGCACCGCGAGCGGGACCGCCACCACCAGCGCTCTCGCCTGCGTGTTCCGGACGGCGAGGGCGGCGCCGGCCAGTAACGCCAACGCCTGCCCACACAGGACGCCGGAGGTGTATCGGAAGATGCGCGTGGTGTGGAGCAGCTCGTACTGCTGTGCGTCGCCCTGCGCGTCGTAGTTGACCCAGAAACTGTAGAACCCGTCGTTGAACGGCATCGCCACGAACACCAGCAGCGCCATCGCCGGCACCGACCAGACAGCCGGGTGCGTCACGGTGCGCCGGAGGGTCGGCAGACGGCGGCCTGCCATCACGGCGGACATCTGCCAAGCCTGCCGTCCCGGCCGGCGTGGGGCAAGGCGGTCGCCACGGTCGGGTCGGCTCCGTCGTCCGGACGGCTGCTGACGGACCTATCCGAGCATTGACGCCGCCGCGGCCAGGGTGGCCAGCGACAGCGTCGTGGTCACCACCACCGCCCGGTTGGCCACCGCCTCGCCGACGCCGTACTCCTGGCTGTAGATGAACGTGTTCTGCGCTGTCGGCAGGCCGGCGCACACCACGACGGCGAGCATCTGCGGCGCGGACAGGTGCAGGGCCAGTCCGGCCGCGTACGCGATGACCGGCTGGGCGACGAGCTTCAGCGCGGCGATCACGGCCAGCTCGGCCGGTTCGGCCGGCTCGGCTCGGCTCGCCGCCGGGCGGTGCAGCGACGCGCCGAGCGCGACCAGGGCAGCCGGGACCGCGGCGCCCGACAGCAGGGTCAGCGACGCGTCGGCCGCCGACGGCAGGCGCAGGCCGGCAGCCGAGCACACGACGCCGAGCAGCGACGCCAGGATCACCGGGTTGCGTACCGGCAGGGAGGCGATATGACGGACCCGTACCCGCCCGGCCGGGTCGCTGTGCCGGTCCAGGGCGACCAGGATCACCGGCGTCACCACCAGCACCTGCAGCAGCACCACCTCCGCCAGGAACGACACGCTGCCGACAACCTGCGTGGCGATCGGGATGCCGAGGTTCGCCGAGTTCACGTACCCGGCGGCCATGCCCCAGATCGGCCGTTCGCCGGGCGTGCGATCGAACAGCCGGCTCGCGCCGACCCACCCCAGCCCGACGACTGCGGCCGTGCTCACCGCGAAAGCGAGCAGCGAGCGGTTGGCGAACCCGGAGAGCGGCATCCGGGACAGCGCCAGGAACAGGGCGGACGGCATCGCCAGATGGAACACGAACCGGCCGAGCACCGACGCGGCCGCCTCGCCCAGCAGGCCCCACCGACAGGCCGCCCAGCCGATCGCGGTGAGGACCCAGATCGGTACGAACGCCGACACCAGGCTCATGCGGCGGTCACCGTCGGGCGCGCGACACGCGAGATGTCTCAGCGGTTCCGGTCGGGACGCCGTGCGCGGAGGAACGCCGTGGCCGCCGTGCGCCGCATCGGCGTGCCGGCCGCCGCCAGGGCGGTCATGCACGCGTCGAGGCGCTCGCGCTCGTCGTCGGTCAACGCGGCGGCAATGGCCTCGCCGTACGTCGGGGCCAGGGGGTTGGGGGCCGTCCGCTTGAGCGCCTCCCAGTCGCTGATCGGCTCGGCGGGAGCGTCGAGCCGGGCGCGGTAGTCCAGCTCGATCGCCTCGAAACCCGAAGCCTCCGCCCAGGCCATGAGGTCGCGTTCGTCGAAGTCGACCATCGGCCGCTCGACAGCTTCGGTTCGGTCCCGGTAGACGTCGCTGACCTTGGCCACCAGGTCGTCGACCGGCGTGCCTGCCCAGCCGAACAGATCGTCGGGGCGGTGCCGCAGCGCAAAGCGGTTGATCGGCTCGAAGAGCGAGAGCCTTCCGCCCGGCCGCAGCACCCGGAAGAACTCCGCGAACGCGGTGGCCTTGCGGTCGGAGTAGATGAGCACCGACCGGGTGGTGACGACGTCGACGGAGGCGTCGGCGACGCCGGCGAGGTCTTCGGCCGGCGCCCGGACGAAGCGGCACCGCTCGTCGCCGTCGGCGGTCCGCCGGCACTGGTCGAGCAGGTCCGGCGAGACGTCGCTGAAGATGACCCGGCCGTCCGGGCCGAGACGGTCGAGCGCGCCGAACCCGATCAGTCCGGTGCCGCATCCGACATCGAGGAGGACGTCGTCGGGCTTCAGATCGGCCCGGTCGAGAACGCCGTCGCGGAACCCGGCGAGGTCGGTGGCGTGCCGGGCGCGCAGGGTGGCGTCGCCGCCGTCTCGGCGCGCCGACAACCACCGGGCCCACCTGTCGGTCGTCATCGGGTCACGATAGTGCCGCGCCGCGTGTCGCACCGGCCCGTGCCCACCCGGCTGGCCGGGCGTGCGGACCGTTCTGGTGGGTCTCGGCCGCGACCTGGCGGTTGTGCCGATGACAGGGTGCCGGGCGCGTCGTCACGCGTCGGGATCGAGGCCGGCCAGACCCTGACCTGTCTCCGGGTCCCACGGAATCGACTCGTGGTCGTGGACGACGACCCACCGCCCGTCGCGCCTGTGGCACACGAGCGTGGCGCGTACCCACATGGAGACGTCCATGCCCGACCGCAACCGT
Organism: Micromonospora sediminicola; assembly: GCF_900089585.1. Taxonomy (NCBI): domain Bacteria; kingdom Bacillati; phylum Actinomycetota; class Actinomycetes; order Micromonosporales; family Micromonosporaceae; genus Micromonospora; species Micromonospora sediminicola. Next base: position 596,666 of record NZ_FLRH01000004.1, on the reverse strand, counting down.
CCCGTGACGTGGTAGAGGAAGGCGCAGTAGCCGAGGTCGCCGTCGGCGTCGACCTGGAGGTCCCGGACCTCGTAGCCCGGGCCGCTGGCGTACGCGTCGAACCACGCCCGGGTCTGGGGTGCCACCTGGTCGGCACCTCGTAGTCGCAGCGGGGGCAGGACGTTGAAGGCGAGCACGTCCGCGGCCTGGTGGGCGGCAAGCGTCTCGGCGTCGCGGCGCGCCACTGCCGCCACGCGCTCCTCGATCAGCTCCCGCAGCTCCTGCTTCGCCTGGTCGGTCGTCATTGATCCGTCCTACCCGGGCCGTGAGCGGCGCTAACGCGGTTCACGCGATCGTGGACGCAGCAGTCGATGTCGATCTCCGCCGGCCGCTCCCGGGGTGCTCGCGGCCGGGGCGCTGGACCTGTCCGACTCTGCTCCGCCGGTCCGTCCGGCGGAGCAGAGTCGTTTCAGGTCAGCCGCACCGTTGACCGTTGAGGGTGAAGGCGGCGGGCGCCGGGTTGGTGCCGCTCCAGGTGCCGTTGACGCCGATGCTGGTGGTGGCGCCGGGGGCGAGCCTGCCGTTCCAGGTCATGCTCTCGGCGGTGACGCTGGTGCCGTTCTGTTTCCAGGTGGCCGACCAGCCCTGGCCGATCTTCTGGCCGGCGGTGGGGAAGTCGAAGGCGAGTTTCCAGCCGTCGATGGCGGTGGCGCCGGTGTTTCTGATGGTGACGGTGGCGGTGAAGCCGCCGGGCCAGCTGTTCGCCGTCCAGCCGACCGTGCAGCGGCCGGTCGGGGCGGTGGGCGCGGTCCGCACGGTCAGGCCGGGCGAGGCCGTCGAGACGTTGCCCGCCGCGTCACGCGCGGTGACCACGAAGGTGTACGAGGTGTCCGGGGTCAACCCGCTCACGGTGTACGAGGTGCCGGTGGCGCCACCCACCTTCACCGTGCCGGTGGCGTCGACCCGGTGCACGTCGTAGCCGGTCACGCCGGTGTCGTCGGTGGACGGCGTCCAGGTCAGTGCGACGCTGTCGGCGGTGACCGTGCCGGCGGTCGGCCTGCCGGGGGCGGTCGGCGCCGTGGTGTCGCCGGGCGTGGTGCCGCGCGGCAGCACCAGGTGGGTGATCGAGTTGGCCGGGAAGGTGGCGGTGAGGCCGCCGGCGGTCACCGGCTGGTCGGCCTCCCGGACGACGCCGGCGAGGTTCGCCCCGCTGTAGCGGTAGACCTGGGCGGTGTCGGCGGAGACACCGGTGAGCGTGAGCGGGCTCGTCAGGTCGTCGCCGGTCTTGTTGACCACGACCAGGGTCAGTGCCTTGTCGGCGGCGCGCTCGGCGGCGTACACGGCCAGCTTGCCCTGGTCGGCGCTGGTCGCCTTGACGGAGGTCTCACCGAACGCGCCGCCCTTGCCGTCGTAGTCGCGGTAGATGCGGAAGGCGTTGGCCACCGGCTGGTCGGCCTGGGGTGCGGTCCAGAGGGTGGCCAGGTCGAGCCCTTCGCGGCCGAAGATGCCGAGCACGTCGGCCTGGGCCAGCGCGCCGTTGAGCGACCCGTGGCCGCCCCAGTTGTACTCGGTCATCGCGATCTTCGTGCCCGGGTAGTGCTGGTCGACCAGTTCCCGCATCCGGGGGATGAAGCGGACCGGCTGGTTGATCCAACTCTCGTCCACGTACGTCGGGTCCCAGAGCTGGCGGGTCGAGCGCAGCCGCAGCGCCTGGGTGTCGGCGTCGCCGGCGGCGTCACCGAACACACCCGACTGCTGCGGGTAGAGGTGAATGTCGAAGTAGTCGAGGATCCGGGTGCCGTGCTGCTGCTCGTACTCGCGCATCCGGTCCAGGTACCACGGGCCGAGGTCCTGGCCGCCGTGCGCGGCCTTGTCCGGCGGGTTCGACCAGCATCCGGTGCGCGAGCAGGTGTCCTGGTCCAGCCCCGAGTAGAAGATCGAGTTCAGGCCCCAACCGACCGGACCGAGTGTCTTCGCGCCGGGGTCGGCGGCCTTGATCGCGGCGGCGTACGCGTAGGTGCGGTCGCGCAGCTCGTCGTAGCCCAGGCCCGTCGGGCGGACGTCGCGGTGGGTGGAGTGCCACAGGTCCGGCTCGTTGTCCAGGTTGTAGAACTGGACGCCGCCGTCGGCGGCGGCGCCGAACTGCCCCTTGAGGTGGTTGACGAAGTCGGTCGCGTATTCCGGGCCGACCGCGACGCTGGTGTCCTCCGGGTCGTTGCCGGTGACCAGGCTCCCGTCGGGCTTCCTGCCGTTGCCGCAGTCCGGCGCCCAGGGGTCGGTGGACTGCTGCGGCCCGTACGTGGCCACGCTGAAGCCGCACGCCTTCGCCCGGTCCTTGGCGATCCACCCGAGCATCGGCACGGTCATGACCGTGGCGGCGCCGGTGGCCTTGTTCCGCTGCACGAACCGGTCGCTCTCCGAGCCCTTGGGCAGACTGCCCGGGTCCGGGTTGTCGTTCGGGATGTTCTCGAAGTACCAGTCCGAGGCCCGGTTGGTGGTGTCGTTGCGGAAGTTGTAGCGGGTGGTGGCGTTGCCGCCGTACCGGTGCACCGGCAGCCGCAGCTCCCGGGCGAGGGCCTCGTCGGCGAAGTTCATGCCGTAGACGTACGGACTGATCGGGTGCCGGTTGGCGGTGGTGTCGACGGCCAGTGCCGGGCCGGCCGCGGCCAGGGCGGGCTCCGGCAGGGCCAGGCCGCCGAGGGCCGTGGCCAGCACGACCGGGAGCAGTGCGGTGGTGGGACGCACGAGCATTCCTTCCCTCACGCGAATAGAAGCTCGACGATGGGAGCGCTTCCATAGGCTTGCGCCTTCCCGGCTCCGAGTCAATGCCGTGATCGAGCGCCCGGTCAGCTGGCTCGGGGCTGTCCCTGGTGGAGTGTCGTCAGAGCCCTGGTGAGCCACTCGCCCATCAACGCCCGCTCGGCGTCGGTGAGGCCGGGCAGGCCGGGTAGCGCGGTGGCGAAGGTGACCGCGATGGCGCCCACGTCGTTCGCCGGAGCCGCCGGGGCGGTGGTCAGGATGCCGGCGGCGACGGCGTCGAACATCTGGTCGGCCAGGCCGAGGTCGCGTCGGTCCGCTGGCATGCCGAGCAGTGCGCGTACGGTGCCGGTGCCCGCTGCGTGGATCATCGCGACCGCTCGCGGCTCGTCCACGCGCAGCAGCCCGGCTGCGGCGAGCCGGCGCACCTTCGCGCGCAGCACCTCGATGCCTTCCGTGGTGGCCGGGGACTGCTCCGCCCGCGCGGGGCTGGTCATCAGCTCGTACAGCCAGGGGTTGGCCAGCCCGAACTCGATCTGTGCCCGCCAGCCCGCGCGCAGGTCGACCACCGGGTCGGGGTGCGGCCCGCCGGTCGCCTTCGCCGCCACCCAGGTGGCCATCACGTGTTCGGCCACGGCATCGATCAGGCCGTCCTTGTCGCCGAACAGGCGGTAGATGGTCGGCGCCTGCACCTGCGCCGCCTGCGCGACGGCGCGCGTGGTCACGGCGCGGGCGCCCTGCTCCCGCAGGATCCGTGCGGCTGCGGTGACGATCCGGGACCGGGCGTCGGTCCTCTCGGCAAGCTCCACGTACCAATGGTAACAGCGACCTGTTAGCGATGAAGTTATCTCTGCTACCGTCATCATTGTTAGCAACGGAAACCCCTCCTGGGAGCAAGCATGATCGTCATCACGGGCGCCACCGGCCACCTGGGCTCACGAATCGTGGCGGAGGTCCTGCGGCGGGTTCCCGCCGCCGCCGTCGGGGTCAGCGTCACCGACGTCGCGAAGGCCACCGCGCTGCAGGCCCGCGGCGTCCGGGTGCGCCGCGGCGACTTCACCGACCCCGCCACCCTCGCGGACGCCTTCGAGGGCGCTGACCAGGTCCTGATCGTCAGTGCCGCGATCCGGGGGGCCGCCGCGACCGGGGCCAACATCGCCGCGATCGACGCCGCGACGGCGGCCGGAGCGCAGCGCATCCTCTACACCAGCCACCAGGGCGCGTCGACCGACTCGCTGTTCCCGCCGATGATCACCCACGCGCGCACCGAGGAGCACCTGGCCGCCACCGGCATCCCCCACGTCGCCCTGCGCAACGGCTTCTACTCCAGCACCCTCCGCTATTACCTCGACGAGGCGGCGGCCACCGGCCGACTGGCCCTCCCGGCCGACGGGCCCGTCTCCTGGACCGGCCACGACGACCTCGCGGCGGCGGCCGCCGTCCTGCTCACCGACGGCTCCGTCGCGGCCAGCCCCACCGCGCCGCTGACGGCCCCGTCGACGCTCGACTCCGCGGCGGTCGCCGCCGTCGCGAGCGAGGTCACCGGCCGGGAGGTGACCCGCGTCGTCGTGGACGACGAGGAATGGGTACGGGCGGCGGTCTCTCGGGGCATGCCGCGCGCCGCCGCCGAGTTCAACCTCGGCATGTTCCGGGCGGCGCGACGTGGCGAGTTCATGGTCACCGATCCCACGCTGGAGACGCTGATCGGCCGCCCGGCCGAGTCCGTCCGGACCGCGCTGCGGCGCATGCTCGCCGCTCGCCCCTGAGGGTTGGACGACCGGTCGGGTAGCGTTGGTGAACGGCGCCCGGGTGCCGTTGGCGCGTGCGCGCGACGAGGAGGTCCAGGATGGAATCCTTGCCGGAACTGACCTTCGGGCAGCGGTTGAAGGTCTACCGGGAGCGGTCCGGGAAGACCCGCGCGGTGCTCGGCGGCCTGGTGGGCCGCAGCGCCGAGTGGGTCAAGGCGGTGGAGACCGATCGCATCCTGCCGCCTCGCATCCACATGCTGGATCGCATCGCGCGCGCCCTGAAGGTCGAGGTGTCGGTGCTGGCCGGTGAGTTGAGCGACCGGTCCGCCGTGGTCAACGGGCCGGAGCATCCGGCGTTGGCCTCCGTTCGGGACGCGGTGAACCGCTTCGTGCTCTCCGGCGAGACGTCCGCGGAGTCGTTGACGAGCCTGCGGGACCGGCTTGCGACGGCATGGCGGGCCCGCCACCAGGCGTCCGATCACCGTACGGTGCTGGGCGGGTTGCTGCCGGGGCTGCTGCGCGACGTGCAGCGCGCCGCCCTGGCGTACGAGGGGGAGGAGCGTCGGCAGGCGCAGGCCCTGGTGGCGGAGACATTCGGGCTGACGCAGATGTTCCTCGCCTACCAGCCCGCTGCCGAGTTGCTGTGGCGGGTCGCGGACCGGTCGATGGTGGCGGCGCAGGAGTCCGGCGACCCGGAGGCGTTGGCTGTCGCGGGGTGGTTCCTGTGCCAGGTGCATCGGGACGCCGGGGACTGGGACACCGCGACGGCGGTGACGCTGGACGTCCTGTCGGCCCTGGAGCCGCGCATCGCCGACGGGAACACGAACCTGCTGGCTCTGTGGGGAGCGCTGAACTTCGAGGCGGCCTACACCGCCGCCCGAGCCGGCGAGGAGGGTCGGGCCTGGCGGTACTGGGATCGCGCCGACCGTGTGGCGCAACGCCTGCCGCAGGAGTTCTACCAGCCGCAGACCTCGTTCTCCCGGGTCATCATGGGCGCCCACGCGGTGACGGTCGCGGTGGAGCTGCAGAAGTCAGGCGAGGCGGTGCGGCAGGCCCGCCGCCATGACTCGTCGGCCATCCCGTCGCGGCCGCGACGGGCTCGCCACCTCATTGAGGTCGCGCGGGCGCACTACGGCAAGGGCGACCGGGAGACGGCCGTCGCGACGCTGCGGCGGGCGTACGAGTCGGCCCCGGAGACGATCCGCTTCAACGGGTACGCCCGCCAGATCACCGTGGACCTGCTCGACGGCCCGCGCCCTACCCGCGACGAGGCCCGCGATCTCGCAGTGAAGGTCGGGCTCCTGTCCTGACACAGGGGTACGAACCCTACCCGTTCCGCCCCGCCACACACCGTAGCTTGCTGCTCACGGGATGCGGCGGGCGGTGCGGGTGTCGCCTGGTCGCCGCGTCCCTCTCAGCTTCGAGGGCGGAGGGCCGCCCTCGTGACGACGGGGGAGGCTACGTGCGGCGCGTCTCGTACGACGAGTACCTCTCGGCAACGGCGTTGACCCTCGCGCGACGGCATCGGCCGGCGTGGTCGTGGCGGCGGTGGCGGTGGGTATGCCGCTGTGGCGGCGAGCTGCCGTGTCGAGTCCGGCACCGCGTTCCGATCGGTGTCGCGCACTGGCCGGGGGAGGAGCGGTGAGGGGTCAGGAGCAGCGCATCCTGCGCGTACACCTGCAGGGCCTGGAAATGACCAGCCGGCAGGCGCGGCTGCTCACCGCGACCCTGCTCGGAGGTCGCGGGTGAGCACCCACGGGCCGGTCCTGCCGGTGTGGAGTTGTGATGGGTGCGCGGCTCCCTGGCCGTGCGAGACGCGGCGGCGGGAACTGCGGGCGGAGTTCGCGGGCGCGCGGGTGTCGCTGGCGTTGTACATGGGTGCGCAGTTGGCCCGGGCGGCGCAGGACCTGCACTGGATGCCGGCCGGGCTGCTGCACCGCCGCTTCCTGGGGTGGCTGCGGTGAGCATCCTGGAAGTTGCCACGGGCGCGATCGTCCACGGCTCCGCCGACACCGGAGGCGCGGCACGCGGACAATGGCGACATGGCGATGCCCTTTCCCGCACCGACGACTCCCGCATCGGGACGCGACGAGGTCTTCCTGGGATACCTGGACTTCTTCCGGGAGACCCTCCTGTCCAAGGTGGACGCACTACCCGACGACGAGGTGCGGCGCAGCCGGCTTCCCTCCGGGTGGACCCCCCTCGAACTGCTCAAACACTTGCGCTACGTCGAGCTTCGCTGGATCGAGTGGGGCTTCGAGGGCACCCAGATCGCCGAACCCTGGGGCGACCGGCGCGGGGACCGGTGGCACGTGGCGCCCGACGAGACACGCGACAGCCTGACGGCGGCGCTCCGCGCCCAGGGCGCACACACCGCCTCCGTGGTCGCGAACAACGACCTGACGACGGTGGGCGCTCCCGGCCCGAGGTGGGACGAGGCGGCGCCGGCGACGCTGGAACGCGTGTTGTTCCACCTCGTGCAGGAGTACGCCCGTCACCTCGGGCACCTCGACGTCGTAGCCGAGCTCGCCGCTGGGCCGCTCGGCGAGTAGCGCGCTCAGTCGCCCCTGCTCGTGCCGGCGGCTGCATAGACTGCCGCGCCATGGGAGAGATTGTCACGCTCGGCGAGGTTCGGTGCCCGTCCGGCCAACTCGTCATCATCGACGGCGGGATGCTGGGCATGTGGTCGGGAAGCAGGCCGCCGAACGAGCTCGACCCGCGCGGTCTGGGATTCGAGGATCCGGACCTGCTGGCTGAGGTCGCCGGTTCCGCCGACTACGCGGTGGTCGGCCCGGACGCCGAGCCGGCGGGGGCGTCGTTCCCGGTACGGCCCGGGCGGTACCACTACGACATTCCCGCCTCACACGGCGACAGCTGGGCGCAACGGTTCGGCGATCACTGCCGGGAGCACGGGTGGACGGCTGCGGTGGAGCGCGCGCAACAGCAGGTGCCGCACCGGGAGCGGGCGCGGCGGTGCGCGGTGGAACGCCAGCCGGGGTTCAGGGTCTTCGGGATGCCCGCGGTGGCGGTGGACGGTCTTCCCGCCGGGACCGTCGCGGTGCAGGCGGAACGTTCCGACGGGCCGTGGGACGGCTGGTCCCAGATCATCGTCCGGGTCCGTGACGCGCCCGTCGCCACCACTGTCGACGTGGGCATGGTGGGTGTCGACGCGGCTCGGCCGGCCTTCGCCGACGCCGACGCACTCGCGTCGTGGCGCCACGAGGAGCCGTTGGACGGTCTCGCCGACGTCGCGTTCTGGGGTGTCGACGCCCCGACGGCGGCCCGGGAGTTCACCGCCGAACCGCTGGCCGCACCGGGTGACGAGGGGAGCTACGGCTGGACGGACCTGCCGCTGCGCTCGGCTCTGCGGCGGGCGACGACCGTGCAGGCCTGGCGCGACGCCGAGCCCGGTCGCAAGCTGGCCGTGGACTTCCGGCCGCACTCGCACCACTGGGAGGTGATGCGCCAGGTGCGGGCCAGCGACACGGAGAGCGGGACCCTGGCCCTCGGCGACGCGCAGATCCTGTTCGCGATGACCAGCTGGGGTGACGGGGTCTTCCCGGTCCAGGTCGATCGCGACGCCGCCGGGGACCTGCTCGCCGTCCGGGTCACCCTCGCCGAGAGGTGATCCACCGTCCGCGGCCCGCGACGACGTGCCCCGGCGGCGGCGCGGCTGGACCGCCCCGGCGCGCGATGTCGGCGATGCTGTGGGCGTGGAGTACGTGTCCCGAGTGCCGCGACCGCCGCTGAACGGGCTGATCGACGACCTCTACTACCTGGAGGGTGCGCCGCCGTACGCCCGGTTGACACTGCCGCCGATGCCGGCGGCGTTGCTCATCGTCAACCTCGGTGCGCCGTTCCGCATCCGCGCCGGCGCCGACCTCGGCGCGGCCGAGTACGCCGACGGCTGCGTGGTCACCACGCCCACCCGGGCGCTGGAGTTCAGCTATCCGCCGCGGACCCGGTCCGTCGGCGCGCACGTCAAGCCGTGGGGGTTGGCGCCGTTCCTGCCGATGCCCGCCGTCGAGCTGTGCGACCGGCCGGTGACGATCGAGCAGGTCTGGGGCCGGCCCGCCGTCGCGGAGCTGCGAGACCGGCTGGCCACGGCGGCCGGGCCGCAGCAGATGCTGACGCTGCTCGAGGAGGAGCTGACGCGACGGCTGGGCGAGACCGCCGGGCTGGGGCTGGTGCGCCGGACGAGCGGCGTCATCGCGGCGGCCGGCGGAGCGGTCGCCATCGGCGACCTGAGCGTGGCAGCCGGTGTCAGCAGCACCCATCTGGCGCAGCGGTTCAAGCACCTCGTCGGCGTCACGCCGAAGCGGCTGGCCCGCGCCCACCGTTTCGCCACCGCCGTGTTCTCGATCGACCCCGCCGAACCGGTCGACTGGGGCGACCTCGCCGGTCGCGCCGGCTACTTCGACCAGGCCCACTTCGGCCACGAGTTCCGAGCGTTCACCGGGCTCACGCCGACCCGGTACGTCGAGGTCCGGCGGCGGTTCCTGCGCGAACATCCCGGTCACGTGCTGGACGGCTGGCCGCTGCCGGCCGATTGATTTCCTACAAGAGCGGCAGCCCTCGACACGCTAGCTTGAGGCGTCCCCGAGCAGAGGAGACCCCCGTGGGCACAGTCGTCATGTACAGCTCGGTGTCGGTCGACGGCTTCGTCGCGGACGAGAACGACCAGCCCGGGCCGCTGTTCGAGTGGCTGACCAGTGGTGACGTCCCGTTGGACGCCGGCGGCGGGCTGACGGTGTCGCAGACGTCCTACGACTACACCCGGCCGTACTGGGACCGGATCGGGGTGACGGTCGTCGGCCGGCACGTCTTCGACCTGACGGACGGCTGGGACGGGAAGCCTCCGGGCGGGATCGACCACGTGGTCGTCGTGACGCACCGGCCGGCACCCGAGGGCTGGGACCGCGACGCGCCGTTCCACTTCGTCGACGGCGTGGAGGCGGCCGTAGCCAGGGCGCAGGAGCTGGCGGGGGAGCGCACGGTCGAGGTCGCCGCCGGTGACGTCGGTGGCCAGGTGCTCGCCGCGGGCCTGGTCGACGAGGTACGCATGGACGTCGTACCCGTCGTGTTCGGGTCCGGCAAACGCTTCTTCGGGTCGGTGGACGCGCAGCACCTGTTGGAAGGGCCGGACGAGGTGGTGCAGGGCAGCCGGGTGCTTCACCTGCGCTACCGGGTCCGCCGCTGACGACCCGAGCGGGTGGATCCTGACGGCAGCCACCGCAGATATGCGCGTAGCGAATATCCTTTGCCTTCCGCGGACGTCGGCCTTACCGTAAAACGGCAAGGTCAACCGGATCGAACCAGGGAGTTTCCCGTGCGGCAGTACGTCTCCACCGAAACCATGCGGCTCATGCCGCGCGGCGGTGTCGTGCTGCGTGCGATCGGGCGAGCCCACGATCTGTGCGCGAGCGAGCAGAACTGGAAGCCGGGGTGGCGGCGCGAATAGCGCCAGCGGAAGCTGACAAGCCGCCCACCCCGACCGGGACAGGGCGGCTTTTTCGTTACCCGGACAACCGCATAGGGGCGTAGCTCAACTGGTAGAGCACCGGTCTCCAAAACCGAAGGTCGCAGGTTCGAATCCTGTCGCCCCTGCTTTCGTCCCGGCCCCGGCCGGAGGCGTCGTTGGTTCTCAATTCCACAGTGGATGGCATGGAAAGACCCCGGCCGGCGCCCGCACGGGCCGGCCGGGGGCGATACCCTCCGGGACGAGGGAGACGGTAACCCGCCCGCTTTGGGAGCGGGAGAAACAGCGTTCGACTCGCTGGTCCCGGACCATGGGGTTGTAGCTCAGCTGGTAGAGCGCCGCCTCGGCAGGGCGGAGGTCAGGGGTTCGATTCCCCTCTTCTCCACGTTCGGATGCCCTTCTGACAACCGGGGAGGGCGTCTTCACGGGCCGTTGGAGCAATTGGCAGCTCATCCGGTTCTCAGCCGGACGGTTACGGGTTCGAGTCCCGTACGGCCTACGCAGGACATGCCATGCGGTCGTGGTGAAGTCGGCGGACACGTCGGTCTTCCAAACCGAAAAGCGGGTTCGATGCCCGCCGGCCGCTCGCCTTCCCGGGTCGTCTAGTCGGCAAGACGCCGCACTCTGGATGCGGAGAGCTGGGTTCGAATCCTGGCCCGGGAGCGCCACGCCCTCGTAGCCCAACGGCAGAGGCCCGACGTTGAGGACGTCGCCAGTGCGCGTTCGACTCGCGCCGAGGGCACCGCGCCGACGTAGCTCAGATGGCCAGAGCGCTCCGCTCATGACGGAGAGGCCCCCGGTTCGAGGCCGGGCGTCGGCACGCAGTACATGCCCGGGTAGCCCAACGGCAGGAGGCACCCCGTTCAGGGCGGGGACAGTGCGCGTTCGAATCGCGCTCCGGGTACGCATGGGGTCGTAGCTCAGGTGGTAGCAGCGCTTCGTTCGCACCGAAGAGGCCGGCGGTTCGACTCCGCCCGACTCCACCAGGTCCCGTTGGCTCAGTGGGAGAGCATCCGCCTGTCGAGCGGAGGGTCGCCGGTTCGATCCCGGCACGGGGCGCGCACGCAGAGGTGGCCGAGCCGCCAGGTCGTCGTAGCTCAGCTGGTCAGAGCGCTTCCCTGATGAGGAAGGGGCGGTTCGGGCCCGCCCGACGACACCATGCCCCCGTGGCTCAGCGGACAGAGCACTGGATTACGAATCCAGGGGTCGCGCGTTCGAATCGCGCCGGGGGCACGCATCGAGACGAGGCGCGGTCGGCGGCGTCCGGCTCCCTCCCTCACCGCACGCCTCCGTAGCTCAGAGGAAGAGCAGCCGGCTCTTAACCGGCGGGTCGGGATGTCGGAATTCCCCGGAGGCACGAAGTCGTGGTCCACGCCGCCCGGCCGTCGGTCGTGGGCCGGACATCCCGCCTCGCCCCGGTAGCTCAGCGGGAGAGCGTCGGCTCGACAAGCCGAAGGCCGCTGGTTCGACACCAGCTCGGGGCACACGGACGCGCGTTCGGTCATGGGTAGGCCCCCAGCCTTTCACGCTGGTGAAGCGGGTTCGAGTCCCGCACGCGCGACCATTCCGGCGTCGCCCAAACGGTAGGGCAGCGGATTGTTGATCCGTACAGGTACTGGTTCGAGTCCAGTCGCCGGAGCGATGGAGGGGGCTCGTCGGTTCGAATCCCACCCCTTCCGCGTACGCCCGCGTAGCTCAACGGAAGAGCACCTGGTTCACATCCAGGGGGTCGGAGGTTCGACACCTTCCGCGGGCACCGGCCTTCGGCCGAGGGAGCGCGCCACCGACGGTGAGGTGGGCCGGCCTGTAAAGCCGGTGCGTTCGCGCTGAGTGAGTTCGAATCTCTCCGCTCCCACGCCTTCGCGGGTGCTTCCACCCGGCCATCCACTGTTGGCACAACGACGCGCCACCTCCACGACGAGCGGCCGAAGCGCCGTATCCGGCGCCGACGGCTAGTCCGGCGGTGACGGCGGCTCGGGTGGTAGTCCGCGGGCACGGTGCGCGTCCGACAGGGCGATCCCGGTCAGCACGACGGCGGCGGCGGCCGCGACCACGACCGGCGGCACGAGGAGCATCGCCGGTGCCAGGACGGCCAGCGCGAGCACGCCGATCGGGCGGGATCGGGACACCCGGCCGAACACCGCGTGTTCGAAGCGGGCGCGCCCGGCCAGGTACAGCGCGGGTCCGCCGAGGAGGACGGCGATCCAGGCCGGTGGAGTGTGTCCCAGCGGATGCGCGATGACGAGTTCACCGCCGACGGCGGTGACGACCACGCCGGCCACCATGGTCAGGTGGGTGTAGGACGCCGACCGGGCGAGGCGGACCGGGTCGGCGGACGCGACGATCGCCTCCGCCAGGACCTCACCGGCGCGGTAGATGTAGATCCGCCACAGCAGCACGGTGGTCGCGATCGACACGGCGAACGCGGCAGCCCCGGCGGGTGCGAAGCCGCTGCCGTTCAGCGCCAGTCCGGTGACCAGGATCAGCTCGCCGAGAGCGATGATGAAGAACTGCCGGTAGCGCTCCGACAGGTGCTCGCCGGAGGTGACCAGGTCACGGCCGGGGATACGCCCCGCGCCGGGGGTGGGGAAGCCGATTCTGCCGGCCGTGTGGTCGAGGACCACCGCGAGTGCCCAGAGCGCGCCCCGCGCCGTGCCGTGCGTCAGCGCCCCCGCGATCCACGGCAGCGCCGACAGGCCGTACCAGAACAGCCCGCGCATGGCGTTGCGTTGCAGCTCGTGGCCGCGCAGCACGGCGGTGAGGACGATCCCGCGGCTGAGCTGGACGGCGACGTAGGCGCCCGCGAAGATCAGGCCGGTGTCGCCGAACGCCTCGGGGACCGCGGCCGCCATGACCAGGCTGCCGACCATGGTCGCGATGACCAGCGCCTGGATGACCGGTCGTTGCGGGTCGGTCCGGTCGGTCAGCCACGCGGTGCTCGACCAGACCCACCACATGGCGCCCAGCAGCACCAGTGCCCGGAAGGCGCCGCTCCACCCGAGATCCTCGCCCAGGCTGCGGGAGAGCAGGGCGAGCGCGAGCACGAACACCAGGTCGAAGAAGAGTTCCAGGAATGTGGCCCGCTGCGGACCCCCGGGTCTACGCAGCAGCTCGGCCGCCCTGCCTGTCGTCATCGGCTCGCCCGTTCTGCAGCTCTGCTCCAGTTTTGGGGGCATTCTGACATGCGGCAGCGGCCGCTGAGGGACTCCCGCCGGGTCGGGTGCGATCGGGCGATGGCTTCCGAGACGTGCCGGGCGGCGTCAGCCGATGCCGTCGACCGCCGCCCGGAGCGCGTTGATCGACGGATCCCAGGTGAAGTTCAGGACGGGGAGGCCGGAGGCGGCGGCGTTGCTGTCGCCACCGAGGACCACCGCCCGTGGCTTGGCGGTGCCCTGGGGGACGACGAGGTACCAGTTGCCTCGCACATTCGCGATGAACACGTCATCTACCTCCTGGTCGGGGGAACTCGGGTTGGCGGCGTCGCCGACGTGGTTCTCGAAATCCACCGTCGCGCCGAAGTTCGTCGGGCTGCCGGTGTTCAGCCAGAGACTGGTGTGCACGTGCGGGCCGACACCCGAGTCGCTGCCGTTGGCCGAGGCGCCGGAGTAGGCGATCGTCTGGCCTCGCGACACGCGTTGGCCGGGGGAGACGGCGATCGTCGACAGGTGCAGATGCCGGGTGTAGTTGCCGTCGTCGTGGGCCATCCCCACGACGCGCCCGGTCGCGGTGGAGGTGTCGGTCTTCACCAGGCGGATCGTGCCGTTCGCCGCGGCCCGGACGGGAGTGCCGGTGCCGACCGCGTAGTCGGTGCCCGGCTCACCCGAGGGCGGCGTCCGGTTCCGGTGGTCCTGCCATGAGCTCGATATCCGCACGTTGCCGCAGGGTCGCAGGTAGCTGCCGGCGGCCCGAGCGGAGTCGGGCAGCAGGACGAAGGCGGCCGACACCCCGGACGCCGCCAACGCGGCGCCGGTGAGGAAGCCCCGCCTCGACAGCCCGCGCAGGTAGGCGATGCCGCCGAGGTCCTCGGGCCGCAGATCGTCGTGACCGGCCTCTGGAGGAGGGCCGTGCGGTTGACTACCGATGACCATCAATGGAAGGTAAGGCTCCTCCCGACGAGGGGCAAGGGCTTCTCCCGGATCACTCCCGAAGCGGTCCCGACGCTCCACGGTGGCCCGAGCGGTGGAGGTGACGAGGGTGACGGCGACGCCCGGATCGGGGATCGTGGTGGCGTGACGAGCGCGGACGACATGAGTGACGACGAGAACTGGACGGGTGGCTTCTACGAACTCTGCCTGGTCCTCGGCGCGGCCGACGACGCCACCGTGGACCGGGCCCTCCGGTCGCTGTGGCGTGTCGCCGGCGTCCACGGCTGCCACGTCCGCCGGGCCGACGGGTCCGGGTTCGCGGCGGCCGAACCCGGCGTGGCCGCCCTCCACGAGCACGGTCACCTCCTCGCCACGCTGACGCTGCCCTCGGGTGCCCGGGTCGTCTGCGGCGGCTTCCTGTTCCGGTACGAGGACGTGGACACGCTGGAGTTCTACCTGCCGCTGGGCGCGTTGGCGCGCGTCGACGACCGCATCGGCGGCTACCCCTTCGACGAGTCCAGCGGCGCGGAGTCGTTGTCGTGGCGCGGTGCGCTCGACCGGTGGTTGGCGGCCGTGGCCGTGGCCGTGCACGGCGAGGTGCCGATCCACCGGGCGCTCATCGGCTTCGAGGTCGACGAGGGCCACGACGTCACCGCCGGCAGGCGGTACGCCGCGGTCGTCACGCCGGGAGTGGACGGCGTGGAGTACCGCCCGGCCGACGCCTGACGCGGGGCGGGTCCCGACGGTTACCGTGCCGGAATGGCCATGTCTCCGTATCTCGCCCGGCTGCGCGCCGTGATCGGCCATGAGCTGATCCAGATGCCGTCGGTGTCGGTCGTCGTCGTAGACGACGACGCACGGATCCTGCTGGTGCGTCATGCCGGGCACCACGACGGGTGGGCGGTGCCCGGCGGCGCGGTCGACGTCGGCGAACCGCCCGTCGAAGCGGCCGTGCGGGAGAGATCCGTGAGGAGATCAGCGAGCTGCGGTGGTTCGCCCCGGACGAGTTGCCCGGCGTGGAGCTCAGCCGGTTCACCAAGGCGCTGCTGAGGGCGACCGGCCACCTCGCCGGGTGACGGCCGCCCACGTCAGGGGTGCGGCGGGGCGAGCAGCAGGCGGGCGCCGTGGCGGACCGCCGCCCAGTCGGTCGTCGGGCGGCGCTCGAGGTTGCGGGAGAGCCAGTGCCGCCGGTCCTCGTGCTCGCGTCGTAACTGGACGGGGTCGAGGTCGACGCCCGGTAGCCCACCGCGGCGTTCCAGCTCCTCGACCCGCTGTCCCATGGCGTCCATCAGCTCGCGGTCGAGGGTGTGCACGGCGTCGAGGTACGCGGTGGTCGGAACGCGGAGCCGGACGGCGGGCCCTGCGCTGAAGCCGATCTCACCGTCGTCCTCGTGCCGCCAGTCCACGGTGACCTCGTCGCGGTCGTCCCGGAGGGTGCGCCAGAACCGGAGCCGGGGTGGGTTGCGCAGGTATCCGAGGTCCAGGTGGCGCTCGCCGTGCCAGATCGCCGCCGTGACGGCGGGGTGGTCGGGTCGGTCCAGGTCGCCGCCGATGGTCCGGTGGTCCTCCGGCTCGAACTCGAACGGGTCGCGGGTCCACTGCCCGCGACGGGACTCGACGAAGGACACCAGATCCGCGGGCACCGGCTCCCGTACCTCGGGGGTGAGGGCGATGACGTCCTCCCAGAGCCGGGCCAGGTAGTGGTCGACGTAGGGGAGCGGTCCCGGGTGCCGGGTGCGGCGCAGCAGCTCCCGTCCGCCGGCTTCGAGCCAGTACCAGCCCTCGGTGAGCCCGAACCAGTGGAGTGTCGGCCGGTCGCCGCCCCACGGCGACACCTCGTCCAGGGGGCACAGCGCGAACCGGAACCTGATCACCGAGGCAGTATGCACCGGCCGGCGTCGCGTCAGCCGCGACCGCGTACCAGGGGCAGGAACACCTCGTCGACGATGTCGACGAGCACCTCGTCGGGGACCGAGGGGATGCCCCGTATCGCGTACTCGGCGCGGAGCAGCATCATCGGCGTGGTCGCCACCCGGGGGCGGACGGCCGCCGCCGGCGCCTCGCCCCGGGCCACGGCCCGTTCGAGCATGGCGATCCAGGCCAGGTCCATGGCGTCGGCGCCGGACCGGGCGCGCATGAGGGTGAGCAGTTCCGGGTCGTCGGCCGCGGCGGCGAGCAGGCCGCGCAGGATGGCTCCGTGCGGCGACGACCACGTCTCGTTGGCCCGCCGCAGCATCTCCAGCGCGTCGCCGCGCAGCGTGCCGGTGTCCGGGTTCGGCAGGGCGGCGTCGGACAGGTGGCGGTACGCCGCGATGCCCAGCGCCGCCCGGTGCGGCCACCGGCGGTAGATGGCGTTCTTGTTGGTTCCGGCGCGGGCGGCGACGCGGTCCATCGTCATGCCCGCGTATCCGGACTCGCGCATCACCTCCGCGGCGGCCCGCAGGATCGCCTGTTCCAGTTCCTCACCCCGACGCCGCCTGCTCATGTCTTGTAGGGTACTCGCCGTACCTTGTAGGGTACGCAGCGTACCTTGGAGAGGGGTTGGCTGATGCGCGTCTTCGGCATGAACTACGACACCGGCTTCGTGAGCGCCGGGTCCACCACCCACGAGCCGTTCGACCCCGAGACCGTCCGGAGCGACCTGCGGGTCATCCGCGACGAGCTGCACTGCGACGCGGTACGGATCACCGGCGGCGTCCAGGACCGGCTGGAGCTGACCGCCCGGCTGGCGGCCGAGGCGGGGCTCGAGGTGTGGTACTGCCCGTTCACCAACGGGCTCGACCGCGACCAGCTCCTGGAGTTCCTGCTCGACGGCGCCGAGCGCGCCGAGCGGCTGCGGCGCGGCGGCGCCTCGGTCGTGTACCTCACCGGCTCCGAGATCTCCATGTTCACCGACGGCTTCCTCCCCGGCCGTGATCTGGCCGAGCGGATGGCGCTGTTCACCGACCCGATGCGGATGCGGGAGGCGGTCCCGGCCGCCCGGGCCGCGGTACGCCACTTCCTCGCGCGAGCGGTACCCGCGGTCCGCGAGCGCTTCGGCGGCCCCGTCGGCTACGCCTCGATCCCGCTGGAGGACGTCGACTGGGCGCCGTTCGACATCATCGCCAGCGACGCCGGCTACCGCGACGCGACCAACGCCGAGGCATTCCCGCAGAGCCTGGCGGCGGCCGTGGGGCAGGGCAAGCCGTACGCCGCGACGGAGTTCGGCTGCTGCACGTACCGGGGCGCGGCCGAGGTCGCGGGCGCGACGGAGCCGGTGACCTACGACGACCGCGGCCGAGCGGCGACGCTCACCCGGAAGCTGGAGCGCGACGAGGAGGGCCAGGCCCGCTACGTCGTCGACCTGCTGCGCGACTACGAGGCCGGCGGGGCGGAGGCGGCGTTCGTGTACACGTTCGCGAACCGGCACCTGCCGACGACCGGCGACCCCGAGCACGACTACGACCTGGCCGCGCGGGGGATCGTGCGGGTGCTGCCGGACGGCTCGTGGACCCCCAAGGCCGCGTTCCACGCCCTCGCCGAGTACGGACGCTCCCGTCGGGCGGCATGAGCGCGAGGGCACCCACCGGCCGCGGCGGTCGGTGAGCTGACCGAGGGGAGACTGCGGCAGGTGCTCGACCGCCCAACCCGCACGCACATCGTGGTCGTCCAGGCGCTGTGACGTATCGCCCACGCTCCGGGCCGGTGCATCCGACGGCCGGTGCCTACAGTCGGGCCATGAGCACCGACAGGGACGTGCGGGACTGGCTGCGCCGGCGCGGCGCCGACCGGATCGCGCATCCCGGGGGCACCCTCTATGCCCACCTGTGCCGGGTCGGCGAACGACTCGCCGTGCTCGGTTGCGGCAGTGAGGTCCAGGCCGCGGGCCTCACCCACGCCGCCTACGGCACCGACGGGTTCGACCTCGCCCTGCTCGATCGGGCCGACCGCGCGGTGCTGCGGGACCTGGTCGGCCCGGGTGCCGAGGAACTCGTCCACCTGTACGGCGCCTGTGACCGCAGCCGCAGCTGGCGGACGTTGGCCGAGACCGGCCAGGTGGTCGACCGCTTCACCGGGCAGGTGCGGACGCCGGCTCCGGATCGGCTCCGGGCGCTCGTGGATTTGAGCATCGTCAACGAACTGGACGTGATCGAGCAGGATCCGGGGATCGGCGAGCGGCACGGCGCCTACTTCCGCGACCTGTTCGCCTCCTGGGCTCCGCTGGCCTCGGCGCGGGTCATCGACGACGCGCGGCGGGTGCTGGGGTCGTGACGGCCGAACCGCATCCGGCGGCACCCGGCGTCGGTAGCGTACGGGTGCGTGCTGTCTACCCGGGCAGCTTCGATCCGGTCACCCCCGGGCATCTGGACGTGGTGCGCCGGGCGCGGGACCTCTTCGACGAGCTGGTGGTGCTCGTCGCGGTCAACAGCGCCAAGCAGCCGGGCCGGAGCGAGGAGGAACGCGCGGCCGCAGTCCGGGCCGCCCTGCCGGCCGGCTGGACCTCGGTCACCGTGGCGGCCTGGAGCGGGTTGACCGCCACCTACTGCCGGCGCCACGAGGTAGGGGTGATCGTTCGCGGCCTGCGCAACACCACCGACCTCCAGGCCGAGTACCGGCTCGCCGCGATGAACCAGTCGCTCGGCGTCCCCACGGTGTTCCTGCCCGCGCTGCCCGAACTGGTCGCGGTCTCGTCGACAGCGGTGCGGACGGTCGGCTGACCCGTGCGTGACCTGGGGGCGAGGGGTCGTCGGGGCCGCGAGCATGTCTGACTGATCCACTACGCTCGCGGAGCCAGGACACGCGAACGAAGGACGCATATGGCCCGCCCCTACAGTCCCGGACCGAAGCAGTTCGTCTTCGCCGCCGGTGACGGCGCCAGTCAACAGGTCTCGGTGGGCGACGCTCAGGAGGCCTACGAGGCGTTCGCCGCGTTCGTCCGGGAACGAGAGTCAGAGACCTACACCATCACTGACGAACCGGCGGGGCAGAGTCTGATACTCATGCCCGGACAGGGGGTGATCTCCCGGATCGAGGATGGACACCCACCTCGGTCGGAACACCTCCGGGAGGACAGGGGCAACCGTTACCTTTCGGGCGCGATGCTGTTCTTCGAGAACGGATACGCCGGCCTCGACTACTTCGGCCAGTGGCTCTCCGACCTCTCCGACCTCGACGCGTCACCCGAGGCCCGCGGCGCCGCCCGCGCTGCCATGATCACGACGGAAGCAGCAGCGATGGACGAGGTCTTCCGGATCTGGGCGGATTCGGGCTACGTCGACCCGACCGACCAGTTCTACATCTTCTTCGACTCGCACGGTCTCGACGAAGACCGCGCCGAACGGGCCGAACTGCTCCAGCTGATCGATTTCCTCGGTCTCGAACGGGTCGAGGCCCCGGCCGGGGCCACCGGCGGCGAGGTCTGGGTACGCGCCGAACCACGCCTCGACGCCGAATGCGCCCGGTGGGCGTGAACGGATCATGAGGGACATCGTCTTCACGCGCAGCAGCGGGTGGATCCCGAAGGTGATCCACGAGAACGGCCAGCTGAAGCTGATGCTCGCCGCCGGGGCCGACGCCAACCATGAACCTCGCGAGTTCACCTTCCCGATCGCCGAGGCCCATCTTGCGGTGATCCGCGAGGACCTGGCCCGGCACCTGCTGCTGTGGAGCGCGGTCCTTCCGCTGTGCGACACCGCCGGGACCCGCGGCCGGCTCGACGAGGACGCTGCCGTCGCCCTGTTGGACCCGGTCCTGCTCGCCCCGCCGGCGGACGTCGACGCGCTGTTCCGGCGTATCCCGTGGGACCGGAGTCGGCCGGTGGCCCATGGCGCCGACATCGCCCTGCTGGAACGCGGTCAGGTCTGCCAGGCGATGCGCGCGGCGACCGAGGAATCGAACGAGAGACGTGCCCAGGAATACCACGCGAACCGCCGTCGCGCCGCGCGCGGCACGGTCCTCGGGCCGCTCGACGCGGCGATCCTGAGATACACGGGCCAGTACCTGCACGGCGCGACGGTTCCACGGCGGATGCCCGATGCCGTCGACCCCGCACTGCTGCCCCAGGTCATGCGTGTGATCGCCACGGCTGAGCAGGCGTGCGCCGGGATGCGGATCGGCCTCGATCCGAGGCGGGGACACCGGGCCACGGACAAGCGCGACTGGGATCGGATGGCGGCGACGGTCGACGCGGCCGTGCGCCGGGCGCATCCCGGACTCGTCGACGACGCGGTGCGTACGGTGAGTTTTCTGATGTGCTCGGAGGCCGCGGACCGCTCCAGGAGCACCCCGGCGGACGACCCCGAGGAGCACACCGACCTCGGTGACGGCGCCAAGACGGCCCTGACGTTCACCGACGACAAGGGCGGCGAGCGGACGTGGCGACGGGACGGCCAGGGCACCGCCTCCGGCGAGTTCTGGGAGTTCGTCGCCGACCGCTCCGCGGGTGACAACGAGGTGTTCACCATCGAGGACGAGGAGATGGGCGAGGGGATCCAGCTGCACTTCTACGCGGACTCCGTCGCCCGGATCACGACCGTGCGACCCGGAGAGGCCGGGTCCGATCCGCAGTACCGGGTCGAGTACAGCCTGGTCGACGGGATCGGCGGATACCGGAACATGGTGAGCGCCTTCGTCCGCGGCGGCTGCGCCGCGCTCGACCAGCACGGGCCCTGGATGGCGGACGTCGCCGAGTTCGAGCGCGCGCGTCGTCGGCGCGACGCCCGGTAGCCCCGGAGACCGGCCGTCGCCACCGGTTGACCACCAGCACACCCCCACCGCCCGCCGGTGGGGCACTAGGCTACGGCCCTGACGCCGTGAGCCATTGGGGGAGAACGACATGTCGCAGGGGCGAGCCGACCAGCCCGTCGAGGAGCTGGCCTCCAAGCTGGACACGACGGTGCCCCACTCGGCGCGGGTGTGGAACTACTGGCTCGGCGGCAAGGACAACTTCGCGCCGGACCGGGCCGTCGGCGACCAGGTCCGAGCGGTCTTCCCCGAGATCGTGGAGGCGGCGCAATACTCGCGGGCGTTCCTGCGCCGCGCGGTGACGTACCTCGCCGGCGAGGCGGGGGTCCGCCAGTTCCTCGACGTCGGCACCGGTCTGCCCACGGCCGACAACACCCACCAGGTCGCCCAGGGAATCACGCCGCAGGCGCGCATCGTGTACGTCGACAACGACCCGATGGTCCTCGCCCATGCCCGGGTGTTGCTGACCAGCAGCCAGGAAGGCGCCACGCGGTACGTCGACGCCGACCTGCGCGACCCGGAGAAGATCGTCCAGGGCGCCTCCGAGACGCTGGACTTCACCGAGCCGATCGCGTTGATGATGCTCGGTGTCATGGGCCACGTGCGGGAACCGGCCGAGGCGCGGGCCATCGTCGACGCCCTGGTCTCCACCCTGCCGTCCGGCAGCTTCCTGGCGATGTCCGACGGCACGGCCACCAGCGAGCGGGTGATCGAGTCGCACCGGCAGTACAACGAGAGCGGCGCCGTGCCGTACCACCTGCGTGAGGTGACCGACTTCGCCGCGTTCTTCGACGGCCTCGACCTCGTCGAGCCGGGTGTCGTTCCGCTCGGCCGGTGGCGACCGGACAGCGAGCCGACCGCCGTCGTGGACGGCTACTGCGGGGTCGCCCGCAAGCCATGACCCCCGGACGACCGGTTCGCCGCAGCGGGAGGCCCACCGGGTCCGCGCGATGGCATGCGGCCGTGAACCTCGACGAGTCCCTCGATCTGGCCGAGGAAGTGGTTCGGCGGGACTATCCGTCGGCGCGGGTGGTACGGCACGTGGGGCAGGGCATTGATGTCGGCGGCCCCGGCTACCACATCGTGTCCGTGGCGGTGAGCGACGTGTTCTGGGACGAGCCGGCCGAGCGGTGGAACGAGGTGTGGGCGGAGCTTCCAGGCCGACCTGGAGCCGGGCCGTCCAGGGCGAGCGGCTACCTCCCGTCGCTGACGTCCCGGCCGAGTTCGTAGCGGAGGCAGACGGCTGGCACCGCCACGGTCGAAGCGTTTGCGTCGGTGTGGGCCAGTGGACAAGGAGTTCCCGGTCCAACTGGTCCTGGCCGTCGGCGAGATCTAGCGGGCCTGGGCTTGCCGTGCGGCGAGGCGACGGCCGACCGCGAACCCGAGCGCCGCGCCGAGGCAGGCCGGGACAGCGGCGACGGTCAGCACGACGACGTCCCCGGCGACGCTGTGGTGGGAAGAGCTCAGCCATGTGCCGGCGTGGAAGGAGCAGAGCAGCACCAGCACCGCGGGCCAGATCCGGTGGTTCCGGAGACCCGCTGCCGAGCCGACCAGCAGGCCGGCGACGGTGAGCCCGACCGCCATGACGAGAAGAGCGGTGGGGGCGCGTTGGACCGAACCGCCGGCGCTCGCCGCGAGCAAACCCGCCGGCACACCGAGCCCGATCGCGAGGATGCCGGCCTTTGGCGGGCCGCCGATTCGCACCACCGGACCCTAGAGCATCCGGCGGCCAGCCGTCGCCGTGTGCGCCGACCATCCGGCAGCACTCTGACCGTCCGAGGGCCCCGGGGGCGAAGGGGAGGTACGGTTCATCGCCATGAGCTATGACCTGATCTTCGTGCCCCGGGGCGATGACCAGTCCTGGGACGACGCGCTGGAGGCGGCCGAGGAGGCCGACGACGACGAGCGTCCGAGCGGGGAGACATGGGCCCGACTGGTGGCGGCGGTGCGGCAGGTGCTCGGCGAGGTGTCCGTCTTCGACGGCGCCCACAACTACGAGTTGACCCATGAGCCGACCGGCATCCAGGTCAGCTACTTCGCTGGCGAAGCGGCGATCACGGTCCCCTTCTGGTACCGGGGCGCGGACGCCCAAGCGGTCGTCACGGCGATGTACCGGCTCGGCGAGGCCGTCCAGATGGTCACGGGCCTCTCCGGGTACGACCCCCAGATGGAGCTGCCGATAGCGGATGCCGCCGCGCGGGCGGAGGATGCGGTCCGGATGTTCGACGAGGTGGCATCGTCCTTTGCGGCTCGAGGGATCTCCAGCCCCACGAACGGCTGAGCGAATGGCCTCCGACGGTCAGCTCGCCGGGTCGGGAACAACGGGCTGCCGGAGGATGGTGCGCTGCCTGTCGGGTGCGACCCTGCGGAAGTCGCTGAGATAGATCTCGTGGTGCTTCCCGGTCATGCGGAACCGGTTGCCGGGGACGTACTCGTGGTGCAGTCGGTCGAGCACCTCGGCCTCGTCGTCGAAGGACCCGACGTGCAGCGTCTGCACGCACCGTCCCTCGGACAGCGTCTCGAGGCGGACGTCGTCGAGACGGGCCGGTGGGTTCCTGGCGCCGGCCTGCTCGACGGCGTCGGTGACCATCTGTGGCGCGATCCAGTCGGGGACCATCAGCATCAGCGTCCAGTTCCACTGTGACTTCTGCCGTGCGGTGGTGAACGACGCCATGTCCTCGGCCCACCACAGACCTTCCAGGGGCGGGACGACGTAGTCGCGCCCGAGGCCGCGCCTGCTGGCGAACTTCAGCTTGTACGCCGTCGGGTAGAGCGCCTCGATCGCCTCGGTGAAGGCGGGTGACGTGTTGGGGTCGCCGTGGCCGTCGATCATGAGGTAGCGCATGTCCGGCACCTCGACCAGCCGGAACCGGCCCTGCTGTGCGCGGTAGGCGTCGAGCGTCTTCTTGAAGTCGATCTTCTCAGCGGTCGGGTTCGTCATGGGGCACCTGGACTCGGTGGGCGAGCCACTGCCTCTCTGCCTGCATCAGGCTCAGGGAGTAGGAGAAGACCTCGCGGGCCGCGTGCGGGAGGGAGCCTTGCGCGTGCTGCGCCGCCCGGATCGCGGCGATCCGGCCGTCGAGCTGCGTCAGCCGGGTGCGCAGCGCCTGCTCGTACTGCTGCGGGGTGAGCAGGGCCAGGTTGGCGACGCCGACCAGCAGGGGCTGCGGGTGCGGGCGTGCCTCGGCGATGACCGCCAGCGTGTTCTGCGCGGCGACCCGGCGGCCCTCGTCGGTGGGGTGGAAGACGCGGCGGGACCTGGCGGCGGCCGGTGCCTGCGGGACGTGGAGCAGACCGCGCTGTTCCAGCTTGGCGAGCAGGTAGTAGATCGAGGAGAACCCGATGTCGGTCCACTGCCGGATGCCCCGCTGCTCGATGACCCGCTCCAGGTCGTAGCCGTGCTGCGGCCGTTCGACCACCAGGCCCAGGACGGTCAGCTCGGCGGGGGTCAGCTCCACGCCTTACTCTAGCACTGGAATAAAGGTTCGCGTGCCACTCCAGGGGCATCGTCCGGAGTGGACGAGGGCGGAGAGGTCGGCCGGCGTCGTCAGTCGGTCGGGCGGCTCACGAGGTCCCGCACTGTGAGGAAGTCGGCGGTGTGGTCGGTCTGGGGCCTCGACGAGGTGAAGCTCACCACGCCGACGGTTTCCCGGTCCGCCCAGCCGCACGTGGTCAGGTAACTGCCATCCTCGGTTCGTCCGCGCCCACAGCGCGCCTCACCCCCGAGGGCGCCGGCATCGACGCTGGCGACCTTGGTGATGCGGTACGGCCTGAGCGCCCTTTCCAGGACGCCGGCCGGATCGGCGATCGATCCTGACGCCCCGCTGACAAAGACGACGTCTCCATCGGGCGTGCCGTCCTCGTATGCCTCGCCGATCGCGCTGGTCGCCTGGCCGACCTCGCGCTTGAGCTGCTCCAACTGCTGGATCGCAGCGCCGTACAGAACCCTGCTCGTCGTCTTGGGGAAACCGAGGAGCGTGGTCGGCGCGGACAGCTTCCGAGAGGGCGGGGCGCTCGCCGAGGCCGGTGGAGCGGAAGCCGACGACCCGACGTCCGTACCGGGCGCCGGCGACGTGCAGGCGGCGGCCAGCAGGAGTGCGGCGGCGAGCAGGGAGATGGTCACACCGGCGGCTCGCGCCGTCCCGGTTCGGTGAGTCGTCACGATGGTGCCCTCTCAGGAGGTGATCAAGGCGGAGCCTAGACGGGAGGATCGGTCGACATCGGAGCGGCCCGGGCCCGGAGGCGGGCAGCCGTCACGGGTCAGCGGGCGAGTGGCACGGGACGGCAGAATTCCGGAATGCGCCGAGACGCCAAGGGCCGGGACCATGCGGCCGGACGCCGTGTCGGCGGTGCCTCGGCGCCAGGTCCGGCGACCGGAGGGGGAAGCCCGGGCCGTCGCCTCGGCCACGCGTCGGCCGCGGTCGTCGCAGTCCTCGTCGTGGTGGGGCTGGTGATCCTGTCGCCCGTCGCGCTGAGAGCGGTGAGCAGGGGGACGGACGAGGACTGGAGCCGGTTGAGCGACATCGGGCAGACCTACGGGGCCACGTCGGCGGTCCTGTCGGCGCTCGCGCTCGGCGGCGTCGCGGTGTCGCTGCTGCTCCAGGCCCGCCAGGGCAGGGCGGACCGGATCCAGGCCATCTGCGGCTTCCACACCGACCTGATCACGATGCAGCTCGACGACCTGCCGGTCTACCTGCCCTGCTGGGGACCACTGGACCTGCCCGACGACACCGCCAAGCGGCAGCACATCTACACCAACCTCCTGGTGCAGTACGCCTGGATGGGCTACGAGATCGGCACCATCCCCGAACCGCTGCTGCGGGACATGCTGGCCGGCATGTTCCGGGCCGACGTCGCTCGGCGCTTCTGGCCGATGGCGCGGGCGTCCTGGGCGGCGGGCACGGCGGGGACGAGACGAGGACGGCGCTTCCTTCTCGTCGTCGACGAGGAGTACGCGAGATCGACGCCGGCCGAACCGGCGGCGCGCAGGGCGGTGTCCGACGAGCGTCCCGGTGCCGTCCGAGGTCCCGCTCCGGTGCTGAGCTACGTCGTCCTCGGAATGGCGGCGGGTTTCTCGGCGGGGCTGATGTGGCGCCGGCGACGATCAGCCCGTACCCGGGAGAATCGGCCGGGCACGTGACGACCGCGCGCTCTCCCGGGGCTGTCCGCGCGCGGGGAAGTGTTCCACGGCGAGCGGGATGCGCACCCCGAGGACTAAGGCGTGTGTCACAAGCTGGTCAGAGCCACTCGGTGATGATCGTGATGGTCAGGACGGCTTGAGAGCGGACCGCCAGATTGTGGTAGCGGGTGGCGACGCCGCGGTGGCGTTTGAGCCTGTTGATGCGGTTCTCGACGGCGTGGCGTAGCCGGTGGAGGTCCTTGTCGAACGCGGGTTGGTCACCGGGTCCACGCTCACTCTCCAGCCGATCCGGCCGGTCGCATCGCCATCCCCCTGCAACGCCGACAGGATCCTGTCCCAGGTCCCGTCGCGCTGCCAGCGACGGAACAGGCCGTAGACGGTAGGCCAGGAGCCAGAACAGCCCACTGCCCGTCGGTCAGGTCATGCCGCCTCGTCAGCCGACCTGGCGGCCTGCTCGATCTTCGCGCAGTAGGCCGCACGGGCTTCCTCGTCGATCTGGTTCTCGTGTTCGGCCCGCAACCCGGTCCGGCCGTCGAGGCCCTCGCGCAGGATGTCGGCGTGCCCGGCATGCCGGATGGATTCGCCGAGGACATGGACCATGATGGCGAACAGGTTCGTGTCGGCATGAGGCTCCGGCCACCACGGCACGTGGCCGGGGGCGTCGAGGGGAAGCGCGTTGATCGTCGCGTCCGAGTGTTCCCAGATACGCCGGTAGAACGCGATGATCTGATCGCGGGTCTCGTGCTCGGTCGCCCACAGATCGCTGCCGTTGGAGTCCTGCCACCGGGGCAGCGGTTCCGGGGAAGGGCGGTCGAAGACCTCGCCGAAGTACCTGGCCTCGACGGTGGCCACGTGTTTGACCAGGCCGAGGAGGTTGGTCCCGGTCGCTGTCAAAGGTCGGCGGGCGTCGTATTCGGACAAGCCGTCGAGTTTCCAGAGCAGCGCCTTGCGGTCCCGCCGCAGTCTCCCGTGCAGGTTGGCTTTCGCGAAATCATCGATCATGCGGCATGAGCCTGCCATGGGCCACTCGTGGTCTCAAGATCCCGTACGTGGTCCGCAACGACCGGCAGAGCCGTTGCCTGGCCATGGCCACCGCCCTGACCTGCTACAAGAAGTTCGCGAGACTTGCCACGTGAGACAACCTCGTACGAAACACGCCTTAGACGTCGGCCCGGCCGACGGGCTCACCCCGCAGCTCGGCGTGCGCCTCGGCGAGGAACCGGTCCCGGTCGTCCCCGTGGGCGATCGCCGCGTTGTAGAGGGCGTCGATCGCGGCGGCCAGCGGGTCGTCGTCGGCCAGGGCGGTCAGGGCGGGCAGCGCGGCGGCCTGCTGGAGCATCTCGGTGACACCCTGTGCGCCGAACGCCTTCGGGTTCGGCCGGAGCGGGACGGTGGTGCGGGGCGCCGCGGGGTCGGACAGCATGCGCCGGAACGCGGCGGCGCCGTGCTGCTCGGTGAACGCCGGGGGGAGCGGACGGCCGGCTTCGGCGGCGGCGAGCGCGTCGGCGATCCAGTCGAGCTGCTCCAGCCCGGCCACCCGCATCGCCCGGCGGGCCGCCCAGCAGGCCGCCCCCCGCTGGCGGGCGGCGGGCAGCGCGTCGAGGCGGTCGAGCAACCGGCGGTCCATCCGCGCCAGGGACTGCGTATGGCCGCGGAGCCGGCGGATTCGATCGGACGGCGGCGGCCCGCCCCACCGCTCGGCCTCCTGCGCGGCCCGCAACCGGCGGTGCTTCTCGGCGCGCGCGGTCGCCTCGGCGGCCCGCGCCCGCAGCGTCCCGACCCACGGATACGTCCCGTCGCCGTCGAGCAGGTGGTCCCAGATCAGGCCGAGGGCGGCGGCGTGCCGGCCCCGCACTCCCTCGTGCCGCAGCGTCACGCCGTCGGGGCCGGTCGTCAGCCGTACGGTGGTGGGCTCGTCGTCCGGCACCGTGGTCAGCGGTTCGGGGAAGATCGGCTCGTCGGCGGTCGCCCACGACCAGCGGAGGGTCTCCGCGTCGATCCGCTCCAGGCGCACCTCCAGGTCACCGACGGGGAGCACGCCGACCGGCAGGTCCACCGGGCCGGGGCGGTGGCGGACCACCGTCACCCGGGCCAGGCCGGTGTCGTCCTCGTAGGGGTCGGGTGGGAGCGTGGGCAGGATCGCCGGCCGGGTGGACGGGCGCGGCACCAGGGACAGCATCGCCCACTCGGCGGCCTTCGCCGGCTTCTGCTCCCAGGCGCGTCCCTCCGGGTCGGCCCGCACGGTGCGCCACGGGGTCTCCTCGCGCACCGCCCAGACGTGCAGTTCGTGCTGCTCGGGCGGGTCGTCGTCGGTGCGTACCGTCTCGTGCAGGCGGTGGCGGGCGTGTATGCGCACCCGGATCAGCCCGCGCGGAACGGCGACGTCGACGAGGGCGTCCGCGACACCGCCCATCAGGCCGACGACCGACAACCGGCCGCTCGGGCTCCAGAGCGTCGCCTCACTGACCGCGTCCCAACCGGCGTCGACCTGTGTCGGCGGCCCGGACAGGACACGCAGGCGTGCCTCGATCGGTGCGGTGTGGACGCCGCAGAAGCCGGTGACCTGATGCGGCCCGCCCACGTGCAGGAGATCGTCGCCGACGGTGTAGATCGGCGTACCGGGCGCACCCGGCACGGTGATCACCTGGTACTGGCAGTAGTCGACGTGCAGTCGCGCCCAGGCGGTCATGCGGCGAGCTGCCGCAGCACGGTGGGGTCGGTGATCGAGTCGTCGGCGGCGAGCATGATCGCCTTCGACAGGATCGTCGACAGCATCGGATCGTCCTCGAACGGCAGGTGCAGCCGCCCGGTCCCCCCGCGCGCGGGGACGATGCACAGGTAGGCGTCGTTCGGCTCCATCATGATGTTGCCCGAGCCGAGGTGGATCCGGTAGCCGCGCAGGTTCCCGCGTACGTGCAGGTAGCGGTCGGCGAGGGTGACCCGGCCGGCGATGGCCATGCGGGGGAGCAGTCGGGCCAGGGCGTCCCGGCGCACCTGTGCCGACGGGGTCAGTTCCCCGACGACGGTGCGGTGCCAGTAGTCCCGGAACCGGTCCGCGCCGCGGTCGGCCCACTGCGGGTCGGTGGCGATCGAGGTGACGCCGACGAACAGGTCCACGTCCCGCATCGCCTCGGTGAACACCAGCGGCGGAACGTCCGTGACCGGCGCGGGCTGCCAGGTCGTGCCGTCGTGGCGGGCGAAGCGCACCTGGTCGGTGGAGCAGTGGTGCACGTCGTGGTCGCGCGGACCGTCCGTCTCGACCAGCTGGTGGTGGAAGGACGCCCGCCACGCGCCGCCGCCGAAGGGCTTGGTGGCCTCGCTGTCGTAGCCGCCGTCCCACGTGCCCAGGTAGCCGGCCTGCCAGCCGCGGGCGCGCAACCGCACCAGCTCCCGCGCGGAGATGCGCTCCGGCAGGCCGGTCAACGGCCACTGGTCGATCGCCCTGCCCGTCGCTGTCTCGTCCCGAACCGTCACCGTGGCCATCGCGCCGTGCTCCTCGCCCTGGGGTGAGCGGCATCATGGCACGCCGGTCCGACGGAAACAGACGGTCAGCCGCCCGGGCAGCGGGTGTCGCCGCCGCTGTGTTCCACGCAGTGCCCGGGCGGGCCGGGCGTCGTCGCCGGGGCCGGATCGAGGTCCCGGCCGGCGAGCACGGCGAACGGTACGGCGGGCACGGCGATCACGAGCGTCAGCACCAGGAAGACGACAGCGGTGCGGACCAGCCGCAGGTGGTACGCGACGAGCGCGACGAGGGCCGGCCCGGCGGTCGCCACCAGCGCGCCGACCAGCAGGGCGAGGCTCGCCCGGCGCTGCAGGGCCTGGAACTCGCCGGGCTGGTCGCCGTAGCTGACGCTCCACTGCTCCAGGCCGATGCCCACCCACCACACGGCCGTCGCGATCAGCGCGCAGACCCAGAGCAGGACCAGGAACGCCACGACCGGACCACCACGTCGGCCCGTGCCGACCGCCTGCGAGGACATGCGGTCCAGCCTGGACGGTTCGGGTGCGACGGGCATGAGTCGGCGTACTCAGGACCGCCGGGCGAGGAAGCGCAGATACTCCACCCGGTCGAACGGGTTGCCGTCGGTGCGGGGCCGGCACGGCGGATCGCCGGACACCGGACGGTCGCCGCCGGACGTCGACGACCACAGTCCTTCCCCGCGGGACAGGTCCGGCAGCCGCCGCTGCGCCTCCGGTTCGAGCCGGGCCGGCAGCACCCCGCCGATCCGCCAGCCGGCCGCGGTCTCCTCGGCGCCGTCGACCCGGGCGCCGAGCCGACCCAGGTACGACGTGACCGGGCCGAGCCGGTCGGCCGGCACCTCCGCCTCGAACCGACGGCACGGCTCGAAGACCCGGGTGCCGGCCTCGGTCAGCGCCTGCATCAGGACGTACGGCGCGAGGTCCCGGAAGTGCCCGGCCGTGGTGATCGGCGACCAGTAGCCGCTGTGCGTGAGGGTGACCCGGACGTCGGTGACCGGCCAGCCGTACCGGCCCTGGTCGAGGGCGGCCCGGGTGGCCTCCTCGATGGCCTTGTGGAACGACAGCGGCAGCGAGCCGAGTTCCACCTCCAGCCGGTAGTCGACCCCGGCGCCCGGCTCGACCCGGAAGCCGACGGTGCCGAAGAAGCCGTTCCCGATGATCTCCACCGCCGTTCCGGTGCCGGTCGGCCGCTCGACGTGCACGATCCGGCCCGGTCCGAACTCCGCCTCGATCCCGTACGTCTCGGCCAGCGTGGCCTCCAGCACCTCGCGCTGCACCTCGCCGTAGAGGAGCACGCTCGTGCCGCCCTCCGGGGCCACCCGGGTGCGCAGGAACGGGTCGGTGTCCGCGAGGTCCAGCAACGCGGCGTGCAGTGCCACCGACCGGGCCGGGTCACGGGGTCGGACCACCGCCTCCACTGTCGGCGCGGGGAAGTGCGACCGGCCGTCCAGGCCGGCCGGGCTGCCGAGCTGGTCGCCGAGGCGTACCCCGGTCAGGCCGGTGACCCGGGCGATGTGCCCGGCGGTCAGCGTGGCCGGCCCGCTGTGGTCGGCGGTCGCGCCGGCCACGTCGAGCCGGGTGATCCGGGCGCGGGTCGCGGTGGTCCGGCCGTCCGGCTCCCGGCGGTACGCGACGACGCGCTGCCGCGCCCGCAGCTGCCCGCCGTAGGAGCGCAGGTAGGCCACCCGCTCACCGCCCGCGTCGTGTTCCACCGCGAAGACCCGGGCCCTCGGCGCGGGCTCGGCCGGCGGTGACGCCGGGAGCAGGGACGCGACGGCGTCCAGCAGCTCCGGTACGCCGGCGCCGGACAGCGCCGAGCCGAACAGCAGCGGGTGGACGAGCCCGGCGGCGGTCTGCGCCCGCAGCGCCTCGTCGATCCGGCCCGGGTCGGGTGGCAGGTCGTCCACCAGGGCGGCCAGCAGCTCGTCGTCGTGCTCGGCGAGGACCTCGGCGACGCGGTCGGCGTACCCCGGATCGTCGGGCCGGACGGTGGCCCCGGGAGTGCCGGGCGCGCGGACCGTGCCCAGCGGGGCGACGGCCGGGGTGAGCAGCCGGCGCACGTCCGCGACCAGCTCGTCGGTGCGCGCGCCCACCCGGTCGATCTTGTTCACGAAGATCAGCGTGGGCAGCCGGAGCGATCGAAGGATGCGCATGATCCGCCGGCTGTGCGGCTGCACCCCCTCCACGGCCGACAGCACCAGCACGGCCGCGTCGAGCACCCCGAGCGCGCGTTCGACCTCGGCGACGAAGTCGCTGTGCCCGGGGGTGTCGAGCAGGTTGACCTGGCGGTCGCGTACCCGGAAGGGGGCGACCGCGCTGCGGATGGTGATGCCCCGGCGGCGCTCGATCTCGCCGGTGTCGGTCCGGGTTGTGCCGGCATCGACGCTGCCGAGCCGGTCGACGGCGCCGGTGGCGTGCAGCAGGCGTTCGGTCAGGCTGGTCTTACCGGCGTCGACATGGGCGACGATGCCGAGGTTGACGGTCTGCATGGGTCGACGGGTCCTCGAAAGCTCGCGTCCGGATGGGCGGGAAGGTTTCGAGTCCTCGCATCGCCGTGCTCCCGTCGGTCGGTTCGGCCCGTCTCCGGGTCAGGCTGGCACGGCCGGACGGCGCCGGTCCACCGAAATAGCCGACCGCTTGATTCGATAGGTGTCGGTCAATAGATTGTGGGTGGGCGCCGCCGATGCCCGGGTGACCGGGCCGTCGGCGGCTGACAGGTCCACCCCGAGCCGGGCACGTCGGTCGCACGCACCGACCAGTCGCCGTGGCGCATCGCCGCGCCGCACCCAGGGCACGTCGTCGCGCCGCGTCCCCGCCGGACGCGCGCCGCCGCGCCGCCTCCGCCCGCTCGACGCAGAAGGACTTCCCATGACGATTCTCCGCGCCCGCCCCGCCCCGACCCTGGCGGTCGTCGCCGCACTGGCCGCCGCCGTGGCCGCGACCGGAACGGCGGTGCTCACCGGCCCGGCCTCGGCCGCGCCGGGCTGCCGGGTCGACTACACCCCCAACCGGTGGCCCGGTGGATTCACCGCCACCGTCAAGGTCTCCCCGGGCGACACCGCCGTGTCCGGGTGGACCGTCACCTGGACGTACGCCGGGGACGACCGGGTCACCAACGGCTGGAACGCCACGGTCAGCCAGTCCGGCGCCACGGTGACCGCCCGCAACCTGTCGTACAACGGCAGCATCCCGGCCGGCGGCTCCACCGAGTTCGGCGTGCAGGGCACGTACGGCACCGGCGGCGGCACGCCGACCGGGTTCACCCTCAACGGCGTGGCGTGCAACGGCGTCGGGCCCACGCCGACCGGAGCGCCCACCACGACGCTGCCCACCACCGCCCCGCCCACCAGCGCGCCGCCCACCAGCGCACCGCCCACGACCGTCCCGCCCACGACCGAGCCGCCCCCGCCGCCGACCGGGTGCGCCGGGGCGGTGCTCTGCGACGGATTCGAGACCCAGACCGGCTCGACGCCGTCCGGCGACTGGACCGTGGTCAACCCGGACTGCTCCGGCGCCGGCACGGCCACAGTCGACACGAGCACCACGCACAGCGGCAGCCGGGCGATCCGGATCACCGGCGCCGCGGGGTACTGCAACCACGTCTTCATCCGGTCGACGCGGAACCTCGCCGGCCTGGGCAGCGTGCGCTACGGCCGGATCTGGGTCCGGCACACCACCGCCCAACCCACCGACCACACCACGATGATCGCGATGACCGACGCCGCCGACGGCAACAAGGACCTGCGGATGGGCGGCCAGAACGGGGCCCTGCAGTGGAACCGCGCGTCCGATGACGCGACGCTGCCCGAGCAGAGCCCGGCCGGGGTGGCGCAGAGCGTGCCGCTGCCCACCAATCGGTGGGCCTGCCTGGAGTTCATGGTGGACGGCGCGGCCGGGCAGCTCCGTACCTGGCTGGACGGGGCCGCCGTCGCGGGGCTGACCGCCGACGGCGTACCGACGCACGACATCGACGGCCAGTGGTACGACCGCACCTGGCGGCCGCAGCTCACCGACCTGAAGCTGGGCTGGGAGAGCTACGGCGGCGGGGCCGACACCCTCTGGTACGACGACGTCGCGGTCGGGTCCAGCCGGATCGGCTGCTGAGGTGTCCGGGGTGTGGCCCGGTCACCCGGGTCACACCCCGGGCGAAGACGCCACCGGTTCCGGCGGGACGTTGTCAGGCGAGGCCGGGCAGGTATGCCACGGCCACGAACCTCGCCGCGCGACCGGCCAGGCAGATCGCGGTGAAGACGGTCACCCGCATCGCCGTCGCGCCGAAGTAGACCGTGGTGGCCAGCAGGGGAGGCAGGCCGGTGGTGGCGCTCACCGCGAGAAGGGCCGCGGCGGGCCACGGCCGGTCCGGTGGTGGGCGGCGGTGCCGACCGGTCCGGCGTACCGAAGCCAGCTTGCGTCGCAGCCAGGCGGACCGCACGGTGCCCCGGGAGGCCAGGAAGAGCGCGACCTTGCCGATCGTCTGACCGGCTGCGGCGGCCACTCCCAGGGGTATCGGGTGACCGTGCCCGGCGGCCGTGCTGGCGATCAGGTAGGGCTCGATCGGGACGAGCGGCAGGACGGCCGAGACGATCCCCACGCCCGCGGCCGCCAGGATCGCGATCACGGCGAGCCGCTGACCGGGGTGGGGAAGGCCGGCATCGGGGTCGTCAGCCGGGTCACGGCGACCAGCGACGCGACCTTGACGGCGGTGATCGTCAGCGCGAAGGTCAGTGGTAACCACGGTGACGGGCTGAGCACGACCAGGACGATGAGGGCGCCGGTGTTGGCGGCCTTGGCCGGCGGCGACCAGTTCCACCACCAGATCCGCCGGTCGACACGCGCGAAGTGGTTGGGGCTGAGCAGCGGCCAGCGCAGGAACGCCAAACTCAGCAGTTGGTCGACGACCATGAACTGGAAGAGGAACACGCCCACCGGCAGCGCGGTCTCCGGCCGCAGGACGATCAGGGCGGCGGCGCACGTGGCCGTGCAGGCGCGGTCGGCGACGATGTCGAAGACGGCGCCCACCCGGGTCTCCTGCCCGAGTGCGCGGGCGGCCGCGCCGTCGGCGATGTCGCCCACCCAGTAGGTCGCGTACGCGGCCACCAGCAGGGCCGGGCTGTGCTGTGCGAGGGCCGTCACCGCCAGCCCGACCGCGACCATGGTGCGAATCGCGGTGATCGTGTTGGGCACGTTCCTCATTCGGCGTCCTTGAGGATGCGTTCCACCTCGGCGGTGCGCCGGTTGAGCTCGGCGAGCTGGTCGCGGACCTCGCTCAAGGTGCGCTCGGTGCGCTCGGTGCGCTCGGTCAGGTCGACGTGACGCCGCTGCTGCTCGGTCATGGTGCGGGTGCCGAAAAGCCAGATGACCGCGATGGCCAGCGCGCCGGCGACGATGAGGAAGACGGAGGCGATGTCCATCACTGCTCCTTCGGATCGGTGGTCAGGGAGGCCGCCGCAGCGGCGATGATCTCGGGGGTGAGCACCAGTGAGAACGGTGCGGCCCGGTAGAACTTGAGTGCCTTGCCGTCGGGTGACAGCTCGAGGTCGGCGATCACCAGTCCGGCCCGTTCCAGCTTCTTCAGATGCACCTGGAGCAGTGCCCGGCTGATGCCGAGGTCGCGCGCGAGCTGCGACACGTACGCCCGGCCACCGGCCAGCGCCGCCACGACCCGCAGCCGGTGCGGGCTGGCGAGGGCGCCCAGGATGCCCATGAGCGCGTCTCCCGTCAGCTCCTGCTTGCTCATGCCAACAATTATTAGCAGGTGCCAACGAGATCGTCAAAGCAGTCAGGTGGACCCGCCGTGCCGTCACTGACCTCAGCGAGGGGATCTGGGGCGGCGTACTAGCCTCGGCTGATGGACGACGGGCTGCTTCGCCGGCTCCGGGTCGAACAGGCCCGCGCCCTGGTCCGGGACGCGGACCCGCGTCAGGCGGTGATGCTGGCCTGCGACCTCCTCGTGGTCGGGGTCGGCGGCGACGCCGTGGCGGCGCTCGCGGCGGAGTCGACCCGGACGCTGTCGGTGCACGAGGCGAACCGGCATCTGGCGGAGGTCGTCGCCGAGGTCGGGTTGCCGGAGCCCGACCTGCCGACCGCGGTGGAGCTGGTCACGGTCGACACCTGCGAGCGGATCCTCGAGGGCGGCATCCCCGTCGAGCGGGGGATCCACGATCTCCATCTGGTGGGCCACGACGGCAGTCGGCTGCGCGACCTGCTCCCGGCGGTCGCCGCCCTCGTCGAGCGTCTCGAGGGGAACCTCGGCGGACAGGCCGACGACGACCTGCGGACCGACCTCGCCGCCCTGGCCCGGACCGTCCTCGACCGCCGGTCAGCCGCAGCCGCCGGTTCCGCCCCGGCCATCGGCTGGGCGGACTGGACCGAGGAGGAGTACGTCCGGTACCTGCACGAGGAACGCCGGTGCTTCGCGTGGGTGATGCGGCGCTACGGCGACCTCGACGCCGATCAGGCGGAGGCGGCGGCGCTGCGGCGGTATCCGTTCGAGGAGCGAGACGCCCCCTACCGAGGGCTAGTCTTCCACGACGAGGCGTGGCACTGGGCGATGGTGGAGATCCACGGCCAGGGCTACTGGACGTCCCACCCGGAGCTGGTGCGCCCGCCGGCCGAGTACGAGGCGCTCGACGGGAACGCTCCGTGACGGGCGCGCGGGCTCTGTCGCCGGCGGACGAGTCGCGCTGTCGGATTGGCGACCGGCAGATCTGCGGCCGGATTGATCGATGGGCCTCCCGCTCCCGTTGAGGACGGAGATGGGCGCGGACACGCCCGCCCCGAACGGAGGAACGGCATGCTCAGTACGTCTCGTCCCCGCCTGCGGGCGCTCTCGGCCGTCGGCCTGGCCGGCGTCCTGGCGACGACCGGCGCGGTGGCCCCCCAGACCGCCGCCGCCGCGGCGACCCCGACGGCCACGGTCGCCGAGGCCCCCCTCATCGCCCCGGCGATCCGGCCGCCGGCGGGATCGCTCCTGGTCGGCGCGTACGTTGTCACGCAGGGAACGCAGACCTACACATGCGCCGGCGGCGTGTTCACCGGCGTGTCCGTGCCGGAGGCGCGGTTGCTCGGCACCGGCGGTCGGGTGCACCACTTCAGGGGCCCGAGCTGGCAGTCCGAGCGCGACGGTTCCCTGATCACCGCGAAGAAGACGGCCGAGAGCCCGCGTGCGGGCACCATCCCCGAACTGCTGCT
This sequence comes from Micromonospora sediminicola, assembly GCF_900089585.1. NCBI lineage: Bacteria > Bacillati > Actinomycetota > Actinomycetes > Micromonosporales > Micromonosporaceae > Micromonospora > Micromonospora sediminicola. Next base: position 560,084 of record NZ_FLRH01000004.1, on the reverse strand, counting down.
CACCGTGGACTCGCACAGCGGCGCGGGTGTCCTCGGCGGCGTCGCGTACATCAACCGGTTGCTGACCTCGGGGGGTGTGGCGCCGGCCGGCAGCTGCGTCGACGGCACGACGGCGGCCGTGCCGTACGGCGCGGTCTACGTCTTCTGGGCGGCGAAGCCGTAGGTGACCCGTCCCCGGTGCCCGCAGGGCACCGGGGACGGCTCACGTTCAGGGGCTGGTGCAGGTCAGGCCGCTCGGCGCGGTGGCGCCGTCACCGGTTGCGGTGAATCCGAACGTCGTCGAGGCGTTCGGAGCGAGCGTGCCGTTGTAGGGCGCGTTCCGGACGGCGACGGTGCCGGTGGTGCCGGTGTTGACGCCGCTCCAGAGGCTGCTGATGGCCTGGCCGCCGGCCAGGTTCAGCCGGACCGTCCAGCCGTTGAGGGTGGCGGTACCGGTGTTGGCCACGGTGACCTCGCCCTGGAAGCCGCCCGGCCAGGTGTTGACGCTGCGGTACGTGGCCGCGCAGGGGCCGCCGGTCGGCGGGGGCGTCGTGGGCGGCGTGGTGGTCGGGGGAGTGGTGGTCGGCGGGGTGGTCGTCGGCGGGGTGGTGGTGGGCGGGGTGGTGGACTCGAACTGGGAGAAGAACCGCCAGATCTCCGCCGACGTCCAGGTCCGGGAGTCGTTCGGGCTGGACGAGCCGTCGACCGGGCTGGGCGTGTGGTCGCCGTCGAAGGCGGCCCACTGCACGGGGTATCCGGCCCGGCAGCCGGCGTAGGTGGTGGTGACGTGGGTGAGGCTGCCGCGGCTCGGCTCGCGCGGGCTCTGCGCGGTGCAGCCGTTGTTGCGGACGAACGTGTCGCGCAGGGACCGGCCCATCGAGATGTTCAGCACGCTGTCGTAGATGCCGTGGATGCCGAAGTAGGCGACGGGCTGGGTGCCGCCGTTGCAGCCGCTGAGGTTGGCGCCGGACAGCACGGTGACCGCGCGGACGACCGTCGGTCGGGCGCAGGCGACCGCGTAGCTCATCGCCCCGCCGTAGCTCCAGCCGAGCGCGAAGCGCTGGGTCGTGTCGACGCAGAGGTCGTTCTCGACCTGGCGGGAGATGTCGTCGAAGAGCGTCAGGTCCCGGCCGTTGGTGTTGGCCCAGCCGTTGTCGATGCCCTGCGGCGCCACGAAGATCGTGCTGTTGTTCGACAGCGGCAGGAGCCCGTAGTAGCCGGCGGAGGCGACGTTGTTCGCCGAGCCGTTCAGCCAGTGGAAACCGAAGATCAGCCGGTAGGGGCGGTTCCGGTCGTACCCGTCCGGGATCCGCAGGATGTAGCTGCGGTTCTGTCCGCTGCTGGTGATGGTGCGGGTGCCGCTGGTGAGCGTGGGGGCCTTGCCGCAGCCCGCGGTCGCCGCGAGCGTGCCGTTCGTCGCGGCCTCCGCCGCTCCGCCGAGGCCGCCGCTCAGCGCGCCGGCGGTCGCCGCGAGGAGGACGGCCGCCGCGGCCAGGGATGAGAGGAGCTGTGTACGTTTCACCATTGCTTGCCTCCGTGCCGTGGGTGGTGTGGTGCCGGCGGTGCGCGCAGGGGTGTCCGTCGCTGCCGGGATCGCCCGCGAGGTGGCGTGGAGGCGTGGGCGTGCGGCCGGGGCCTGACGCGTCCGGCGGTCACCTGTGGCGGCTGGCAACGGCGGATCGGCCCGGACTGGTCACCGGCCGGTCGGTCGGGCGGCGAGAGCAGGTGCCTCGAAGCGCCGTGCCGAATGGCGGGTGACCGGGAGCGTGCCCTGGCGCTCCCGCGCCAAAAGATAGCAGGTTATCGATAACATACTCAACCGCAGGGGCAGCGAGCAGTGCAGGTGTGAGCGATAACAGGGTGCGCCTGGCGGCCGGCGCGGCCCGCCGGGCGGTTATCGTTCGGGCGTGCACATTCGCTTCGCCGTCCCGGCCGACCCCGCCTATCCGGGCCGCGTGGCCGCCGTGCTCAGCGGCGTCCGGCTGCGCCGGTTCGGCTGGATCGGCGCCGTGCTGGCGGCGGTCGGGGCGCTCGGTCTCGTCGTCGCCCGGACGTCCGGGTGGGGCGGCCGGTTCACGACGCTCTGGCTGGCGCTGCTCGTCGGCGGCGTGCTGTCGATGCTCTACGCGCCGTGGGTGCGGTGGCGGGCCCGACGCCGCTCCGCCGGCTACGCCGTCGAGGGCGGCTACGACATCACCGACGACAACATCATGATGCGCAGCGGCTCGGAGTCCGGCGGCATCGCCTGGGACGGCGTGGCCCGGGTCGAGGAGACGCCGGAGTTCTGGATCGTCTACGTCGGCCGGATGCCGGCCACCGTGATCCCGCGCCGGCTGATGTCCGCCGGCGACGACGAGACGTTGCGCGCCTTCATGGCCGGACGAGGGCTCCTGACACCCCGCTGAGCGCGGGCGGGCACGGCCGGCGTGCCGGGCGGCCCGTCCCGCCGTAGAGGTGCACGCGGTGGTCGAGGTCGCGCTCCGGCTGGCCCCGCTCGAAGTGGTCACGGTGCACCCAGCCGTGGCTGACGTGCACGACCCAGTCCTCGAAGTACCAGCTCGGGCTGCACGAGCAGCCGGTGAACCGGAAGTTGGCCCGGTAGCGGCCCACCTGACCCGGCGCGAGCGCGAACAGGTGGGTCGACGCGCGGGGGTGCGGGTAGGCCGCCCAGGTGGGCAGCCGGTCGACGCCGACCGTCACCTCCCGGCGGCTGAGCCACAGACCGACGGCGTGCGCGCGACCCGGGCTGCCGGCCAGCACCTCGTGCCGGGGTGCGTAGCCGTCCGCCTCGTCGAGAAGGACGTCGTGGATCACCACCTCGGCCTCCGGCAGCTCCCGGGGCAGTGCCACCGGCTGGTTGAGGCCGCGCCGGGCGTTCGCGGCCGGCGCGCCGCGCGCCGCGGCCGGCCACCGGACCCGAACCCGCTGGATGAGGATCACCCCGCCAGAGTGACCCAGCCCCGCCGGGCACGCCAGCCGATTTCCTAGGCGAACCGGTCCGCCAGGGTGGTCAACCTGCCGACGTACGCGGGCCAGTCGTACTCGTCGGGGACGTTGGTGTTGGCCTCCCGCAGGCCGATCGCCGTGTCGAGCTGCTCCCGCAGGATGTCGGCGTGGCCGGCGTGCCGGGCGAGGTCCACGGTGACGTGGGTGATGATCCGGTGCAGCGTCACGGCCTGCCGGCCGGGTCGCCACCACGGCACCTGCCCCGGCGCGTCCAGCGGGAGCTGGCCGATCGTCTCGTCGGCGAACGCCGCGACCCGGCGGTAGAGGTCGATCAGACCGTCCTTGGTCTCGTCCTCCCGCGCGTACCAGTCGGCCTGCGGATCCGCGTCGTACGCCTCCATCGGGACCAGCTCGCCGGGGGTGGGGAACTGCCGGCCGAAGGTCGGCCCGAAGTAGCCGGCCTCCACGTTGAGGCAGTGCTTCACGATGCCCAGCAGGTTGTTGCCGGTCGCGGTGCGGGGGAGCCGGGCGTCGCGTTCGCTCAGCCCGTCGAGCTTCCAGATCAGATCCTCGCGGGTCTCCCGCAGGTAGAGGTGCAGTGCGTCCTTCACGTCGCCCAGGTCAGCCATGCCCGCCAGTGTTCCGCACCGGTCGGACATCCGGGGCTCAGCCGACCTGGCTGTTGTCCTTCAGCTCACCCCACCCGTGCCAGCGGTCGACCTCGATCAGCGCGCTGACCCGGGCCCGCTCACGACGCGGGTAGGGGTTGCCGGTGTAGTGCCGGGCGAGTCGGTCGATGTCCGCCAGGTCCGCGTCGTCGCGCAGCTCGGCCACGTGCCCGATGATGCTCAGGTGGGTGTACCAGCCCTGCTCGTCCAGCACGGTCAGGGTGACCCGGGGGTCGTTGCGCAGGTGGCCCAGCCGGCGACGGCCCTCGTCCATGTTCACCAGGATCCGGCCGTCGTCCCACAGGTACCAGGTGGCCGCGGAGACCGGTTGACCGTCGGGGCGCAGGGTGGCGATGACGGCGGGGTTCGGCTTGCGCAGCATGGCGACGGCGGGCTCGGGCAGCGGCGGCTTGGACATGGCTCTCCTCTTCGCGACGGTGCTGTCTTCGCACTGTACGGACCGGCCGGGCCCGCCGCCGGGGATGCGCGGCAGCCGCCCGTCCTGGCTCCGCCCATCCTGGGATCGGTGGTGCCTGGTTGCGCCGGCCGCCGGCGGGCACCGTTCGGGGTGCGGCCGGAGACTCCGGCGCGCGGAAGGGAACCCATGACCGGCGACAAGCTCCCCGGCGGCACCTACCAGGTCGGGGACCTCACCCTCACCCGGGTCGGCTACGGCGCCATGCAGTTGGCGGGCCCGGGCGTGTTCGGGCCACCCCGCGACCGCGACGCCGCCGTCGCCGTCCTGCGGACCGCCGTCGAGCTGGGCATCCGGCACATCGACACGGCGGACTTCTACGGCCCGCACGTCACCAACGAGATCATCCGGGAGGCGCTCGCGCCGTACCCCGACGACCTGCACATCGTCACCAAGGTCGGCGCCCGCCGGGACGAGCAGGGCGGATGGCCGCACGCCCGCACCCCGGCCGAGCTGACCCAACAGGTGCACGACAACCTGCGTCGCCTCGGCCTGCCGGCGCTGGACGTGGTGAACCTGCGGGTCGGTGGCCTCGACGCACCCGAGCCCGGCTCGATCGCCGAACAGTTCGGCGCGCTCGTCGAGCTGCGCGACCAGGGGCTGATCCGGCACCTGGGGTTGAGCACGGTCACCGCGGAGCAGCTGGCCGAGGCGCAGTCGATCGCCCCGGTGGTGTGCGTGCAGAACTTCTACAACCTGGCCCACCGCGACGACGACGAGGTGGTCGACAGCACCGCCCGGCAGGGCATCGCGTACGTGCCGTACTTCCCGCTGGGCGGCTTCTCGCCCTTGCAGTCGGATGTCCTGGACCGGGTCGCGAAGCGGTTGGGGAGCACGCCGATGGCCGTCGCGCTCGCCTGGCTGCTGCACCGGTCGCCGAACATCCTGCTCATCCCCGGCACGTCCTCGGTCGCGCACCTGCGCGAGAACGTCGCCGGCGCGGCGTTGGACCTGCCCGCCGACGCGCTCGCCGAGCTGGACGCGATCGGCGCACCGGCGGGCTGACCACCTCGGCGGCGCCGCGTGTCCGGTGCGCCACCCAGGGTAGACATTCATCGATAGAGTCGGGGCGGCCGCAGCGAGGTGACCGACCGGAGGAGGAGCCGTGAGATTCCTGCCGTCCCGATCTCGACCGATCCCCGCCGACCTGGAGCGGCGCGCGCGTTCCGGCCTGGCCCTCTTCGAGGCCGGCCAGTACGCGGCCGCCGAGCGCGCCTGGCGCACACTGTTCGCCGACTGCGAGCGGCAGCTCGGCCCGGCCCACCCCGAGACGCTGCGCACCCTGGACCGGTGGGGGTCGGCGCTGTTCCGCCTGCGTCGGCTCGGCGAGTCGGCGCAGCGGCACCGGGAGGCTCACCACCGGGCCGCGGCCGGCCTGGGCGCAGGCGACCCGGTCACGCTGGTCTACGCCTACAACCTCGGGTGCGCGCTGGTGGTCATGCACCAGTGGGGCGAGGGCCTGCCGGTGCTGGAGGACACGCTGCGCCGCCAGCGGCGCAGGCTCGGCCAGGACCACCCGCAGACCCTCGCCACCGCCAAGACGCTCGGCGTCTCGCTGTTCATGGCCGGCGACGCCGCAGCCGCGCTGGACCTGCTGCGGTCCAGCTACGAGCGGGCCGCCCGGGCGTTCGGCCCGGACGACCCGCTGACCCGCGACATCGGCGAGAACCTGCGGGTGGCGCTGCGCAACACCCAGCGGTTCTGACGCGTCAGGCGCGGATGCTCCACTGCTGGTTGGCGCCGCCGTGACAGTCCCAGAGGTTGATCCGCGTGCCGTTGGCGGTGCCGTAGTTGGCGGCGTCCAGGCAGCGCCCCGACTGGACCCCGCTGATCGTGCCGTTCGCGTTCAGGTTCCACTGCTGGTTGGCCTGACCGGTGCAGTCCCAGACGATCACGCTGGTGCCGTTGGCGGTGCCCCGCCCGCTGGCGTCCAGGCACTTGCCGCCCAGCACCTGCAACTGCTTGGCGGAGGTGTAGGTCCAGCGCTGCGGGGTGCCGCCCCAGCAGTCGTAGAGCTGCACCGCGGTGCCGTTGGTGGTGCTGCCGTTCGGCACGTCCAGACACCGGCCCGAGCCGGTGTTCACCACCTGCACGTTCTGGTAGGTGCTCCCGCCGCTGCCCGGCGTACCGATGCTGCCGGACACCGACTGGAGCGCGCGGTACCAGACGGCGGCCATCTTGTCGTAGCCGGTGGCGGTCGGGTGGACGCCGTCGATCAGGTCGGCGGTGGTCAGCGCCGAGTGCTGGTCGACCAGGTGGACGCGCCGGCCGGCGTTCACCTTGGCCTGGACGATGCCGGGGACGGCGGCGTTGAACGTGCGTACCGCCGACTCCTGGCCCGGGTTGGCCAGCGGGATGATCTGGGCCACGAAAACGTCGGCGTCGGGCGCGGTCGTGGTGATGCGGTCGATCAGCGCGGAGAGCCGGTTCGGCGCGCCGGCGACGTTGTAGTTCTGGAGGATGTCGTTGGTGCCGATGTGCAGCAACACGGTGCGCGGCCGGTAGTTGTTCAGCCAGCCGGTGATGTTCGCGTCGATCTGGTCGATCCGCCAGCCGGGGTGACCCTCGTGGTCGTGGTCGCCGAGGTTGCCCGGCCCGTTGAACTGGGAACCGACCAGGTCGACCCGGTAGCCGGCACCGGCGAGCCGCTGCCACAGTCCGATCCGGTAGCCGCCGGGGACCTGGGTGCCCTCGGTGATCGAGTCACCCAGCGGCATCACCCGGACCCCACCGTTGGACTCCGCGCCCGCCGGACCGGCCGGGACCAGCAGGCCGGCGACCATCATGGCCAGCGCGGCGAGCCACGCTCCTGCCCTCGTTCGCATGACTGTTCCTCCTCAGGGACTGGTGCAGGTCAGGGACGGCGTCGACGGGGAGCCGTTCGCCAGGAAGCCGAACGTGGTCGAGCCGGCGGCGGGCACGGAGCCGTTGTAGGACACGTTGCGCACGGTTGCGGCGGAGCCGCTGGTGCTCAACGTGCCGCCCCAGATCTGACTGACGCTCTGCCCGGCGGCCAGGCTCCAGCCCACGGTCCAACCGTTGATCGCCGCGGCGCCGGCCGTGACGGTCACCTCGCCCTGGAAGCCACCGGACCAGGTGCTGGTGGTGCGGTAGCTCGCGGTGCAGGCGTCGGTGGTCGGCGGCGGGGTGGTGGGCGGCGGGGTCGTCGGCGGTGGGCTGGTCGGCGTGCCGCCGCCGGTCGGGGTGAACCGCCAGTGGTCGAGGTTGAACAGCGAGCCGCTGCCGCCGGTGAACCGCAGGTAGAGGTCGTGGGTGCCGGTGGCGCCGCTGACCGCGCACGTGGTGTCGGTCCAGGTCTGCCACCCCCCGGTGCCGGACACCCGGCAGGTGCCCACCACGGTGCCGGTGGCGCTGTCGAGGCGGACCTCGATGGTGCCCCCGCCGGCGGCCGAGGCCACCCGGGCGGTGTACGAGGCCGCGCCGGTGCCGAAAGCCACGCCCTTGACCTTGATGTAGTCCCCGTTGTCGATCCACCCGACGTTCATCCCGCCGGCGCTGCTCGGCTCGGTCTCCACCCCGGAGCCCCAGGCGATCGTCTCGGCCTCCTGCCGGACGTACGGGTTCAGCGTGCCGACCTGCGGGGCACCGGCGGTGGACATGCTGATCGTCGGGATGGAACCGTCCGCGCCGTAGGAGAACTTCTCCACCGCCACGGAGCGGGTGAAGCCGCCCCCGCCCGGTAGTGCCCCGTTGTGGTAGAAGAAGTACGAACCGCCCTTGAAGTCGACGATCCCGGGGTGGTTGGTGAAGCTGCTGCCCTGGGTGGGCATCACCGTTCCGCGGTAGGTCCACGGCCCCAACGGGCCGGGCGCGGTGGAATAGGCGATGAACTCCGAGCAGCACTTGGCCGCGTAGACCAGGTAGTAGAGGCCGTTGCGCTTGTAGACCCAGGGCCCCTCCTCGAAGAGGGTCGGCCGGTTCGCGTCCCCGGTCCGGGTGCCGAAGCCCGCCGTGGTCAGCGGGATCTGCGTGGGGCTGCCCGAGTACGAGGTCATGTCCGCGTTCAGCTTCACGTACCACAGGCGCGGGTTGCCCCAGTAGAGGTACGCCTGGCCGTCGTCGTCGATGAACACGGTGGGGTCGATCTCGCCGTTGCTCACCAGCGGGCGTCCGATCGCGTCCCGGAACGGGCCGGTCGGGCTGTCCGAGACCGCCACGCCGATGCCCATCTGGCCGGTCGCCCGCACCGTCATCGGCACGTACCAGTAGAACTTGCCGTTGCGGTAGACCGCCTGGCCGGCCCACGCGTCGGACTTGGCCCAGCTGAAGCTGGCGATGTTGAGCGGGGAGCCGTGGTCGGTCCAGTTCACCATGTCGTCGGACGAGAAGACCCGCCACTCCTTCATGGTGAACCAGGTCGAGTTGTCCTCGTCGTGGCCGGTGTAGAGGTAGACCCGGCCGTTGTGGACCAGCGGTGCCGGATCGGCCGTGTAGATCGTCTGCACGATGGGGTTGTCGGCCCGGGCGATCGCCGGGAACAACCCCACCAGGGCGAGCAGGCTGGCGACCAGGGCGATCCGGCGCCTGGTCCGATGCCGGGACCGGGCTGACGTGGCTCTCCGTCGCCCCGGACCGCCGGCGGCCGGGTCGGCCGCGGCGGGCGCGGCGAGCGGATGGGAGCGTCCGGCCCGGCCGGGCCGGAGACGGGAGATGACCATGACGGCTCCTCGGGTACGCGGGGCTCCCGGACCGTCCGTGCCGGCGAGAAGCCTCGCGGGTGGTGGATTGCCGTCGATGGAAACGCTAACAGTCGCGGCGTCGACTCAACCGCTGGAACCACGATCTCGGGACGGAGATCGTGCAGGCGGTGGGGTCGGAAGTGCCGACGGTGGTGGCCTGCCGGTCACCGATGTTATCGCAAACATCGACGCCGGTAATTAGAGCACACTCCGGGAGGGACGGGGAGCCCTGACGGGCGGCGGCGCATGGCCGGGCGGGCCGGCCACCGGCCTGCGGCGGCCGGCGCACCGGCCGTCGAAGCGACCGCTGACCAGCGGTTTCGCTCAGCGCGCCTTTTTCGTCGCCCGCTTGCGGGGCGGAGTCAACAGGTCGGCGATCGCGGCGACCGCGGCGGGGACCACCCGGTAGTAGGCCCACACCCCGCGCTTCTCGCGCTCCAGCAGGCCGGCCTCGGTGAGGATCCGGAGGTGATGACTCACCGTCGGCTGGGACAGCCCGAGCGGGGCGGTCAGGTCACTCACCGACGCCTCGCCCTGCGGGGCGGACTGGATGAGGCTGAGCAGCCGCAGTCGGGCCGGGTCGGCGAACGCCTTCAGCACCCCCGCGAGCCGTTCGGCGTCGGCGCGCTTGATCGGCTCGCCGGACAGCGGCGAGATGGAAGGCATGGCGGTCTTGGCGGTTCCCACGCCGTCCATCGTCGCACCTGAACATCGACGACGCGGTGGAAACCGGGATCGGATCGACGTAACGGGCACATTCCTCGCCGGAGGTGAGCCGGCCTCAGGCGCGGCGCAGGACCAGGGTGGCGAAGCCCAACACGTCGCGGTATCCGCGCAGCCACTGGTCCCGGTGTTCGCGCGCGACCGCCAGCGCCTGCGCGGCGTCCGGGTGGCCCGGGTTGTCGAGCGCCCACTCGGTGAGCGACCCAACCCAGGACCACTCGTAGTGGTCCCACTCGGCGGCGTCGCTGACGTGCGCGTACACCGGGGTCCACCCGACCTCCTCGGCGACGTCCACCAGACCGGCGAGATCGGTGAAGTCCTCCGGCTTCGCGTCCAGTGCCGCCAGCGCCTGCGGGGTCGGCGGGGCCTGCCAGAAGCCCTCGCCGACCAGGAGGATCCCGTCCGGGTGCACGTGTCGCCCGGCCAGCCGCAGCGTCCCCGCGAATCCGTCGAAGACGTGCGTCGACCCGACACACATCACCAGGTCGTGGTCGCCGTCCGGCACGTACGCGCGGGCGTCGCGCTCGTGCAGCGTGAGCCGGTCGGCGAGGCCACGTTCGGCGGCGGCGGTCGCGGCGCGCTCCAGGGCGTACGGGTTGATGTCGACGCCGTCGGCGTGCCCGTCGGGGTGGTGGGCGAGGGCCTGCAGCGCCCAGGCCGCCTCGCCGCAGCCGAGGTCGAGGACGCGGGCGGACGGCCCCCGGCCGGCCCGGCGCAGGAGCCGGTTGACATTGACGCCGGAGATCGGCGCCGCGATCGGGTGGTGCGAGTGCGCGATGCTGCTGAGCCGTTGACGATCCACGGGGAGACAGTGAACACCACGACGGGACGGGCGGCATCCGGCTTTGCCCGCCGCCCGGTGGCCCTACCGCTTCACCAGGTTGCGCAGCGCGGCGAGCAGCGACCGGTCGCTGACCTCGGCGTAGATCTTCTTGTCCGCGCCGACCAGCACGACGTACGGGCAGGCCTGGTCGTCGCCGCCCAGGGTCTTGTCGAGCAGCCTCCGGCCGGTCGCCACCTCGTGGACCCGGAGGCGGTAGGTGGCCTTCAGCAGCGTCAACGTGTCCGGCTTCGGGTCGTCGTAGCGGCACTTGCGGATCGTCGCGCCGGTGCTCACCCGGTCGAGACAGGCGACCATCTGCACGGTCTTCGGATCCTCCGCCGCCCAGATCCGTTCCACCTGCTTGGACAGGCCCTCGTCGTAGTAGTAGCCGTTGTCCTGGCGGCGTTGCCCGCCCGGGGTGTCACCGATGAGCAGCGCCACCGGGTGCGGGGCCTTCCCGGCCCGCTTCGGCGACTGCGGGTAGTAGAGGACGCCGTCGCACACGTTGTTCAGGTCGGTGATCTCGGCGGCGGCGAAGTCGCTGGCCTGGGGTCCCTGCGGCGCCGGCTCCGCGCTCCCGGTCGGGTCGGGCGCCGGCGGACTGCCGGTCGTGGTCGACGGCCAGGTGGCCGGCACGGGCTCGGCCGGATCGTCGGCGCCGGCGCGCAGCAGGAAGGCGCCGCCGACCAGGCCGGTGCACGCCAGCAACAGCAGGACGCCCAGCGTGACCACGGCGATGATCAGGCCACGATGGGCCCGACCCGGTCCCGGCGGGCCGGCCCCGAACGGCGGCCCGTACGCAGGACCGCCATCGGCGGCCCGTACGGCTGGCCGGCCGGGGGTGGCGCGTGTGGTGGTGGCGCCGGCGGCGCCGTCGATGGCTCGGGTTGCTCCTCCGTCGATCCGAATTCCGATCCGGCCCCCGTGTCGGACATGCTCGATCCTCTTGTCGACGCTCGGCGAAGCGCGAATGTATCAACATCTCATCGACCGGGCGGCCCGTCGTCGTCCCGATTCCGATGACCCGCTTCACCCGCCGGTCGCGTGCTCCCGACGGTGATGACGACCTTCGCCCGCGCGTGCTCGCCCTCCAGGTAGCGGATGGCCTCCGGCACCTCGTCGAGCGGATAGGTGCGGTCGACCACCGGGGTGAGCCGGCCGGCCTCGACGTGGGCGCGCAGCAGGTCGAGATGGGGCCGGCTCGGCGTCGCGGTGAGCACGGCGACGCGGTGCCGGACCAGCGGCGCCGACAGGCGTCCGCGCGCGATCAGCCACACCGGGCCGACGATGGTGCCGCCGCGGTAGACGCCGCCACCGGAGAGCACCAGCGTCCCGGTGGGGGTCAGCGCCCGGCGGAGCGCACGGAGCGAGCGGTTGCCGACCAGATCGAGCAGGACGTCGTGGCGGCGCCCCTGGCGGGTGAAGTCCTCCCGGGTGTAGTCGACGACGTGATCGGCGCCGAGGGAGCGGACCAGGTCGACGTTGCGGGTGCTGCACACGCCGGTGACGGTGGCGCCGAACGCCTTGGCCAGCTGGACCGCCAGGGTGCCGACGCCGCCGGACGCTCCGTTGACGAGGACGCGGTGGCCCGGCTCGACCCGCCCGACGTCGCGCAGCCCCATCAGCGCGGTGGTGCCGGCCAGCGGCAGGGCGGCCGCCTGTGGCGGGGTGAGGTTCGTCGGCGACGGCGCGACCACGTCCTCGGGCACGCACGCGTACTCGGCGAACGCGCCGTTGGCGTCACCCAGGTCGGCGAAGACGGCGTCGCCCGGGCGGAACCTGCGCACCCGCGCGCCGACCGCCTCGACCCGGCCGGCGACGTCGCGGCCACGGATGCGGGCCCGGGGTCGGGCCGGTCCCATCGCCAGGCGTGCCAGCCACGGGTCGCCCCGCACGGCGTGCCAGTCGTAGGCGTTGAGCGCGGCGGCCTCGACCCGCACCAGCACCTCGTCGGGTGCGGGCGTCGGCGTGTCGACCTCCGCGAGCGTGAGGGTCTCCGGTGGGCCGTACCGGTCCTGGACGATCGCCTTCATCGTGACTCCTCCCCTGGTGTACGGCGTACACCTGCCTTGTCAGGATGGGTGTACGGCGTACACCTGTCAAGACGGTTAGGGTGCAGACACCGCCACCGGAGGACGGGGACGAGATGGCCGAGCAGGCAGAGGTGCTGCGCCGCACGCCGCTGAGCAGGGACCGGATCCTGCGCGCCGCCGTCGCGCTCGCCGACGGGGCCGGGATCGAGTCGCTCAGCATGCGCAACCTCGCCCAGGACCTGGGCGTCGTGCCGATGGCGCTCTACAAGCACGTGGCCAACAAGGATGAACTGCTCGACGGCATGATCGACGTCGTGGTCGGCGAGATCGCGCCGCCGGAGCCCGACACCGACTGGAAGCCCGCGCTGCGCCGCCGCGTCCTCGCGGCGCGGCAGGTGATGCGGCGCCACCCCTGGGCGCCCCTCGCGATCGAGGCACGGAACATGGCGACGGTCGCCGTCCTCGCGTACCTCGACTCGGTGGTCGGGACGCTGCGGGCCGGCGGCCTCTCGGTCGACCTCACCCACCACGTGATGCACGCGATGGGCAGCCGGGTCCTGGGCTTCAGCCAGGAACTGTTCGACGACGCCCGGCGCGCCGGGCGGTCCGGCGCCGTCGAGTCCGGCCCGCCGGCCGCCCTGCCCCCGGAGGCCGCCGCCCGCTTCCCGCACCTCGCCGCGGTCGCGGCGGCGGCGTCGCACGACGACGACTCCGTCGTGGGGTCGGGTTGCGACGACCAGTTCGAGTTCGAGTTCGCGCTGGACCTGCTGTTGGACGGCGTCGAACGGCTGCACCGGCGAGGATGGACGTCGCACGGCCACCGTTGAGCGACCCGGGGAGGGTGTGGTGACGCAGCCACGGCAGATCCTGTTCGTCCAGGGCGCCGGTGCCGGCACGCACGACGAGTGGGACGACAAGCTGGTCGACAGCCTGCGGCGGGAGCTGGGTCGGGGCTACGAGATCCGCTACCCCCGCATGCCCGACGAGGACGACCCGACGTACGCCGCGTGGAGCGCGGCCGTCCGGCGGGAGCTGACCACCCTGGACGACGGCGTGATCGTCGTCGGGCACTCGGTGGGCGGGACGATCCTGGTCAACACGCTCGCCGAGCGGGCGCCGGAGCGGGCACTCGGGGGAGTCGTGCTGATCGCCGCCCCGTTCGTCGGCCCGGGCGGCTGGCCCGGCGACGAGTTCACGCTGCCACCCGACCTCGGCGCGCGACTGCCACGCGACGTGCCGGTGCACGTCTTCCACGGGCTGCGCGACGAGACCGCCCCACCGTCGCACGCCGACCTCTGGGCCGGTGCCGTCCCGCAGGCCCGGGTGCACCTGCTGCCCGGGGCGGACCACCAGATGAACGACGACCTCGGCGCGGTGGCGGCGACGATCCGACGGTCCGACGTGGCCTGACGGGCGCCCGACGGGGCATCACCGACCGCCCCGGATCGCTAGCATCTGCGGCCATGCGCACCCCCAGGAGAACCCGGGCCTGCCTGGCCACCGCCGGCCTTGCCGTCCTGATCCTCACGCCCGTGCCGGCGTACGCGGCCGAGCCCGGCACGCTCACCCTGATCGACGTCGCGCCGGACGGCGCACCCGGCAACGGCGGGGTCGGCGGCTCCGACGTCTCCGACGATGGCCGATACGTGGCGTTCGCCTCCACCTCGGACAACCTGGTCCCCGGCGACGTCAACGACGCCACCGACATCTTCGTCCGGGACACGCTCTCCGGCACGACCACGCTGGTGAGCGGGGGTATGGGTGGGCAGCCGGCCGACGACTGGGCCGAGTACACGGCCGCCGTCTCCGGCAACGGCCGGTACGTGGCCTTCACCTCGTACGCGTCCAACCTGGTGCCCGGCGACACCAACAACCAGCGCGACGTCTTCGTCCACGACCGCGACACCGGCGTCACCACCCGGGCCAGCGTCTTCGCGGGCGGCCGGCAGATCCGGGGCCTGAGCAGCGCCGCCACGATCTCCGACAACGGTCGCTGGGTCGCGTTCACCACGACCGCGTACGGCGAGGTCGACGACGCGGGCGCCCCGCTGAACGGCCAGGCGGCGTTCGTCCACGACACGCGGACCGGCCGGACCACCCGGGTCAGCGTCCAGGCGGACGGCGGGACGGACCTGTCGGCGTTCCAGGTCGCCATCTCGGGCAGCGGCACCAGAGTCGTGTTCAGCGGCGCCGGTGACTGGGTCGGCGACGGCGGCACCAGCACCGGCGTCTTCGTCCACGACCTCGTCTCGGGTGCCACCGTCCGGGCGAACCGACCGGCCACGGGCGACGGCCTCCTGGACGCGACGAATCCGAGCATCAACCGGGACGGCACCCGGGTCTCCTGGGAGTCGTCCTCGCCGTACGTCGCGGCGGACACCAACGACCGGGGCGACGTCTACGTCCGCGACCTGATCGCCGACACCACCACGCTGGTGACCGCCAACCGCAGGGGCACCGGCGCGGGCGACAGCTTCAGCTACTCCGGTCGGCTCACCGCCGGCGGCCGGTACGTGACGTTCTACTCCGAGGCCACGGACCTGGTCGCCCGGGACGTCAACGGCAACACCAACGACGTGTTCGTGCGGGACCTCAGCACCGGCCGGACCACCGCGGTCAGCGCCGGCGCCGACGGCACGACCGGCAACCGCGCGAGCTTCGACGGGGTCGCCTCGGCCAACGGCAGCCGCGTGGTCTTCCGGTCCAGCGCCACCGACCTGGGCGTCGACCCGGGCGACGGTCACGAGCACCTCTTCGTGCGCTGCCTGCGAAACTGCTGAACCGGAACGCCGTCCGAGCGGCCCGTCACCCCGTGGTGGCGGGCCGCTCGGCGTCCACCGGCGTTCCGGTCACCGGCCGGCCCGTCAGGCGAGACGGTCGGCCTCCGCCCGCGGGTGGTCGACGAAACGCGTGACCGCCCGCTCGCCCCGTGGCTTCCCGCGACGGTGGTACGTGCCGCCGGACCAGGTCACCGCCACCGGCCGGCGTGGGCCTCCCGAACGGGTCGGCGGCGGCTCGTCGTCGGGCAGGCCGAGTAGCGCCAGCGCCGCACCGAGCCGCTCGCGCAGGGACGCCGGAGTGGCCGGGTCCAGCGATTTCGGCTCGCTCGCCGCTGTGCCGCAGGGGGCGGTGGACCCGTCGACCCGGGGAATCGTCTCCCGCAATTCCTATGGAAATTGCGGATTTTCAGCCGACTCCCAGGTTGTCGGGATTGACATTAATTGGACGGTCGGGGATATTCCTAGCGGCGCGTCGGGGCGCAGGCGGAGCAGGCGGGGACTGCGGATCCCACCTGCGCGACGCGCGCGGAAAACGCCGTGTTGCCCCTGCGCCGCAGGGTGCGGATTGGGTTTGGAAAAGTGATCAATCGCGCCGTCGAATTTGCCAAGCACAATACGCCGAATTCCATGCGCGTCGCGGCCCGGCGGGC
The DNA here is from genome assembly GCF_900089585.1 of Micromonospora sediminicola. Taxonomy (NCBI): domain Bacteria; kingdom Bacillati; phylum Actinomycetota; class Actinomycetes; order Micromonosporales; family Micromonosporaceae; genus Micromonospora; species Micromonospora sediminicola. Next base: position 544,307 of record NZ_FLRH01000004.1, on the reverse strand, counting down.
GCAGATGGACGCGCGCAACGCGCGCATGCGGCTTTCCGTTCCGGTGGTCGCCCGAAATGAATTCGACAACATCTTCCACTGCACCGTGCGGAAGACCGGCAGTCAGTGGATCAAGGCGTTGTTCAGCGATCCGACCGTCTACCGGCACTCCGGTCTGCTGCCCTACGACCCGCGCTTCTACAAGGGCGGCGCGACCGCGCCCGTCCCGGCCGGCCGGGTGGGCCTGGCCATCTTCCTCTCCCACAAGCGTTTCGAGGCCGTCCCGAAGGCCGGCACGTACCGGGCGTTCTTCGTGATCCGCGACCCGCGCGACGTGGTGGTGTCGAGCTACTTCTCGCTGCGGAACTCGCACGCCCCGATGGGTGACATCCCGCAGGCCCGCAAGGCCCTGCAGGAACTGCCGAAGAAGGAGGGGATGCTGTACGTCATCGACCGCCTCCGGGACAAGAAGCAGTTCGGGCAGATGCGGTCCTGGGCGGTGGCGCCGCCGTCCGAGACGTTCCGTCTGTTCCGCTACGAGGACCTGACCGGCGAGGGGCAGGCGGAGGAGGTCGACCGCCTGATGCGCCACTGCGGGATCGTCCTACCGCCGTCCGAGCTGGAGGCGCTCCTCGCCCGCTACAGCTTCACGAAGATGAAGAAGGACAAGGAGACCCCCGGGCGCATCTCCCACTACCGCAAGGGCGCGGCCGGGGACTGGCGCAACCACTTCGACGACGACATCCACGCCGCCTACCTGCGGGCGGCGGGTGACCTCGCCGAGGTGCTCGGCTACCCGTCCCGGGACGGGGCGACCGACCGGCGCAACGGTCAGGAGTCGGCCGCCCGGTAGGGCGACGGCCGCCGTATCCTCCTGCCGTGGAGCTGCGGTTCACCACCCGGGCGTCCGACTCCGCGTGGGTCGACACCGTCTGGACCTGCGCGAGCGACCGGGTCGCGGAGATGACCTCGGTGGCGACCCCGTGCTGGGGGTTGGTCTTCTGGCAGCGCGACGGGCAGGCGTACGCGAGCGTCTCCGGCCCGGAGACCGGCACCGGCACGGCGCCGGTGCCGGAGGGGGCGACCTTCGTCGGCATCGAGTTCGCCGTGGGCACGGCGCTGCGGATCGTTCCCACGCCGGCCCTGGTGGACCGCGGCGCCGAGCTGCCCGACGTCACCCGCCACACGTTCCGGCTCGACGGCGTCCGGTGGGAGACGCCCGGCCCGGATGACGCGGAAGCCCTGGTCGACCGGCTCGTGCGCGCCGGCGCGGTGGTCCGGGACCCGCTGGTGGCCGAGGTGCGTCGGGGCGACCCGCCGTACGCCTCCCCGCGCACGGTGGAGCGCCGGTTCCGGGCCGCGACCGGACTGACCCAGGGCGCGGTCCGGCAGATCGAGCGGGCCCGCGCGGCCGCCGCGCTGCTGGCCGCCGGCATCCCGGTCGCCGAGGCGGTGGTGCGGCTCGCGTACGTCGACGAGCCGCACCTGGCCCGCGCGCTGCGCCGCTACGTGGGGCGCACGGCACGGCAGTTACGCGCGGGCGACGGCGGCGCGATCGCCCTGGACCTGGGTCAGCGGGTGACGTCGTAGATCAGCTTGACGATGCCGTTCGGGTAGGTGGCGGAGTCCCGCAGCCGCAGCAGCTGCTTGTCCCGGTCGGCCTGGTCGAACAGGCTCTTGCCGGCGCCGAGGAGCACCGGGAAGACGAGCAGGTGGTAGCGGTCGATCAGGCCGGCCTCGGACAGGCGGCGGGCGAGTTCCGCGCTGCCGTGGATGAAGATGGCGCCGCCCTCACCCCGCTTCAGCGCGGCGACGTCGTCGGTCGAGCGCAGGACCGTCGTCGGGCCCCAGCCGTCGACCAGGGCGTCCTCGGCCAGGCCGGTGGAGACCACGTACTTCGGCAGGTCCCGGTAGGGGGCGTGGTCCTCCGAGTCGCGCCAGGTCGGCGCGAACGCCTCGTAGCTGCGCCGGCCGAACATCAGCGCCGTGGTGTCCGCGAGCTCCTCACCCTTGAGCGAGAAGGCCTCCGGCGAGAACTCGATGTCCTTGACCACCCATCCGCCGCTGCGGTGGTCCTCGCCCGGCCCGCCGCCGGGGGAGTCCACGACGCCGTCCAGGGACATGAAACCGGTATACACAAGATCACGCATGCGGCCATGCTAGGAATCCGCGCACGCCCCTGTCTTGTACGGAAACGACAGTCGCGTGCCAGGATCCGTGGCGTGAAACGTGACCATCTCGCGCGTCAGGTCGTGGCCACCGCCCGACTCACCGGTGACTTCACCCTGCGGTCCGGCCGGATCGCCCACGAATACTTCGACAAGTATCAGTTCGAGGCGGACCCGGTGCTGCTCGACGCGCTCGCGGAGCAGATGGCCGACCTGGTGCCGGACGGGACCGAGGTGCTGGCCGGCCTGGAGATGGGCGGCATAGCGGTGGTGACCGCGCTGGGCCGCCACACCGGCCTGCCCTGCGCGTTCGTGCGCAAGACGGCGAAGTCCTACGGGACGGCCCGCCTGGCCGAGGGCGCGGCGGTGAACGGCCGGACGGTGCTCGTGGTGGAGGACGTGGTGACCTCGGGCGGGCAGGTCGTGCTCTCCACCCGGGACCTGCGCGACCTGGGCGCCCGGGTCGACGCCGCCGTCTGCGTGATCGATCGCCAGGAGGGCGGAGCGGAGGCGTTGGCCGCCGAGGGCGTCACGCTGCACGCGTTGTTCACCCGCGTGGATCTCGACCGGAGCGGGCGGACACCGGCGTCGTGACCACGGGCGGACGGTCGGGAGCGCCCGGCGAGGGGGGTGGCGGCCGGCGGCCGGCGTGGGCCGGTGGCTTCCGGGCGCTGGCCGGGGGTGGCATCGCTGTCGCGATCACGCTGGCGATCCTCGACCCGGTCCTCGACGCGCGGGACTGCCCCAACTACGGCGGGAGCGGGAACGCGAGCGCTTTCGGCGACGAGCGGTACGACCTCGCGTTCCTGCTGGTCCTCCTCGCCTGGCTGGCGGCGGTGCTGGTGGAGCAGGCGTTACCGGTGGCCTGGCGGAACCGGGGCGCGGGGGAGGTGGCGCTGCGGGCCGTCGCCGCCGTGCTGCTGGGCCTGACCGTTGCCTGTTGCCTCGCCGCGAGGCTGCTCACGGTCTGCCACTGAGGCGGCCCCGAACAGCCGGGCCGATGTGTCAGGGCAGCGGGACGACGTAGGAGTCGACGCGGGCGATGAGGCCGTCGCGGAAGGTGAACAGGTCGTTGAAGGCGAAGCGGAACGGTCCGTGGTCGACGCTGACCCCCCGACCCTCGCCGGTGGCCACGACGACCGGACCGTCCTCGTGCACCCGCTGCACGTCGAGTCGTGGGCTGCCGGTGAAGGCCGGGTTCTCGATCTCACCGTCGAACTCGGCCCGGCCCCGGGTGGTGCGGTGGCCGTGGATGACCCACTCCACGTCCTCGGTGAGCGTGGCGAGGATGCGTCGGTGGTCGCTCGCCCGGAAGCCGGCGAAATACTCGGCGACCAGGTCACGCTGGCTCGGTCGGGACATTCTCGTCACCTTTCTCGGATGGCTCGTCGTCGCGCAGGTGGGCGGCGAGGGCGTCCAGGATCGCGGCGAGCCCGCCGGCCGCCTGGTCGGTGCGGAGTGCGGGAGGTAGCCGTCGCTGGTGGACGGTGAGCTCCGTGCCGTCGCCGGCGGGCCGGATTGCGACCGTCGTGCGCAGGCCGGTGACCGGCTCGTCGAAGACGAGTTCGTGCGGTGCGGTGACGCTCACGTAGACGAAGCGGAGCCGTCGGGTCCGGCCGTCCGGCGCGCGGGTGTCCAGCGCGAACTCCCCGCCGGGACGCAGGTCGACGGTCACCGACCCGGGCGGCACGGTGGCGTGCGAGCCGCCCCAGAACGCCGCGATGCTCGCCGGCGAGGTGAAGGCCGCCCAGACCCGGTCGGGCCCGGCCGTGAGGCGGCGGTGGGCGATCAGCTCGTCGCCGTGCCGCTCGGCGCGGGCGGTCATCGCGGGTCCGTCCGTCCGCCCAGGTGGGCGTCGAGGGCGTCGAGCCGGTCGTTCCACGTCCGGCGCTGGTCGTCGATCCAGGTGCCGAGCAGCGTGAGCTGGTCGACCCGGAGCCGACACGGCCGCCGGGTGCCGTCGCGTCGTTGCTCGACCAGGCCGCAGCGCCGTAGCACCCCGACGTGGTGCGAGATCGCCTGCGGGGTCAGGTCGAACGGCTCGGCCAGCTCGCCCACGGTGGCCTCGCCGCGGGCGAGCCGGGTGACCAAGGCGCGACGCACCGGGTCGCCGAGGGCGGCGAAGGCGTGGTCGAGGTACGGATCCGAGGTGGCGGGGGAGGGCATGCCGTCACCGTACAGCAAGCGCCCGTTTGTGCAAGCATATGTTTTCCTATCGAGTTCGGCGTGGCGCCAGGTGCCGCCGGCGCGTTGGGACAGCAGGTGCCGGTTTCGCGCGCAGCGGCATCGGGCAGGTCGAGGGGACGGCGCGACACGGAGGTCGATGTGACGGAACCGGGACGGCGCAACCGACGACTGCTGGGTCTGCCGCTGCTCGCCACCGCGATGCTGGTCGGCGCGTGTGCCGACGGCGGGGGCGACGCGGGGCAGGGCCCGACCTCCACGCCTGCCCCGACACCGACGACCTCCGGCACGCCCTCGCCCTCGTCATCCGGCCGCGGGCCCGTGACGATTCCGCGGTCCGCGTTCGTCGACCTTCCCGGCGAACTGCGCAAGAGCGCCTCGCAGCCGATGGAGGTGACCGACGCCCTGCCCCGGTTGTGCGCCGAGGAGTTCGCCAGCGGCGGGCGTTCGGTCACCGCGAGCGCCGCCATGACCGCCATCTACAAGCAGCCGAAGGACCGGCCCGAGAACGTCCCCTACGGCACGCTCAACCAGACCGTCTTCGCGTTCGAGGACACCGGCGCCACGGACTATCTCCGCCGCGTCCGTGCGGCGGTGACGTCGTGCCGCAGCTTCCCGCAGTCGGAGATCACCGTCACCGTCCGGTCGGAGCCGATGGCGGGCGTGGGCGACGACGCCCTGCTGGTGACGCTGACCCGGCCGGCGACCGGCCTGGACGGCACCCGCACCGGCGGCACCACCACCAGCCAGATCACGGTGGTCCAGGTGGCGGACGCGGTGTCCGTCGTGCACGACCAGGGCTGGGAGGGCACCAGCAACAACCCCGACCTCACCGACGACTTCGCCCGCGCCACCGTCCGGAGCCTCGACTCCTGGCAGCGGTGAGACCGACCGGGCCCCAGCGACGCCGGCGCCGGCCACCCGGCGTACGAGCAGATACACGACGCCACCGGCGACCCCGACCGGAGGAGGGCCCACCGCGAGGATCGGGGGACAGACGGGTGGGCTCGCACCGGACAGAATGGGCGTCGCGGCCCGTGCCGCCGAGTGGATGGAGGACCGCCATGACCGTACGTCCGGACGTCGTCGTCCTCGGCTCCGGCGTGATCGGCCTCAGCACCGGCATCCGGCTGGCGGAGGGCGGCGCCCGGGTCCTCGTGCGCACCGCCGCGCCGCCCGCGCGGACGACCTCGGCGCTGGCCTCGGCGATGGTCGGGCCGAACCTGTCGCCGCCCGACGACCCGCAGCACGCGTGGACCGACGAGACGCTGCGGGTGCTGCGCGCCGAGCCGATGCCGGGTGTGGCGGTGCGGGACGGCACGCTCGCCGCCCGGCCCGCCGGGGCCACGCCCCCGTTCGCCGAGCGGACGCCGGGTTTCCGGCCGCTCGCCGACGACGAGCGGCCGGCCGGGTTCGGCACCGCGTTCGCCGTCCGGCTGCCCCTGGTCGACATGCCGGTCTACCTGGCATACCTCCTGGGCCGCCTCCGGGAGGCGGGCGGTGCGGTCCGCGAGGAGCCGGTCGGCTCGCTCGACGAGGCGGCGGCCCTGGCCCCGGTGGTGGTCAACTGCACCGGGCTGGCGGCGCGGGCCCTGACCGGCGATCCCGACCTGCACCCGGTGCGGGGCCCCCGGATCGTGGTGCGCAACCCCGGACTCGACCGGTTCTTCATGGAGGCGCCGATGGCGCCGACCTGGGCGTCGATCTTCCCGCACGGCGACCACGTGGTGCTCGGCGGCGCGCAGCGGCGCAGCGACGACACCACGCCCGACCCGGCCGAGGCGGCCGACATCCTCGCGCGGTGCGCCGCGATCGAGCCCGCCCTGGCCGGCGCCGAGGTGCTGGAGCACACGGTCGGGCTGCGCCCCGGCCGCGCGGCGCCCCGGGTGGAGGCGGAGCGGCGCGGCGGTGCGCTCGTCGTGCACAACTACGGTCACGCGGGCAACGGCGTGATGCTGTCCTGGGGCTGTGCCCGCGACGCCGCGGCGCTGGCCCTGGGCGCGCCGCCGGCCTAGCGGGGCGGCGGCGTCAGGAGACCGCCGCCCGCACCAGCTCCGCGAGCTTCTTCTCCACCTCCGGGCTCCACCTGGTCAGGGCGTACGCCACCGGCCAGAGGTCACCTTCGTCGAGGTTGGCCGCGTCCTGGAAACCCACGGTCGAGTAGCGGTAGTTGAACTTCCCCGAGTCCTGGAAGAAGACGACGATCTTGCCGGCCGCGTTGGCGTACGCGGGCATGCCGTACCAGGTCTTCGGCGACAGCTCCGGGGCGGCGGCGGTGATCGTCACGTGCACGCGCTCGGCCAGCTCGCGGTCGTCCGGCGCCATCTGCGCGATCCGGTCGAGCAGCGCCTGCAACTCGTCCGCCTTCTTGGCGCCCTTCTTCCCCTCGGCGCGCAGCTCGGCGGCGCGCTCCTTCATCGCGGCGCGCTCCTCGGCGCTGAAGCCCTCGGACATGTCGATTCCCCCTCGTCAACCGCGGTCCGCGTGGTGCCGACCGCTCGAGGGAAACGGTATGGCGTGGCGCCGGCCGGCCGCTTCTCGATTCCTGATCAGCTGCCCGCCCGCTGTGTCCAGCGGGCCCGCCAGGCCGGCGCGGGATCCGAACCCGGACAGGTCCAGTATTCCCGGCCGTCGATCACCCGGCCGGCCCGCACCGTCCAGAACGACGCCACGCGGTGCAGCCCCACGGCATCGTGCGGGACCTCGACCTCGGAGACCACCGAGCCCCCGTCGGCCACGATCCGGAGCACCCGGATCGACCAGCCCTCCGGATATTCCGCGTTGATCCGGACGTAGTTGTCCCGCCCCACGATCCGCTCGGCGCTGACCGGCCACTCCACCACCAGATCGTCGGCCAGCAACTCGCCGAGCCCGACCCAGTCACGGGCCTGCATCCGATCCCACAACTCCTGAACGACCTCCGTCGGCTCCATGCCGGCATCGTGGCAGGCCCCACCGACAGGCCCGCGTGCCGTCACCCGGCCGCGCGGGCCCGGGCGTGCGGCCACGGCGGCATCTCGCCCACGTCGTCGCCGTCCTCCGCGCGTACCCACCAGCCGGTGTCCTCCACGTAGTGGTCGAGCCACTGCGCCAGGCTCGGCGAATCCACCCACCAGGCCAGGTCCGGATCGCCGGGATTCGGCTCGAAGAGCAGCACCGTGCCCTCCTCGGTGCGGCAGTCGACGCACGCGTACATACCGCAACCCCAGTCGAGGATCGGCAGGACTCCCTCGGGCCAGGCCCAGTCGCTGCCCCCGTCAGCCGCGCGGGCCTCCAGATAGGAGTCGACCGCCTGCTCGTCGGTCGGTCCGTCGACGAGGCTCAGCAGCTGGTAGTCGGGCCCGAACCCGCCGTTGGCGAACTCCCGGTAGATCAGGGCCAGCAAGGGGTGCAGCGGAAATCCCAGCCTGCGCTCGGCCTCGGCGATCCGGGCGGCGGAGAGCGGCGGGGGCAGCGGCGACTCGGGCTCGTCCGCGCGAACCCGACGGGTCAGGCGGTCCAGCAGGAGCGAAGGGTCGGTCATGGTCGTCGATCATGCCGGACCGGTCCGACGGCTCGGGGCGGCACCCGGCGCCGACGTCCCCCATCGCGGGCGATGAGTTTGGCATGCTGCGGCGGTCTACCCGTCGACATCCCTGACGCGAAGGAGCACTGCGATGGCCAAGGTCATCTCCACGCTGTTCATCTCGGCCGACGGCGTCGCCGAGATCGACCCCGAGTGGCACTTCCCCTACTTCGACGACAACATGGGCCGCGCCGTGACGGAGGACTACGACACCTCCGACGTGCTGCTCATCGGGCGCGAAACCTACGACAGCTTCGCCGGCGCGTGGCCCGACCGGGAGGCCGCCGGCGGCGAGGACGCGCCGTTCGCCAAGCAGCTCGGCGACATGCGCAAGGTCGTCGTCTCCCGCCAGCCGCTGGAGTTCTCCTGGCGCAACTCGGAGCTGGTCGACGGCGACCTCGTCGACGCCGTGACCGCGCTGAAGGCCGACGCCGGCGTCAAGGGCATCCTGATCCCCGGCTCGATCTCGGTGGTGCAGCAGCTGCTCGCCGCCGGTCTGGTCGACGAACTGCGGCTGCTGATCCACCCGGTCGCGGCGCGCAAGGGCCGTCGGCTGTTCGACGAGGGCGACGGCGCCTACCACCTGCGGGTGACCGCGACCGAGGTGTTCCCGACCGGCGTGATCCGGGTGATCTACGCGCCGGCCGAGGCGCCCGGCGCGGTCGGCTACGACGACATCAAGGACCAGGTGCCGGCCGGCAGCTGACGGGTCGAGGGGGCAGCGGCCGACCGTCCCCTGTGACAAGATCCGCCGGGTGCGTCGCGGACCCCTGCTCCTGAGCGCCGCCGTGGTGTGCGTGGCCCTGCACGTCGTCGGTGTGCTGGTGGCCCGGCCGGTCTGGCGCGGCGCCGAGGTACTCGCCCTGGTGCTGCTCCTCGCGTACGCGGTCGTCGGCGGGCCCCCGGCCGGTCGGTGGCCGACGCGGACGGCGCTCGTGACGCCGGCGGCGCTGGCCCTGCTTGCCGCGGATGCGCTGCGGACCATGCCGCCGGAACCGGGTTCGGCCGACATCGGCTGGCAGGTGCTCCGGCCGGACGAGGTCCGGGTGGAGCTGACGGCCGGCTTCGACGCCGGGCTCACCGCCTGCTGGGCGATGCTTGGCGCGCTGGCCGTGCTGCTGCTCCGGTGGCGCGGCCCGGTCCCGCCCCGCTGGGTGGTCGCGGCCGGCGCGGCGGCCGCACCAGTCGTCGGGTACGCGGTCGTCCGGGTCGTCGACATCTGGCGCGACCTGGCCCCCGGCGACCCGGCCCACGCCCCCGACGTCGACGGTGCCGAACCGGTGTCCGCCGTGATCCTCGCGGTGGTGCCGTCGGTGGCCCTGGCCACCCTCGCGCTGACCCTGGCCGCCCTGCTGGCCGGGCACGGCCGGCTGTTGGCGGCGGCTGGCGCGGCCCTGCTGGCGGTGATCGCGCTGCCGTTGACCGACAGCAGCATCGGTGCCGTGCCGCTGTCCGGCTTCGCGGGCGAGGGAACCGAACTGTTCGCCTGGCACGCCATCACACCCACGTCGGCCATGCCGCAACCGGTGCCGGCGCTGACCGTGGCGGTGGAACTTACCGCGTACCTGCTGCTCGTCGTCGGCCTCCGCGGTGCGGACCGCGGCGAGCCGGCGGCGCCCTCCCTGCTGGTCGGACAGGCGGATTAGCACTGGCGGTCAGGCGGGCGCGCGGTTACGCTCCACCGCGATGACTCTCTCGTGCAGATTGGGGGCCCGGTTCGCGCAAGGTGAGTGCTGATGCGCTCCCCGGCCGCGAACGCGGAATCCCGTCTCTCCCTCTGGCTGCGGGTGCGTGAGTACGCCGTCCCGCCGTCGATGATCCAGACCGCGACCGAGCGTCGGCGGGTCGGTGACTGGGCCGGCGCCTGTGCGGCGGCGCGCGTCGACGTCGACCTGAGCCTGCACGCGGTGACCGACCGGCACGGTCGGGAGGTGGCCGCCCGGCTCCGTTCCGACCTGCGACATCTGGCGCCCGACCTGCTGCGCTGGCACCTGCCGAGGGTCGCCCCGGACGGGCTGTTGCGTCCCGGGCTGACCGTCTCGCTGGCGCGGTACGGTCCCGCCGGCGGGGCCGGCGCCGTCCACCTGGTCGCGCGGACACCGCCGTCCTGGGCGGACGCCGGGCAGCGGATCAGCCTGGCGGTGTGGAGCGGGCCCGGCGACGACGTCCGTGCCCACCCGCACCCCCGCCCCGACCGCCGCTACCGGCTGGACCTGCACCGCCACCTGTGGGACGCGCGCCGCGCCCCCGAGTTGCGGGCCCGGTCCGGCGCCGACCGGCCGGCCGACGAGGCGCCGGCGTTCGGCCCGCCGGTGCCGCCGCCGGGGTACGCGGTGCACCGGTGGCCGGACGAGGCGGCGAGGCTGCTGCGGACGGAGGACCCGGCGGGTCGGGCGGTGTCGGTGCGGCTCGGACCGCGTCGTCGGCTGCTCCTTGCCGCCGACGGAACCGGCGGATGGACCGCCCGACCGGTCCGGCCGGGCCGGGTCGCCGAGGTGCCGGCGCTGCCCGACGCGGCGACCTGGACGTCGCCCGACCTGGACCTGCTACGCCACGGGCTGATCGAGGCGGAGCGGCTGCACCCGTTGGTCGCGTCGGCGCTGGCCCCGGAGAGCCGACCCGTCCCCGCGGTCGCCGGTCCGCCCGCGGACCCGCCCGGCCTGGTGACCTGCCGAGGTGCCCGGCATCGGATAGCCCTGGTCGACGGGGTCCTCACGGCACTGGACCACGACCCGGCGGAGATCCGCCGGGAGGAACTGCTCGCCGCGCTGACCGGCACGCCGCTGCCCTGCCTGCGGGCCGTCGACGAGGCGCACCGCCGTCCCGGGTCCCTCCCGGAGATCCGGGCGCGCCTGGACCACGGCGACCTGGCCGGCGCGGTGGCGACCGTCGAGGCGCTGCTCGGGCCGGACGCGCTGCTGCGCCCCGGCGAGCTGAGGACCGAACTGGAGACCGCCGCGCTGCGGCGGATCACGCACGGGCTGTTCCGGGCCGGACTGGCCGGGCACTGCCCGCCGCCCTCCGCGCGGGACCGGCGGCGGACCGCCCCGGCGCGACGCTCCCGCCCCCGCCACGCCCACGCCCGCTGACCCCGGCCGCGACCCGGCCCCGACGACCCCGGTGATGCCCATGCCTGCTCGCTCCACCCTGCCCGCCCGTCCACAGTCGACGCAGCTCGACGTCGCCGCCGACCTGCTCACCCTGCTCGGTGACACCGCCACCGAGCCGCGCCCCGATCCGCAACTGGAGGCGCTGACCCTCGCCGTGGCGGCCGACCTGCCGGTGCTGCTCTGGGGCGCCCCCGGCATCGGCAAGACGGCCGCGCTGACCCAGCTCGCCGCCGCGCTGGACCTGCCGCTGACCACCGTCATCGCCAGCGTGCACGAGCCGTCCGACTTCGCCGGACTGCCGGTGGTCGGCGACGACCCGGCGACCCAGGGCGTGCCGATGGCGCCACCGGACTGGGCGGTCCGCCTGGTCCGCGCCGGCCGGGGGCTGCTGTTCCTGGACGAGCTGTCCACCGCCCCGCCGGCGGTGCAGGCGGCCCTGCTCCGCCTCGTCCTCGAACGGCGCGTCGGCAGCCTGCGCCTGCCACCGGAGGTCCGGATCGTGGCCGCCGCCAACCCCCGCAGCGCGGCCGCGGACGGCTGGGAACTGAGCCCGCCGCTGGCCAACCGCTTCGTGCACCTGCAGTGGAGCCACGACCACGAGGTCGTCGTCCGGGGTCTCGGCGGGACGTGGCCCCGCGCCACGATGCCCCGGCTCGACCCGGCGCGGCTGACCGACGCCGTCGGGTACGCCCGGCGGGCGGTGTGCGGTCTGTTGTCGACGCGCCCCACGCTGGTGCACCGGCTGCCCACCAGCGAGGCCGGGCGCGGCGGCGCGTGGCCGTCGCCGCGCAGTTGGGAGATGGCGCTGCGGTTGATCGCCTTCGCGGAGGCCGCGGGCACCTCCCGGGACGTGCTGTCCACCCTGGTCCGGGGTGCCGTCGGGGACGGTCCGGGGCTGGAGCTGCTGGCCAGCCTGGACCGGATGGACCTGCCCGACCCCGAGGAACTGCTGGCCGACCCCGCCGCCGCCGTCCTGCCCGAGCGGGGAGACCTGCGCCAGGCGGTGCTGGACGCCGTGGTGGAGGCGGTCCGCCGACGCCCGGACCGGTCCCGCTGGGACGCGGCCTGGACGGTGCTCGGCCGGGCGGTGGAGACCGGCGCGCCGGACCTGGTGGTCGTCCCGGCGACCACGCTGGCCAGGCTGCGCCGTGAGGACTGGGACGTGCCGGCGGTGATCGACCGGGTCATGCCCGTGGCGTCGCTGGCCCGACGGGCCGACGAGACGGCCGAGCGGGTCGCGGCGACCACCGGAGCCAGCCGATGACCGCCACGGCGACGGTCCTGGACCGGGACAAGCTGCTCACCGCGCGCCTCTACGCCGCGCGGGCCCGCCCCTACCTCGCGACGGCGCTGTTCGCGCTGCACGTGGTCGAGTCCCGACGCGTCCCCACCATGGCCGTGGACCGGCACTGGCGGTGCTACGTCTCACCGCTGTTCGTGGACCGGACGCCGGTCGAGGACCTCGCCGGCGTGTGGGTGCACGAGGTGTCCCACCTGCTGCGGGACCACCACGGTCGAGGCGACCGGGTGGTCCGGGAGCAGGGGCTGACCGGGCCGGCGGAGCGGCTGCGGATCAACATCGCCGCGGACTGCGAGATCAACGACGACGCGTACGGCGACGGGCTGGTCAAGCCCGAGGGCGCCGTCGAACCCCGCAGCCTGCGGCTGCCCGACGGCGAGCTGATGGAGGAGTACCTGCGGCAGTTCCGGCTCGGGCCGCTCACCCAGCACCTGGCCTGGTTGGACTGCGGCAGCGGCGCCGACGGTCTCGACCGGGAGTGGGACCTGGGGCCGGACGGCGCGCACGGGCTGACCGAGCAGGAACGGGACGCCGTGCGGTTTCGCGTCGCCGAGGGCATCACCGGCCGCCCCGGGACCGCGCCCCGGGGGTGGCGACGGTGGGCGGAGGAGGTGTTCCATCCGCCGCAGCCCTGGCGGGAGCTTCTGGGCGCCGCCGTCCGGTCGGCGGTCTCCGCCTCCGGCGCGGGCGACGACTACACCTACGGCCGCCCGTCGCGGCGGTCCACCGGCGTCAGCGGAGTTGTCCTGCCGGCGCTGCGCCGCCGACCGCCACGCGTCTGCGTCGTCGTCGACACCTCCGGTTCGGTCAGCGACAGCGAGCTGGGCAGCGCGCTGCTGGAGGTCACCGCGATCGCGCGCGCCGTCGGCGGCCGGCGGGACCTGGTGAGCGTGCTGCCCTGTGACGCCGCCGCCGACCGGGTGCTGGCGCTGTGCCGGGCCGAGGACCTTCCGCTGGTCGGTGGCGGGGGCACGGACCTGCGTGCCGGTTTCGCCCGGGCGCTGCGGGACAGCCGCCGCCCCGACGTCGTCGTCGTGCTGACCGACGGGCAGACGCCGTGGCCCGCCGCGCGGCCGGCCTGCCGGACGGTCGTGGGCCTGTTTCCCCGGCAGACGCGGTGGAGCGAACACACCGACCGGGTGCCGACGTCGCCGCCGGACTGGGCCCGGGTGGTCACCATCGGCGCGACGTCGCGGTGACGGCGCCGGTCAGGCGGTGGACTCCAGCTCGTCGAAGGCCATGTTCCACCAGGACTCCGGGTCGGCGAACGCCGCCGGGTCGACCGTGCGCAGGTCCTCCCGGATCGCCGCCGCCCGGGCGGCCCGCTCCCGCCCGCCCGGGTCGGTCGCGATGAGCTGCCCCAACCGGTAGAGGAACTCCACGAACGCGGCGAAGGTGCGGTTCACCGTCTCCAGGTTGGGCGTGTCCAGGTCGAGCAGGAGCACCTCGCCGGTGCCCGCGTCCAGGCAGAACAGCAGCGCGGGATCCTCCGGGGAGCAGCCCAGCACGACGTACGGGCGGGGGCCCTGGTCGCCCAGCTCGATCGCCAGGGTGGAGAACAGCTCGACGTCGGGGACCGTGACGTCCACGGTGAACAGGATCGGCACCTCGACCGGGAGCGCGCCGTCGGGCGGGAAGACCTCCGGGCCGAGCGGCCCGAGGACGGCGTCGAAGCGCTGGTCGGGGAAGTAGACGACGCCCCGCTCACCCCAGAGCGCGGTGAGCTGCTCGCGGGTGACGGTCACGGCTGTGCCCCGTCGTCCTCGTCCGCCTCGTCGAGCAGGCCCTGCCGGTGCAGGAACGCGTACCACTGGTCGTCGTCGGTGACCAGCTCGGCGTAGCCGGGGCCGAGGACGTAGTAGTGCACGAACGAGTCGAGGTCGGGGGCCAGCTCCGCGAAGGCGTCGCCCATGAACCACTCGGTGCCGGTCGGGGGGAAGTACCAGACCGCGCCGGTGGCGCGCTCCAGGAAGATCGGCTCGTCGCTGCGGGTGCCGACGACCAGCCAGCCGGCCTTGTCCTGGGGGATGGGGGAGAAGTCGGGCGCGTAGTCGAGGAAGTATTGCACCGCGGCCAGCCGGCCGGACGACGCCAGCTCGATCGCGCCGGCCCGCAGGCCGTCGGCGACGAGCAGGAACTCGCGCAGGCCGGTCGGCAGCTCCGCCGGCACCTCACCCTCGTCGGCCGGGTCGCCGATCTGCGCGTACGCGAGACTGGCCGGCTCCTCCTCGGCCAGGTCGGCGCGGAGTTCGTCGAGCAGCTGCGCAAGATCGGGAGTCAATCCACTACCTCTATTCGGATCGGGGTCCCGTCCGGCAGATTCTGGATCTGCCCCCAGATCTGGGAGCCGATGTCTGTGTTGGTTCTACCATGCAGCAGCTTGAGGTTGTCGACGGTGTCCGGCCCGCCGAGCTGCAGTTCCCACACGTGGTCGGGGTGGTAGTCGCTGAGTCGTTGGCTGAGCCGGTTGGCGAGGTCCTTGTCGTGCGGCCAGTACTTGTCCCAGATCTTCTGCCGGATCCGCTCCTTGTAGCCGTCGGTGATGCTCTTGTCCCGCTGGACCGGGTTGGTGGCCTTGTAGAGCTTGCCCTCGTCGCTGAGCTTCTTGAGCGCCGCCATCTTGCGCCGGAACTGGGCGGTGGCGTGGAAGTCGCGGCGCTCCACGCGCACGACCCTGGTGGGCAGGTTGTGGTTCGGCCCGGTGACCCGGACGATCGGCTTCTCCAGCTTCTCGACCGCCTTGCGGACGATCCTGCCGGCAGCCGGCTTCGCGGCGGCGCCCCGGCCGCGTCTCGGGCTAGGCATCGAGCAGCCGGCCGATGACCTGGTCGATCAGCGCGCCGACGATCTCCCGGGTGATCACCTGGAAGATCGGGATCTCGGCCAGCGACGCCCCGAACGTGACCACGGCGGTGGCGATCGCCTGGGCCACCTCGAAGGCGAGGATCGCCAGCTGCACGATCACCGCGATCTTCAACGCCAGCACGATCGCCGCGCAGATGATCAGCCCGGCGCCGAGCAGCACGGCCGCCGGCATGCTGTCGTGCAGCACCAGCGGCCCGTTCTGCTCGCCGCCCCACCACTTCTGGAACGCGGCCACCGCCGGCCCCACGTTCTGCGTCCACACCTGTGCCGCCGCCGCGTCCGCCTCACCGGCCGCCGCCCCGATCCGGCCGGCGAACTCGATCCACGCCTGGCCCATCTCGAAGAGCTTCACCTCGTCGGCCTCCGGCCAGGTGTAGCCGATCCAGCCGAGCGCGGTGATCAGCTCACCGGGCAGTTGCAGTCCCACCGGTCACCCCAACCCGTCGGCCAGCGACCGCATGGTGCCCGCGCCGTCGTCGTCGACCTTCTCGTACGCGTCGGCCATGCCGGTGATGTCGGCGCCGGCGGAGGTGAACTCGTCCGTCGCCATTCCCACGCAGTCGACGATGTAGTTGGCCACCTCGGTGTAGGCGATGCCGATGAGCGAGCCGATGTCGTCGGCGCCCCACGGCTCGCCGTAGCCCCGCATCCGCGCCTCGAACGCCTCCAGCTCGCCGGAGAAGCGGGTGGCGAGGTCGGCGACGCCCTTGCCGGCGGCCCGGATCAGCGGCGGGTGCACCTCGAACCCGTCGCCGCTCACCGCTGCGTCCCCCGCGCCAGCCGCTCCTGCGCCTCGGTGAGCGCGTCGAGGAACGACCCGAGTCGGGGCACCGCGGTGTCCCGCACCTCCCGCAACTGCTCGCGCAGCTGCGACATGTCCGCCACCTGCGGTGCCGGCGTGGTACGCAACCCGTCGATCGCCGCGTTGACCGCGGTGACGACGTGCGCGGTCAACTCCTCGGAGCCGAGCCGCATCAGCCGCGGCTCGACGTGCAGCGACCGGAGCCGGCCGTCCGGCCCCATCTCCGCGCGGACCTGGCCGTCGGCGGCCTCGCCGACGGCCGGTGTGTCCGCGTCGTCGCCGGGCGGCGGGCCGACCGTCCGAAGTGCCGCCATCGTCGCGTCGAGCATGCGGGTGAAGTCGCCGCTCATCGAAGGATCCGCAGTCATGAGCCCTCCCCAAGGCCGAACGTCCCGAGCGTAACCGAGGCGGACATACCGCTCGGTCCCGCGCGGTACCGGCCGTCCGTCCTACCGTCACCGGCGTGAACCCTCCGGCCCGCAGGAGCGGACAACAGGGTGACACGTCCCCACTCGCCGAGAGGCCGCACATGAGAAGACCGAGACGGTCGACCGAGGTCGACGTCGGTGCCATGACGGACGCGGCGGTCATCGCCCGGTCCGTGCGGGAGCCGGAGAGCTTCGGCGCGATCTTCGACCGGCACGCGCCGCACATCCACCGCTACCTGGCCCGCCGGCTCGGCGCGACGGCCGCCGACGACCTGGTCGGGGAGACGTTCCTGGCCGCCTTCCGCCGCCGGGACCGCTACGACACCGACTGCCCGAACGCCCGCCCCTGGCTCTACGGGATCGCCACCAACCTGGTCGCGCAGCAGCGGCGGACCGAGGAGCGCGAGTACCGGCTGTGGCAGGTGTACCCGCCGGCGTCGGCCGATGCGTCACCGGCCGACCGGATCGCCGTCGAGGTGAGCGCGCGGTCGTTGCGCCGCCGGCTCCTCGACGCGCTGGCCGCGCTCGCCGACGGGGACCGCGACGTGCTGCTGCTCGTCGCCTGGGAGGACCTGACGTACGAGGAGGTCGCCACCGCGCTGGCGATTCCGGTCGGGACCGTGCGGTCCCGACTCCACCGGGCCCGCCGGCTGCTCCGCGACCGGCTCGGCGGCGATCCGGCCGACACCATCGAGGAGGTACTGAGCAATGGATGAGATGCGACTGCTCCAGCGGCTCGGCGAGGAGACCGGGCTGCCCGGCGCGGACCGGCTCGGCGCCGCGCGTACCCGGCTGGTGGGCGCGATGACCGCGACGGAGGCCGTGCCCGCGCCGGCTCGCCGGAAGCGGCCGGCCTGGCGGCTGGTCCTCACCGGCGTGGCGACGGCGGGCGTCGCGGCCTCCCTGGCGGCGGTGCTGGTGCTGGCCCCCGAGGGGGTCGGCGGCGACACCCCGCCCGCCCGGGCCGAGGCCGGGCAGGTCCTGCGCAACGCGGCCGCCGCCGCGCTGCGGGTGCCCGATGTGGAACCCCGCCCGGACCAGTTCGTCTACCTGCGCAAGCAGGACGGCCCGGCCCTGTGGGAGAGCTGGGTGTCGGTGGACGGGACCCGGGACGGGTTGGCCGTCGAGTACCGGGGGACCGGCCGCGAGCAGTACGTGCTCCCGGGGTGCCGCGACGGCCGCGTGCAGATGTACAAGGGCGGCCGGCCCCTGCCAGGCACCGAGCGGTGCGTCCCGGCGCCCGCCTACGATCCGGCGATGCCGACCGACCCGGTGGCCATGCGGGCCTACCTGGAGAAGCACCGCAGCGGTGAGCCCGGTGACGTCAACGCCGCCGCCAAGGACGTGCTCGACCTGGCCGGGGGCCGCTACCTGCGACCGCGTTCCCGGGCCGCGCTCTTCGAGGCCGCCGCGGCGACGCCCGGGCTGGAGGTCGTGGCGGACGCCCGGGACGGTGCGGGCCGCACCGGCATCGGTGTGCGCTGGCCGTCGACGGGCCGCGTCCCGGCCTCGATGGTGCTGGTGTTCGACCCGCGGACCTACGCCTTCCTCGGCGTCGGTGGCGACGCCGGTACCTCCGCGACGCTGGCCGTCGCGGTGGTGGACCGGGTGGGTCAGAAGGGCTGAGCACCCCGGCGCCGGGCGGGCCGCGACGGCGGTCCGCCCGGCGCCGTGCCCGCTCAGTCGAGCAGCGCCAGGAGCGCGTGCAGGGCCGGGTTGGTGCTCTCCGCCGGCCAGGCCAATCCGACGTCCACAGTGGGCGTCGGGGCGGTGAACCGGCGCAGCCGCACGCCGGGCAGCCGCAACGCCCGGGCCCGACCGGCCGGCACGGCCGCGACCACGTCGCCCTGCGCCACCGCGCGCAGCAACTGCTCGTCGTCCGGCTCCTGCCGGACCAGCCGGAAGCCGCCGCGCGGCCACACCTGCGCGATGGTCCGGTCGAACATGCCCGGCCCGTTCTCCCGGGGCCACATCACCGCCGGCAGGTCGACCACCTCGGCGCGGCCGATCCGGCGGCGGCCGGCGGCCAGGGGATGACCGGCCGGCAGCGCCAGCACCAGTTCCTCGGTGTCGACCGTGCGGCAGGCCAGTGCCGGTTCGTCGACCGGGGGACGGACGAACGCCGCGTCCAGCCGGCCGGCGAGCAGCCCGGCGACGTTCGGGGCGGTCCAGGCCGTCTCGGCGACCACCTCGACGTCCGGGTGGGCGGCCCGGAAGCGGGCGACCAGCGCGTCCACCCGGCCGCCGCGCGCCGAACGGGTGTACGCCAGCCGCAGCCGCCCGCCCCGGCCGCGTACCAGGTCACGGATGCGGGCGGCGGCGGCGTCCACGTCGGCGAGCATCCGGGCGGCCTCGTCGGCGACCCGGGCGCCCACCTCGGTCAGCGTGCAGCCCCGGCTGGTGCGGTGCACCAGCGGCACGCCGAGCTGCCGCTCCAGGGCCCGGATCTGCTGGCTGAGCGCGGGCTGGGCGATGCCCAGCCGGGCCGCCGCGCGGGTGAAGTGCCGTTCGTCGGCGAGCACCACGAAGGAGCGCAGCCGGCGCAGGTCCGACCAGGCGCCCGGGGTCTCCGCCACGCCGCCAGCATAAGCGCCGCTTATCGCCGGCTCCCCGATTCGTCTTGGACCGGACGCCCACCGGGCGGTCACCATCGGCGGAACACCGACGGTACGGGCGACGGGAGCGGACGATGACGACAGCGGACGTGGTGGTGGTCGGCGGCGGGGTCGTCGGGATGACGACGGCGCTCACCCTTCAGCGGCGGGGCGCCCGGGTCACCGTGCTGACCGCGCACGACCCGGCGGACATCGTGTCCGCGGTGGCCGCCGCCGTCTGGTACCCGAGCCACACCGACGAGGACCCCCGGGTGCTGCGCTGGGCCCGTGACACCCACGCCGAGTTGCGCCGCCAGGCGGTCGACGGCGTGCCGGGGGTGGTCGACCGGCCCACCCGGATGTGGCTGCGCCACCCGTACGACGGGCCGCCGTGGTGGGCGGACGCCTGCGGTGACCTGGTGGCCGAGCCGGCCCGGCCCCCGTACACCACGCTGTTGCGCTTCACCGCCCCGACGGTGGAGATGAACCGATACCTGACCTGGCTGTACCGGCAGGTGGAGAACGGTGGCGGGCGGATCGTCCGCCGCCCGGTGGACACGCTCGCGGAGGCGTACGAGGTCGCGCCGGTGGTGGTCAACGCGACCGGCCTGGCCGCCGGCCGGCTCGCCGACGACCCGGCGGTCCATCCGGTCCGCGGGCACGTGCTGCTGGTGGCGAACCCCGGCCTGACCGTCTCGGTCCGCGACGAGGACGACCCGGCCGGCATCACCTACGTGCACCCGCGCCGCCACGACGTGGTGCTCGGCGGCACGTACGAACCCGGGGTGGCGCACACCCGGCCCGACCCGGGGACGGCGGCGGCGATCCGGCGTCGCTGCGTCGCGCTGGTGCCCCGGCTGGCCGACGCGCCGGTGCTGGGGGAGCGGATCGGGCTGCGGCCGGCGCGGCACGGCGGGCCACGGGTCGAGGTGGACCCGGCGGACGGGCGGCTGGTGCACGCCTACGGGCACGGCGGGGCGGGGGTGACGCTCTCCTGGGGGTGCGCGGCCGAGGTGGCGGACCTGGCCCTGTCGGCCGGAGCGGAAACGGGACCGGGGAGCGCCGACCGTCCGGCTCCCCGGCGCCAACCGGCTTGACGACGTCGGTGAGATCAGGTCAGCTGCTCGGCCAGCCCGACGACGATGCCGCTCGGCCCGCGCAGGTAGCAGAGCAGGAAGACGTCCTCGAAACGCGTCACCTCACCGACGAGTTCGGCGCCGTGCGGGCGGAGACGGGCGAGCGTTTCCTCGATGTCGTCGACGGCGAACATGACGCGGTGCAGGCCCAGCGTGTTCGCCGGGGCGACACTCGGCTCCGGGATGATCGCCGTCGGGGAGTGGTATCGCACCAGTTCGAGCTTGCCGGGCGCGTCCGGGATCCGCATCATCGCGATCTCGCTCCGCATGTCGTCGAGTCCGACGACCCGTCCCGCCCAGCTCCCGTCGATCGGCATCCGGCCTTCCAGCTCCATGCCGAGCGCGGTGAAGAAGGCGATCGCGGCGTCGAGGTCGTCCACGACGATGCCGACGTTGTCCATGCGCTGAATCGTCATGCCTGCGAGGGTAGGACGACGGGTGACCCGGGTTCGGGATGTGCACGCGCGCCGACCAGCCGTCGGACGGTGGTCACCGCTCCAGGACGGTGGGCCAGTCCGTGGCCGTGACCGCTCGCCGGTCGAGGACTGCCTGGCCAGATCCGGGGCACCATGGGTTGACGGAGCGGACGTTAACCTCAGCCGGTGTTCGCCCGCCGTGCCGCCCTGGCCGCCATCGCCGCCCTGACGACCGTCCACATCGCGTACACGGTCGTCGCGCTCTCGAACTACAGCTTCCGGATCGGCCTGGTCACCCACGACGGCGCCGGCTTCGTGGCGGAGTTGCTCGACCACCTGGTGCCGTTGCGTGAGCTGCTGCCCGCCATGGTCGGCCTGCTGCTGCTCACGCTGCTCGTCACGTTCGCCGCCGTCGGCACGTGGGCGGTCCGCCGGCCGGTCCGGACCGCCGGGGAGCGGTCGCCCGCGGCCGGGTGGACGGCCCTCGCCGCGGTGCTGCTCAACCCGCTCGCGCTCGGGTGGTACAGGTTCGCCCTGTCGAACGGCGCCGACTACATGCGTACCGTCCAGCCGGCGACGGTCCTGCTGATGGTCGCCGCCTGCGCGGCCACCGTCGTCGCTCTGGGGAACCTCGCCCGCACCGTCCGCCGGTGATGCCGGTGCGGTGGGCGCTCACCGCTCGAGAACGGTGAGCCATTCCGCGGCGCGTGGACGGTAGCCGTGCAGCTCGAAGAGCCCGCGCACGATCGCCGGCACGTGCCCGGCACCGTAGACGATCGCCACGTCGATGCGTTCCTCCGACCGGCTACGGATCAGCTCGGACAGGGCGGCGAGGAGCCGCTCGTCGCGTGCGCCGCCGAACGCGCGCTCGGCGTGTTCGGTGAACTCGTGGTCGGCGTACCGCTCGTCGGTGGGCGACGGCAGGTCACTCATCTCGATCTCGGGCGAGAGCAGCCGCCTGGTGCCGCCGAAGAACTGGATCACGGTCACCACCGGGATCATCAGCCACATCTGGAGGCGGTACCGCAGCGGCATCGCCCGCCAGCCCTGGGCGAACTCCGCCGCCGTCACGTCCGGGTTGAGCACCTCGACGCCGAGAGACGCGTACGGGATCGGGTCGGTCACCAGGCCGGAGCGCCGGTTGGCCGGCATGGCCCGGTAGGTGAGCGTCAACGCCGAGCCGAGAGCCGACCGGCCGCCGATGCCCTCGACGACGAGCAGGTCGCACCCGCGGAGCCGCTTCGTCACCGCCGCGTAGAACGCCGGACTCGCCACGTGGAGCATCGGGAACACCAGGAACTGCAACTGGCTGCCGGGACGGCGCAGACGGAGCACGGCGGACCGGGTGCCGACGACGCTGTGTTCGATGATCTGCATGCCTGCCCCCGTGGCGTCGGCTGCTGTTGTCGGCAGGGTAGGGCGGCCCGGCAACCCGTCGCGTGTGCGGCCGGCCGGCGGCGCGGCCTCGACCGGTCAGGAATCGAGAAGCCTCGGGCGGGTGGGCGGGCCTAGCGTTTCCGGCACGGGCGTCCCCGCCGGGGAGGCCACCGGCGAGAGGCCACCATCCATGGACACGCGCATCCGTCAGCTGCACCGCTGGTTCTCCGTCGCCTTCACCGTGACCGTCGTGATCACCTTCGTCGCGCTGGCCCGGAAGGACCCGATCGTGTGGGTCTCCTACGTGCCGCTGCTCCCGCTCGCCCTGCTTCTGGCCAGCGGCCTCTACCTGTTCGCGCTGCCGTACCTGCGGCGCCGCCGTACGGCCGCGCGTACGCGCTGACCTGGGGGGTTACCGAGGCCGGTCGGCGGGCATCACAGGCTGATGGACCAGAAGGTGATGGTGTTCGCCCCGGCCCCGCTGTTGACCGTGACCATCGAGCAGCAGGCCGGCGCGACCGAGCTGCATCTGCACCCGGGTGGGCAGGGGGTGTGGCAGACCCGGATGATCGCGGCGCTCGGCGTGCCGGTGACGATGTGCGTCGGTCTCGGCGGCGAGGTCGGCGACGCGGTCCGCAAGCTGCTCGACGACGAGGACGTGACGGTCCGCGTGGTCCGGCGGGAGTCGGGCACCGGCTGGTACGTGCACGACCGGCGCGACGGCGAGCGGACCGAGATCGCCGAGCACCCGGGAGCGCCGATGGTGCGCCACGACATCGACGAGCTGTACACCGTGACGCTGACCGAAGGGCTGCGCGCACCGGTCAGCGTGCTCAGCGGCCCCGCCGACCCGCAGGTGGTGGACCCGGACATCTACCGCCGGCTGGCCGCCGACCTGACCGCCAACGGTGGGACCGTGGTGGCGGACCTGTCCGGCCCGTACCTGGAGGCGGTGCTCGACGGCGGCGTGACCGTGCTCAAGGTCAGCCACGAGGAACTGCTCGACGACGGGCTGGCCACCGACGACAGCGTCGAGGCGCTGCGCGACGCCGGCCGCCGGTGCCAGGAGCGGGGCGCGAGGTTCGTCCTGATCAGTCGCGCCGGGGAACCGGCGCTGGCGCTGCTCGACGACGGCGAGGCGCTGCTGGTGCACGCGCCGCCGCTGGAGCTGGCCGACCACCGGGGCGCCGGCGACTCGATGACCGCCGGCGTGGCCGCGGTGCTGGCCCGCGGCGGTGACATGCGGGAGGCGCTGCCCGTCGGCGCCGCCGCCGGTGCGCTCAACGTGACCCGCCACGGACTGGGCACCGGCCGGGCCGAGGCGGTGCGGGAACTCGCCGGCCGGGTCCGGCTGACCCCGCTGGAGGGCGGCGACGATGACCGGTGACCGGCCGGCCCGGGTGCTGGTGACCAACGACGACGGCGTGCACGCCCCCGGCATCCGGGAACTGGCCCGGGCCGCCCACGAGCGCGGGCTCGACGTGGTGGTCGCCGCGCCGCAGGCCGAGGCGAGCGGGATGAGCGCGGCGCTGTCCGCGGTCACCGACGACGGGCGGCTGGTCTTCACCGGCACGGAGCTGGACGGGCTGCCCGACGTGCCGGCGTACGCGGTCGCCGCGTCCCCGGCGTACATCGCGGTGCTGGCCGGGCTCGGCGTGTTCGGGCCGGCCCCGGACGTGCTGCTGTCCGGCATCAACCGGGGCGCCAACGCGGGCCACGCGATCCTGCACTCGGGCACCGTCGGCGCGGCGCTGACCGCCGGCAACAGCGGCATCCGGGCGTTGGCCGTCTCGCTGGACGTGCTCACCCCGGCGGCGGCGAGCGCCGGCAGCGGCGGCGCGGCGATCGCGGTGCTCGACACCGTGGACGACGAGTCCCGGCACTGGTCCACCGCCGCCGAGCTGGCCGCCACGCTGCTGCCCTGGCTGCTCGACGCCGACCCCGGCACGGTGCTCAACCTGAACGTTCCCGACCTCCCGGCCGACCAGGTGGCCGGGCTGCGGCAGGCGACCCTGGCCCCGTTCGGCCAGGTGCAGGTGTCCGTCGCCGAGCGTGGCGAGGGCTTCGTGCGGACGGCGGTGGAGGAGAACGCGACGCGGGCCGTCCCGGGCACCGACCTGGCGTGGCTGGCCGACGGCTACGCCGCGGTGACCGCCGTGCGGGCGCTGGGCCACCTGCCCAAGGTGGAACTGCCGATCGACAGGTGAAAGGCCCCGCCACCGGTCGACGGTGGCGGGGCCAGGGGTCGGTCACTCGTCGGCGGCCCGCTCGCGGTCGGCCTCGGCGTCGGCGGCCCCGACCGGGGTGCCGTCGCTGTCCCGGGTGGCCGCGGACAGGTCCACGTCGGCGCCGGCCCGGGCGGCGTCGGCTGCCGCGTCGTCCGCGCCGACGACCTCGCCGCCGCCGGTCTCGCCGTCGTCGGGCACCAGCCGCCCGGCGGCGGCCAGCCCGATCGGTGCGTACCTGGGGTCGGTCATCTCGTCCTCCTCACCGGTGCTCCTGACTCTGCGGTACCCCGGGACGGGAGGTGGCACACCGTCCCGGCCGGGGCGGTGGCGTGGGTCAGGACGACGGCAGCCCGGACGTCTGGTCGGTGCCGGCCGACGGCTCCGGCGCACCTCGGCTGCTGCTGCCCGGCGCGGAGTCGCCGTCCCCGCTGACCTGACGGCCGGCCGCCAGCAGCAGCCCGGCCACGGCCAGGACCACCCCGGCGCCGGCCGCCCACCCGGGCAGGTCCACCGGGACGCCCAGGTAGACGGTGATGCCGAGGATCCGGGACAACCCCCACGGCAGCAGTGCAATCTGGTCGTTCCACACGGTCAGCGCCCGTTCCGCGCCGACCGACGCGACCAGCCCGGCGAGCACCGCCAGCGGCACCCCGGCGGCGGTGAGCGTCCGCCCCGCGGCGCGGCGGCGGGCCAGCCCGTAGCGGTCGCGCAGCACCACGGCGGTCGCCACGAACAGCCAGCAGAACGCCGCCACCGCCACGGTCAGGTAGACCGCGCGGCGGGCCGGCGCGGTCCAGAACACGAACCAGTAGCGGCCCGGTCCGCGCCCGGCCAGCACCGCCAGCAGCAGGGCGCTGCGCAGCACCGCCACCCCGCCGAGCACCGCCCACAGGTGGAAGGGGTCCCGCCGGCCCACCGCCAGCCGGGCGACCAGCGCGAACAGCGCCCACCCGCCGAGCGTGACCAGCAGGTGCGCGGGCGCGGCGAACCAGGTGAACGCCAGCCGGCTCCCCACCAGCACCACCGCCGGCGCGAGCCAGACCAGCACCCGGTCCAGCCGGGACGCCGGCGCCGGGAACGCGCCCAGCCGCCACGGGCGCAGCGCGCCGAGCAGCAGGGCCCGGGCCGCAACGCCGCCCGGCCCGCGCCCCCGCAGACCCCACCCCACCACGACCGCGACCAGGACCAGCAGCGCCCGCGCCACCCAGGCCATCGCCGGGTCGCGGTCCGCCCGCTGCGCGCCGAGGTCGGCCGCGGTGAAGCGGTACGCCGGCAGGTCGAGGTCCCCGCCGTAGCGCTGCCGGTGGTGGTCCCGCGCCTCCCGGTACGCGTCGGCGGCCGACCGCCAGCGCGCGTACGCGGCGTCGGCGCCGGTGTCCAGCCACTGCGCGTGCCGCAGCACCATGGCCCGGTACGCGCCGAGCGTGACGAACAGGTCCACCTGGTAGTCGAGCGTGTCGACGAACCGCTGCCGCAGGCCGGCGTCCCGCCACGTGGCCGGGTCGGTCGCGGCCACCAGGTCGCGCATCCGCCGGGCCGTGGCGACGGCCTCGTCGCCCTCGGCGACCGCCGCGTCGACCCGGTCGCGGGCGACCGCGTAGATGCTGTCCAGGGCGGCGGAGTCACCGGTCGGGATGTCCCACTCGAAGATCCACATCATCGGCGGCGGTTCCAGCCCGAGGGCCCGCACCGACGTGTCCGCGTACGGGCCGACGTAGAGGCCCGTGGTGACCGCGGCCCGCGACAGCGCCATCGCCTGCCCGATCGCCGCCACGGTGGCCGGGTCGGCGGAGAACGTCCGGTACGCCCACTCCGCGGTCACCTGGGCCGGGTCGGTGTCCGGGTCCCAGGCCAGCCGCGCCACCGCGTCCGTGTTCAGGTCGTAGAGCTGCCAGAAGCCGGTGCGCAGGTAGAGCGACATCGGCCCGGCGCGCAGCGGACCGCCGTCCTGGGTCCAGTTCCACACGCCCTCGACGCGCGGGTTCGCGGCGAGGAACGCGCGCAGCGCGTCGCGGTGCAGCGGGCCGAGGTCGTTGGGCAGCGCGCCGAACCCCTCGAACTCGCGCCGGGCCTGGAACTCCACGATCCGCCGGTGCGCGCCGCCGAGCAGCGTGGTGTTCAACGGCAGGTGGCTGTAGAAGTCCCCGAGCGTGTACTTGGTGGACACGATCAGGTGCGGGTCGTCGAACCCGCCCAGCACCTCGGCGTACGCGTCGGGGTTGGTGTGCAGGTCGCCGACCGCGCCGACGCCGACCGTCCAGGTCCGGAAGATGATCTCCTTGCCGGCCGGTCCCGCCGTGTCGAGCAGCGCCCGCAGCATGGCGCGGACGCCGGCGGGCGTGGTGACCGCGAGCTTCGACGTGTAGTCCCAGCCGCTGCCGGCGTAGACCTCGCCGCCCTCGCCGATGCGGACCATCAGGCCGGCGACGAACGGCATGCTCTCGAACAGCTCGGTCAGCCCGGCCCGGTAGACGTCCCAGAGTCGGGAGTCGGTGGTGTCCAGCCCGCCCACCGTCCTGCTCAGGTACGCCTCCAGTGGCGGCGAGACCGCGAGCATGTCGGTGAGCAGGAAGACCCGCAGCCCCATCTCGTCGGCGTACCGGAAGACCGGGCCGAACGCCGCGACCATGGCCCGGGCCCGGTCGACGTGCGGGTCCCCGGCCGGGTAGACGGCGTGCCCGTCGCCGACGCCGGCGAACGTGACGTACTCCAGGAAGCCCGGCACCACGAC
The DNA here is from genome assembly GCF_900089585.1 of Micromonospora sediminicola. NCBI lineage: Bacteria > Bacillati > Actinomycetota > Actinomycetes > Micromonosporales > Micromonosporaceae > Micromonospora > Micromonospora sediminicola. The sequence continues at coordinate 517,424 of NZ_FLRH01000004.1, read as the reverse complement.
GCCGTTGTAGCCCCGCGCGACGGCGTGGTCGACGAACTGCCGGAACTGGGCGTCGATCCGGGCCACCGCGGCGGCGTCCACCCAGGGGGCCCGGGGCAGCAGTGCCGGGGCGACCACGTCGGTGTTCAGGCTGTAGTCGTCGCCGGCCGCGAACGCCGCCGGATCCGGTTCGCGGCCGACCGACCCGGCGTCGGTCAACCGCAGCCCCAGGCGGGGCGCGACCGGGCGGCCCGTCTCCGCCGCCGGCAGCACGTCAGCGCCGGAGCGGATCCGGTCGGCCAGCCGGTAGAGCCCGGCCGTGACGCCCGCGAGGTCGCCGGTGACGGTCAACTCCGCGCGCCGCACACCGATCCGGTACGACTCCGGCGCGTCGCCGGCACGCAGCTCCGCCCGGAGCGTGGTCACCGCCGACGTGTTCCTCGCGCCTGGGCCGGTGGTCGGCGCGGGCGGCGTGCTCGCCGGATCCGGGCGGGTACTCGGCCCGGTGGTCGGCGCGGGTGGCACGACCCGGTCCGGTGCGGTCCAGGTGACGGTGGGGCGGGGACGGCCCCGTGCGGACAGCGCGTCCGCCACGGCTGCGGCGGCCTTACGCGCGCGGACGTGGTCGGGCACCACGATCGAGGACAGCGGCGGCGGCGGCACGGCCGGCCGGAGCGGCGCTGCCACGACCGTCTCCCGTGGCACGTCGGCAGGGGTGTGGCTCAGCCCCAATGCGTCGTCGACACCCCAGGCCACGCCCGCGCCGAGCAGCACCGCCACAGCGGCGGCCACCAACGCGTACGGACTCCGAACCCGAGCCACGCTCGCATACTAGTGCCGACCGCCCGCGGTCCTCGCGCCCGAACTCGTCGATCTTGGACTTGTGGTGCCTCGGATGCCCCCTTCGCGGCCTTCGCGCGGTGCCACAACTCCATGATCGACGGAGTCGTCGGAAGGGCACGACGGCGGCGCGGCCGACCCGTGGCAACCCGGGGCGGTCAGCGGGGCTGGTCGAGGAAAGCCAGGGTGACGGCGGCGAACAGCGGCGACTGGTCGATGTCGTAGTGGGTCAGGCCGGGCAGGATCGCCAGCGCGTGCCCACCCGCCGGGCGGCCCTCGCCACCCCAGCCGCCGTCCCGCAGGCCGCCGTCGAGCAGCTTGAACACCTCGACGTAGTGGCTCGGCGGGGCCATGTCCGCGTCGGCGGCGACGATCAGCGTCGGCACCCGCAGGCCGCGTACCTGCTCGGTGAGGTCGAAGTCCTGCGCCATCGCCTCGCCGATCTTGTCGAGCAGCCGGGGGAAGTCCTCCGGGCGCGGCGCGACCCGCTGGTACAGCTCGTACATCGGGGTGTCCTTCATGAACTCGGCCGCCGCGCCGGTGACCTGACCCTGCTGCGCCAGCAGCTCCGGGTGGACGGCGTCCCGCCGGATGTGCGCCGACGCGGAGACCAGCCGGCCCACCTTCTCCGGGTGCCGGAACGCCACCTGCATCGCGACGCCGCCGCCGAGGGAGAAGCCGACCAGGTCCGGCCGGTCCAGCCCGAGGTGGTCGATGAGCGCGGCGATGTCGTCGGCCATCAGCGCCATGTCGAGCGGCCGGTCCACGTCGGCGGTGCGGCCGTGGCCCTGCAGGTCGACCAGGATCACCTGGTGCGTGGCGGTCAACGTGGGCAGGATCGGCGCGAACAGCTCGCCCGACATCAGGCCGCCGTGCAGCAGGATCATCGGGCGGCCCGCCCCGTGCGTCTCGTAGTAGAGGTGGACGCCGTTGACGTCGGCGTACCGTCCCGGGGCGGTGGTCTCGGCGGTGTGCTGCGTGGTGCTCATCTCGCGCTCCTCGTGTGTTCCGTGCTGACGAACTGTGGACCGGCCGGGACGGGCGGACTCATCGGTGCCCACGCCCCGGGTCTTCGGGTGTTCGCGTTCGCGCAGCATGTGGGCTAGTTTCGGCGGGGTGAGCGACGTGGCGAGCGTCCCTGTCGAGACGCAACTCGAGGCGTACCGGCCGGAGCTGACCGGCTACTGCTACCGGATGCTGGGCTCGGCCTTCGAGGCCGAGGACGCGGTGCAGGACACCTTCGTCCGGGCCTGGCGCAACTTCGACCGGTTCGAGGGGCGGTCCGCGCTGCGGACCTGGCTGTACCGGATCGCGACGAACGTCTGCCTGAACATGACCGCCAGCGCGCAGCGCCGGGTCCGCCCGATGGACCTCGGCCCGGCCGGCAGCGGCACCGCGACCCACCCCGGCGAGCCGCGACCGGAGCAGATCTGGCTCGGCCCGGTGCCGGACGACCGGGTCCTGCCCTCCGCCGGCGACCCGGCCGAGGTGGTCGCCGGGCGGGAGTCGGTCCGCCTGGCGTTCGTCGCGGCGTTGCAGCACCTGCCGCCGAAGCAGCGCGCCGTGCTCATCCTGCGGGAGGTGCTGGCCTGGTCGGCCCAGGAGGTCGCGGAGCTGCTCGACACCTCGGTGGCGAGCGTCAACAGCGCCCTGCAGCGGGCCCGGGCCACCATCGCGTCCGCCGACACCGGCGCCGAGGCGCGCCGCCCCCTCGACGAGGAGCAGCAGGCGCTGCTGGCCCGCTACGTGCGCGCGTTCGAGGCGTACGACCTGACGGCGCTCACCGCGCTGCTGCACGAGGACGCGACGCTGTCGATGCCGCCGGTGCCGCTGTGGCTGCGCGGTCCCGACGACATCACGGCCTGGATGACCGGTACGGGCAGCGGTTGCCGCGGCTCCCGCCTGGTGCCGGTGGCGGCCAACGGCATGCCGGCGTTCGGGCAGTACCGGCGCGACCCCGACTCAGGGCACGTGCCCTGGTCGCTGATCGTGTTGGGGCTCTCCGGCGGCCGGATCACGTCGCTCAACCACTTCCTCGACACCGACCGCCTGTTCCCGCTCTTCGGCCTGCCGGCCCGGCTCGAGGAGGGCGCCGGCCAGCCCGAGCAGGCCGGCCAGGTCGCATAGGTCCACGCTCGCGCCCCGGACCTCCAGCCGCCACCCGAACCGGCGGGCGGTCAGGCCCAGCCGCGCCAGCGCCTCGACCGTGACCAGGTCCGGCCGGGTGACGCCGGAGACGTCGCAGACCACCACGCCACGGCCCCGGCCCCGCAGCGCCTCGGCCAGCTCGGCACAACGGACGGCCACGTCCGCGCGGGTCAGCGTGCCGCCGGCCAGGACGAGCAGGAGCGTGGTCACCCGGATTGGACCGGGGTACGGCCCGGTTCTCATCGGTACCGCCCCGTCGGCTCCCCGACAGGCGGTGACGCAATTTCTTCCGGTCATCTTGCCGACCGCAGTTACATCGACGTTAACTGCTATACCAATCATCGGTGCACGGCTATATGATCCCCGGTAGCTCGCCCCGAAGCCTCACGAAACCGCAGCTCCAGCACGCCTCACGCCGTTCACCGCGCCCGGCCCCCCGCAACCGCCGCGCCCGGTGAACGGCTCGATCGCCGGCGCCGGAATGGGCGCGGGTAATTGCTCGGCGCTGCGCCACGGCCTGCCGGAAAGGTGGGAACGGATGACAGGGATACCGTCCTTGGTCATCGGCATCGCGTCCTCGTCGGCCGAGCGCCGGCAGCTCGCCCAACTGCTCGGCGGCACCGAGTCGTTCCTGATCGTCTCCAGCGCCAACCAGGCGCGCCGATTCCTCGACTTGGTCCGCCGGCCGCCGGCGCCGCTCGCCCCGGCCGGGGACGCCGAGCCCGCCGCACCGACGCCGGGGCTGGAACTGGCCGTGGACTCCGACCGGCGGGTGTTGCGCTGGCGGGAGCGGGAGGTCGGGCTGACGCCGCTGGAGCACGACCTGTTCGTCTGTCTCGCCGGGACCCCCGGCCAGGTCTGGACGTACGCCCGGCTGCACCGGGCCGTGTGGGGCAACGACCACCTCGGCCGGGGCTCCGACATGCACTCCGTGGTCCGCCGCATCCGGCACAAGCTCGGCCGCCTGGGCGCCCCCGCCACGATCCACGCCGTCCGAGGCGTCGGCTTCCGCCTCACCCCGTCCTGACCCCTGGCGCGGCGCTCCCGTGCACCGCCGGCCGTGCGCCCGCGTGCCGTGTCGCGCCGCCTCATTCCGTCGATCTTGGACTTGTGGCGCCTGATTCGCCCGGATTCGCGCGCCTTGTTAGGTGCCACAACTCCATGATCGCCGGGTCGGCGCTCGGGGCGCGGGTGAAGGGCGAGGTGCGGCGAGGGGTGAACGGGGGTGGGGGGATGTGGAGCGGCCCGCCCGGTGCGGGGCACCGGGCGGGCCGATCGGGTTGCCGCTGGGGTCAGCAGCGGGCGGGGGAGAGGGTGAAGTCCTCCACGGTGGGCGTGGCGGAGCTGATCTTCGTCTGGCGCGTCTGGGGCTTCCAGCCGTCCTTGGCGACGATCAGCGTGAGCGGGTTGTTGCGCCGGTCCATCCAGTAGGCGTACCGGCCGTCGGCGTCCGTCGTGAAGGTGTAGGAGTTCGCCCAGGAGTCGACCTGGACGGTCGCGCCCGGCAGCGCCGCCGTGGCGCCCTGGCAGCTCCTGCCGGAGACCGTCCCGGACAACTTGCCCCAGGTGGTCGGCGGCTGCGCGATCATGGTGACCGCCACCGGCGGCACCGTGTACGGCGTGTTCTCCTTGATCACCACGGACGCCGAGTAGGTGCCCGGCTGGTCGACGTTCGCGGTCATGCCGACCGTGACGGTGACCTTCTCACCGGGCGCCAGGGTGACCTTCGACGTGTCGACGGTCAGCCAGCTGACGTCGGCCGCACCCTCGGCGCACTCCGAGAAGCCGGGCAGGACCTCGCTGTCCTTGGTGGCCGTGAAGCCGCCCGACGAGCCGCCGACCTTGTAGAACCCGCAGGCCGCGCCGCCCCGGTAGCGGGGCGCGTTGGCGTTGGGCAGGTTGGCCCACGAGTCGGTCGCCGGGTCGAACGCGAAGCCGGCGTTGGTGATGGCCCCGCCCTGCGACCCGCCGACGACCAGGAGCTTGCCGTTCGCCACCGCGTACGAGGCGGCCCAGCTGTCGGCCGGCGCGTCCGGGATGGGGGTCCAGGCGTTGGCGCCCGGGTCGAACGCGTACCCGGCCTTCTGCGACACCGTCCCGTCGTTGCCGCCGGTGCAGTAGACGGTGCCGTCGATCCCGCCGCAGGACAGGAACGCCACCGACTTCGGGTAGGCGGGCAACGTCTCCCAGGTGTCCGCGCCCGGGTCGTAGCGGACCACCGAGTTGGACATCGGCAGGCAGCTGGCCGTGGTGCAGCCACCGATCGCGTACAGCTTGCCGCCCGCGACCGCCTGACCCGCCGCCGCCCGGGGCGCCGGGTTGCTCGCCCGCGCGGTCCAGGTGTTCGTCGCCGGGTCGTACGACCAGGTGGTGCCGTCGGGCCCGGAGGCGCCCCAGCCGCCGCTGACGATGATCTTGCCGTCGACCACACCGGCCGTCACGGCGTTGCGGGCGCCGGGCAGATCGGCGATGCCGGACCAGGTCTGCGCGACCGGGTCGTACCGGTAGTTCTTCGCGCTGGAGGTGGTGCCGTCGCCGCCGGCGATCGAGTAGATCTTGCCGTCGACGGTGACGACCCGGTTGTCCATCACGTTCGCCGGGTAGCCCGGGATGGCGGTCCAGGGGTCCGCCTGCGGGCCGGCCGCCGGGGTCACGCCCGTGGACGACTTGCCGGACGAGCGGGCGGCGAACGACGTGGCGGCGGTCAGCCGCTGCGCCGGTGCGCCGGTCGAGCCGAGCAGCGCCTGCTCGGACAGCTGGGAACCGTCGGCCCGTTGCAGGACGAACCCGCCGTCGCGTTCACCGAACTCGACGTCGACCGGCGCCCCGCCGGTGTTGGTCACGGTGAACGTCCTGCTGACCTTCCCGCTCGGCATCCGGGCCGTTCCGGTCAGCGAGGTCGGCTGCACCGACAGCCGGCCGGCGGCGAGTTGGAAGTTCGCCGCGGTGGCCCAGTCCGCCTCGACCGTGACCTGCTTGGTCTGGCTGACGTAGTTGCCCGCGCTGGCGGTGAACGGGTGCTTGCCGGTCAGCGACGAGAACATCCAGTAGAAGCCGTCCGGCAGCTCGGTGTCGTCCGGCGTGGCGACCGTGGTGGCCTTCTCCGCCGGGCGGTCCTTGCTGGTCACGGTGGCCCCGTTGACGTAGCCGTTGTCGTTCTTGTCGCGCACGTGGCCGAGCACCAGGCCGCCGGCGACCGGCTTGCAGACGAGCTTGCTGCCGATCAGGACGTTGTCGACCTCCCACCACCACTCCCAGCTGGCGTTGTAGTAGTGGAAGCGCACCTGCACCTGCGACTGGTTCGCCGCCTGCGGAATCGCTATCTCGGTCACCTTCGGGCCGCGCACGTCGGCCGCCTGCCGGAGCACGTTGCTCCAGGTGGCGCCGCCGTCGAGGCTCAGGTCCACGTCCGCGCGGTCGCTGTTCAGCCAGTTGTAGTCCTGGTTGAACCGGATCACCGGGGCGCTCACCCCGGTCAGGTCGACGACCGGGCTGACCAGCGAGGTGTCCTGCTGTCCGCCGCTGCCGTAGTTGTCGCTGTCGATGATGGCGAAGGTGCCGCTGCCGCCGGTCAGGTTGCCGCGCTCACCGCTGTCGGTGAACTCCCAGACCTGGCCGGTGCCGGCGTTGTCCACCACGGACCAGCCGTCCGGCACGCCGGTGCCGTCGAACGTCTCGTACTCGCCGTCCGAGCTGACGGTGTAGCCGGGCGCCGTGGTGCACGCCTCCGGGTCCGCCGGTACCTCGATGTTGGCGGTGAGGTTGCCGGCGCCGACCGTGACCTCCTTGGTGACGGTCAGGTAGCCGGCGTACTGCGGCTCGACGGTGAGCCGGTAGGTCGACCCGGACGGCAGCGTCAGGCTGTAGCGGCCGGTGGCGGGCGTGGTGTAGTCGGAGATCGGCGTGCCCTCGACGCTCACCTTCGCGTAGAGCGGCCAGCCGTGGCCGGACCCGTCGGTGACCTGCCCGCCGATCGTGACGCTCGGCACCGCGCTCAGCGCCACGTCGAGCGTGGTGGTCGTGTTCTTGGTGACGGTCGCGGAGAGGGTGCGGCTCGCGTAGCCGAACGCGGAGACGACCACCTGGTAGTCGCCGGCCGGCAGCAGCGAGGAGTACGTGCCGTCGGCGCCGGTGGTCAGCGTGCGGTCCGCCGCGCCGGTCAGGGTGACCGTCGCGCCGGCGATCGCGGCGCCGGTGGCCGCGTCGGTGACCGTGCCGGCCAGCGTGCCGTTGTCCCCGATCGGGGCGGCGGCGACGAGCGCGAGCGCGTCCAGCCGGCCCTCGCCGTAGACGTTGTTGTCGTCCGCGGTGCCGCCGCACTGGGTGTCGGCCTTGTCGGTCGCCGTGTCGTTGAGCAGGGCGCGCGTCGCCGCGACGTCACCGACCAGGGTGGGCGCCGCCGACCAGAGCAACGCGATCGCGCCGGCCAGGTGCGGCGCCGCCATCGAGGTGCCGCTGATGCTGGCGTACGAGTTGGTCGGCACGCTGGAGCGGACGTTCACGCCGGGGGCCGAGATGTTCGGCTTGATCTCGCCGTTCTGCCCGGTGCCCCGGGACGAGAAGCTGGCGATGTTGTTGTTGATGTCGTACGCCCCGGCCGAGTAGTTGCTGGCCAGGCTGCCCGGCGAGCCGCTGGTCTGGCAGGACGGGCCGTTGTTGCCGTTGGACCAGACGCCGAAGATGCCGGAGGCGGTCCACGCGTCGGTGACGTCCTCCATGAACGGCTCGTTGGACGGCGCCGTGGTGCCCCACGAGTTGTTGATGATGTTCGGCCGCTTGCTGGCGTCCGGGTTCTGGCCGCTGAGGTCGGTGGGCTCCAGCATCCACTGCCCGGAGGAGATCAGCGCCGCGTCGGTCGGGCAGCAGCCGTTCGCGGCGATCCACTTGACCTCGGGGGCGACGCCGATCTGGTTCGCGCCGTCCGCGCCGGCCATGGTGCCCATGGTGTGGGTGCCGTGGCCGTCGGAGTCGCACGGCGCGGTGGCGCACTCGCCGGCCGCGTCGAACCAGTTGTAGTCGTGGTCGAAGGTGCCGTCACCGTTGTTGCCCCGGTAGGAGTTCACCAGTGCCGGGTGGTCGAACTGGACCCCGCTGTCGATGCTGGCCACGGTGATGCCGGCGCCCTTCACGCCGTACTGGGACCAGACGTCGTCGGCGTTGATGTTGGCGATGCCCCACTCCAGGGCGTTCGGCGCCTTCTCGTCGGTGCCCGGAGTGGTCTCGGGCAGCTTGTACTCGACCGGGGCGTAGATGCCGTCCACCTCGGCGTGGGCGGCGAAGTTCTGCGCCATGGTCAGCGAGCCGCCGGTGACCTTGATGGCGTTGGTCGCCCAGAACGTCTGGTACTTCGTGCCGGAGCGGTCCAGCTCGGCGCGGATCTTCCCCTGGCTGTCGGCGGCGGTCTTGCGCAGCGCCGCCGCGACGGCGGCGCCGCGCTGGTTCCAGTCCTTGGTCGCGGCGGCCTTGCCCAGGTCGGCCCGGGCGGAGAAGTGGATCCAGAAGTCGCCCTCGCTCTTGCCCTGGAGTTGCCGGGTGAGTTCGGGGCGGATCTTGTCGCCGGCCGTGGCGCCGGCGCCCGTGCCGGCCTGCGCCTGTGCTCCGGTGCCGGTGGCGGCCAGTGCGGTCGCGGCGAGCACCAGGGCGGCCCCCGCGCTCACCAGCCGCCGGGCCAGGCCCCTTCGGTGTGGACGTCTCAGCATCGGTGCTGCCTCCTCCTCCGATGACCCGCGGATGTTCGAGCCATGACAGAAGGGCCAGGAGCTGCGCTCCCGACTGGTCACTCCGGTTTGAGACGAACCCCCCAGGCCCCCTAGGCGCCGTGCGGGTCTACGCCGGTCACCTGAATGGACACTATGATCGACACCGAAGGACGATCAATGACCGTACGTGAGCAACTTGTCACCAACAGGCCCTCCGATCGCGGACCGGTTGACAGTGACTGTCACGGTGGGGTGCGGTGACGACTGACGACACGAGCGCGACGACCGCCGGCGCCGACCCGGCGGAGCGTCCCTTCTCGCTGGTCATCGGCGTCACGCCGTCACCGGCGGAACGGTTGCGGCTCACCGAGCTGCTGGACGGCGTCGCGCCGTTGCTGATCGTCGCCGACCTGGACGAGCTGCGCGAGTTGATCAATCCCGGTGAGGGTGTCCGGCGGGGTCCACCGTTGACGCTCCCGGATGGGGCGGGGCCCTCAACCGACGCCCGGGAGTCCGCGCCCGACCGCGCGTTGGTGATCGACGTCGCCCGGTCCACCGCCCGGTGGGGTGACCGGGAGGTCGCGCTCACCCGGCTGGAGCGGGACCTGCTGACCTGCCTGACCGCCGAGCCGGTGCGGGTGTGGAGCTACGCCGAGCTGCACCGCGCGGTCTGGCACGACGCGGCGACGCAGCGCCGGGCCGACGTGCAGTCCCTGGTCAAGCGGCTGCGCCGCAAGCTCGACGGGTTGGGCACCGGGGTCACCGTCGTCGCGGTACGCGGCGTCGGCCTACGGTTGACCGATCACCGCCGCCCTCCGGTCCGGGGCGACTGACCCGCGATTCCGTCCGCACGATTCGTCGAGTCCGAAAGGGGCATCTCCCGGACATGTCACGCTGGCGCTGGCTTCTGGCGGACCAGGTGGGTCCCCACTTCCTCGACGACGACGCGCAACGCGTCCTGCTGGTGGAGACCCGGTCGCTGTTCGCCCACCGGCGGCTGCACCGCCAGAAGGCGCACCTGATCCTGTCCACGCTGCGACATCGCGCCGCCGAACTCGGCGACCGGGCCCGGCTGGTACGCGCCGACACGTTCCGGGAGGCGCTCGCCGGCCTGGGCGAGCCGGTCGAGGTGGTGCACCCGGCGTCGCGGGCGGCGCTGGCGTTCGCCCGTACCGTCGACGGGTTGACCGTGCTCCCGCCGCGCGGGTTCGTCACCGACCGTGCCGACTTCGCGGCCTGGGCCGACCGGCGGCGCGGCCAGCTGCGGATGGCCGACTTCTACCGGTACGCGCTGAACCGCCACGACCTGCTGCGCGACCTGCCGGTCCCGGCGCGCCGGCCCCGCCGGCGGCCACCGACCGACGTGCCGCCACCGCCGGCGATCGTCGAGGACGACATCGACGCGCAGGTCCGCCGTGACCTGGACCGGTGGGAGGCGGAGGGGATCCGGTTCGTCGGCCGGGACGCGCCGCGCCGCCACCCGGCCACGCACGCCGAGGCGCGGGCCCGGCTCACGCACTTCCTCGACCACCGGCTGCCCGCGTACGCCGACACCGACTGCCTGCTCGTCGACGGCGACGGCCGCCTCGCGTCCAGCGTGCTGTCGTCCTCGTTCAACCTCGGGCTGCTCGACCCGGCGCCGGCGATCCGGGCCGCCGAGCGCGCCGGCCGGGACGGCACGGCGCCGCCCGCGGCGGTGCACCGGTTCGTCCGTGGCCTGTTCGGGTGGCGCGAGTTCCTGTGGCAGCTCTACTGGTACTTCGCGCCGCGCTTCCGCGGCGTCGGCTGGCTCGCCGCCACCCGGCCGCTGCCGGACTGGTTCGACCGCCTCGACGCCGACGCGGTGGAGGCGCGCTGCCTGGCCGACGTGCTGGCCGGCGTCCGCGACACCGGCTGGGCGAGTCAGACCGCACGGCTGACCGTGCTCGGCAACTACGGCCTGCAACGCGGCTGGCGCCCCGCCGACCTGGCCGACTGGTTCCAGCGCAGCTTCGTCGACGGCGCCGACTGGGTCATGAACGCCACCGTCATCGGCATGAGCCAGTACGCCGACCTGGCCCGCATCGACACCCACCCCTGGGCGTTCGACGGCGCGCACGTCGACCGGATCAGCGACTACTGCGGCGGCTGCCGGTACGAGCCGGCGGTGGCGCTCGGCGACGACGCCTGCCCGTACACCGCCGGGTTCGACACGTTCCTGCACCGCAACCGGGAGCGGCTCTCCGCCGACCCGCGCCTCGCCGCCGCGCTGGCCGAGCGCACCGACCCGCAGCGCCGCGACGCGGTGCTGGCGCAGGAGGAGAAACGCGGCGACGAGGCACCCTGACCGGGGGTGCGGAAAACCCCAGGGCTGCGCTCCGGTCGACCCGCTCAGGCGTGCGTTCACCCTCATGGTCCGCGCCCCGCCGCGGCCATAGCGTCGGGACATGATCGATTCATGGCACCTCACGACCTCCGCCGCCGCGCCGACGCCCGGTGACACCGGCGGCCTGGCCGGATTCGCGGCCGACCTGGTCGAGCGCCTCGGCGCTCCCGGCGCCGGGCTGGCGGTGGCGCTGGAGAACCTGTTCCCGCCGATCCCGAGCGAGGTGATCCTGCCGTTGGCCGGCTTCGCCGCCAGCCAGGGTCGGATGAGCCTGGTCGCCGCGATCGCCTGGACCACGCTCGGCTCCGTGGTCGGCGCGGTGGTCCTCTACCAGGTCGGCGTGGTGCTCGGCCGGGACCGGGTACGGGCCATCGTCCGGCGACTCCCGCTGGTCAAGCTCAGCGACCTCGACCGGACCGAGGCGTGGTTCGCCCGGCACGGCACGGCGACCGTCTTCTTCGGGCGCATGATCCCGATCTTCCGGAGCCTGATCTCCGTTCCGGCCGGCGTGGAACGGATGCCGATCGGCAGGTTCCTGCTCTACACCACGCTCGGCAGCCTCGTCTGGAACACCGTGTTCGTGCTCGCCGGCTACCAGCTCGGCGCCAACTGGCACGTGGTCGAGGAATGGGCGGGGGCGTTCCAGAACGTCGTCATCGTCGTCTGCGTGCTCGTGCTCGGCGCGCTCGTGGTGGCCGGGCTGCTCCGGCAGCGGCGACGTCCGGTCGCCGCGGAGGTCGCCGGTGATCCGACTCCGCGTGGCGGACCGGGCCTGCCGGTGCGATCCGGCACCGTGTACCGCAGCCGGGGTCACCTGGGGGAGGATCGCTGAGCGGCGGCACCGGCAGGCCGGCGGGGAGGGGCGGATGGTGGTGACCGGAGGCGTGCGGATCGGCCGGTGGGCGCGGCCCGTGGCCGGCGTCGTCGCCGGTGTCGTCACCGCCGCCGTCGAGATGGCGATCCTGGTCGCGTCCGGCCTGCTGCTGACCCTGACCGTGCCGGCCCCGGCGCTGCGCCGCCGCGTCCTCGCCGCCGTCCTCCGGTACGCCCCGGTGGCCGCCCGGTGGGAGCGGCGGCGGCTGGCCTGGGCCGCGAACCGTCCGGCGCCCGCCCCGTTGCGCGCCACCGGCCGGCGGGCCGTCGGCTACCTCGCGCTGCGGGTCGTGCCGGGCCTGCTCGGCGCGCTCACCGTCGGGGTGCTGGCCGTGGGCGTGGTGCTCGCGGCCGTCCTCCTCCGTGCCGTCGTGACCGGCGGCGTCGCCGTGCCCGATCTGCTGCTGCAACTCGTGATCGGGGCGGGCCTGCTCCTGGTGAACCTCCAGGCGGTCGCCAGCGTCGGCGCGCTGGACCGGCATCTCGCGCGGCGCATGCTGGAGCCCGACGGCGAAGACGCGCTGCGGCGCCGGATCGACGAGCTGACCGAGAGCCGGGCCGGCGTCATGGCGGCGGTCGACGCGGAGCGCCGGCGGATCGAGCGGGACCTGCACGACGGCGTGCAGCAGCGTCTCGTCGCGCTCGGCATGCTCCTGGGTCGCGCGCGACGCAGCCGCGACCCGGACCGGGCGCGGGCCCTGCTGGACCAGGCGCACGCCGACGTGCAGTGGGCCCTCGACGAGCTGCGGGAGGTGGCCTGGCAGGTCTACCCGTCGGCGCTCGACCACAGCCCGCTGGACGAGGTGCTGACCATGGTGGCCCGGCGCACGCCGATCCCGGTGCGGATCAGCCACGCACTGCCCGACCGCCCGCCGCGTCCGGTCGAGGCCGTGCTCTACTTCATCGCCTGCGAGGCGATCACCAACGCGGCGAAGCACGCCGGCGCTACCGTGATCGACATCGAGATCAGGGCCGGGGACGGGGGAGTGGACATGTGGGTCCGTGACGACGGCCGGGGCGGGGCCGATCCCGCCGGCAGCGGGCTGCGTGGCCTCGCCCGGCGGGCCGCGGCTCTCGACGGCAACCTCGACGTGTCCAGTCCGCCGGGCGGTCCGACCACGATCCGGGCGACGCTCCCGTGCGGATAGTCCTGGCCGAGGACTCGACGCTGCTCCGCGACGGGCTCACCCGGTTGCTGGTCGACGAGGGGCACGAGGTGGTGGCCGCGGTGGGCGACGCCGACCACCTGGTCGCCGCCGTCGCGCGGCACCGTCCCGAGGTGGTGGTCACCGATGTGCGGATGCCGCCCACCAACAGCGACGACGGGTTGCGGGCCGCGCTGGAGATCCGCCGCGAGTTCCCCACCGTCGCGGTGCTGGTCCTGTCCCAGTACGTCGAGAAGCGCTACGCCGCCCAGTTGCTCGCCGACCGCTCCGAGGGCGTCGGGTACGTGTTGAAGGACCGCGTCGCCCAGGTCGAGGACTTCCTCGACGCGCTCGACCGGGTCGCCGCCGGCGCCACCGCGCTCGATCCGGAAGTGGTGCGGCAGCTCATGTCGGGCACGAGCCGCACCGATCCGCTCAGCCGTCTCACCCTACGAGAACGCGACGTGTTGCACCACATGGCGCAGGGCCACACCAACGCCGCCGTCGCCCAGCGGCTGCACGTCTCGCAGAGCGCGGTGGAGAAGCACGTCAACGCCATCTTCGACAAGCTCGACCTCTCCGACGCCACCGGGTACAGCCGCCGGGTGCTGGCGATCCTGCGGTATCTGGGCTCCTGAGCCGTCAGGCCGGCACCCCCTCCAACGCGGTCCGGAAGTCGGCCACCAGGTCGTCGGTGTCCTCGATGCCGGTGGAGACGCGGACCAGGCCCGCGCCGATGCCGGCGGCGGCGAGCTGCTCGGCGTCCACGATGCCGGCCCACATCGAGCGCGGGTGCACCACGAGCGTGCTGACGCTGCCGAGGCTGGCCGCCCGCTTGCCCAGGCGCAGCCCGGCCAGCAGCGCCGCCGCGCCGGCCCGCCCGGCCGCCAGCTCGACGCCGAGCACCCCGCCGAAGCCGGTCATCTGCCGGCGGGCCAGCGTGTGCTGGGGGTGCGAGGGCAGCCCCGGATAGCGGACCCGGGCCACCGCCGGGTGACCCTCCAGCGCCCCGGCCAGCGCGAGCGCGTTGGCGTTGTGCCGTTGCACCCGCAGCGCCAGCGTGCGCAGGCCGCGCAGCAGCAGCCAGGCGTCGACCGGGCCGAGCGTGGCGCCGGTGACGATCGCCGTGCGCCACACGCGCTCGATCAGCTCCGCGCCGCCGACCACCACCCCGGCGGACACGTCGGAGTGCCCGCCGAGGAACTTGGTGCCGCTGTGCCACACCAGGTCCGCCCCGGCGTCCAGCGGACGCTGGTTGACCGGGGTGGCGAACGTGTTGTCCACCACCACCAGCGCGCCGGCGGCGTGCGCGGTCGCCACCACGGCGGCCAGGTCGGTCAGCTCCAGCAGCGGGTTGCTCGGCGTCTCCACCAGCACCAGCCGGGTCTGCGGCCGCAGCGCCCGGGCGAACGCGTCCGCGTCCGTCTGGTCGACAGACGTGCACGTGACGCCGAAGCGGGCCAGCAGGCCGGTGGCCAGCGAGGTGGTGCCGCCGTAGGTGCTGCGCTGCACCACCACGTGGTCGCCGGCCGCGAGCAGGGCCAGCGCGACCGTGCTGATCGCGCCCATCCCGGACGCGGTGACCAACCCGGTCTCCGCGCCCTCCAGCTCGGCGACCACGGCGGCCACCTGGGCGTGGTTGGGGTTGCCGTAGCGGGTGTAGAACGCGCTGCCCCGCGCCTCGGTGGCGATCTCGGTGAACCGCTCGTCGGACTCGGCGCTGAACGTCGCGCTCTGCACGATCGGCGGGGCCACCGACCCGCCCGGAACCAGGCCGTCGTCACCGTGCACCGCGATCGTGCCGAACCCGGTCATCCGCGGGCCACCCGGTCGACCAGCGCCCGGTAGCTGCCCAGCGCGGTGAACTCGGGCAGCGTCAGGTCACTGCCGTGGCGCTGTCGCAGGACGGTGACCAGACGCAGCGCGCGCAGCGAGTCGCCGCCGGCGGTGACGAAGTCGGTCGCCGGGTCACGCGGCGCGGCGCCGAGCACCTCCTGCCAGGCCGCCGCCACCCGGTCCGCCCACCGCTGCCGCGCGTCCCCGCCGGCCGCCGGGGACGCCACCGCCGGCAGGGGCGCGGCCGGGTCGGCGGCCAGCAGCCGGCGGAAGCCGTCGGCAAGCGCGTCCACCCGCTCGGCCGGCACGTGCCGGTGGTCGTACTGGATCATCAGCCCGAGGCGACCGGCGTCCAGCTCGGCGTCGACGGCGAGGCTGAACGCCACGTCCACGGTGACGCCCCGGCTGTCCACGATGCGACTGCCGGCACCGGCCGGTCGCGCCGGGAAGTGCGTCCAGTTGAAGAAGTGGTCGAAGCGCGGGCCCGCGCCGCCGGCCCGGACGATCTCGGCCAGCGGGAAGCGGTGGTGGCCCATCAGTTCCCGCTCGGCCCGCCACGCCGCGGCGGCCAGCTCGGCCACCGACCGGGTGCCCAGCGCGACCCGCACCGGCAGCGTGTTGAGGAACAGCCCGAGCGTGGCGTCGCTGCCCTCCCCCTCGGGTCGGCCGCCGACCACCAGGCCGCTGACCACGTCGTCCCGGCCGGCCAGCTCGCCGAGCAGGCGCAGGTGCAGGGCGAACAGCCAGGACTTGACCGGCACCCCGGCGTCCCGGGCCACCTCGGCCACCCGCTCGGTGGTGCCGGCCCGCAGCGGCACCCGCTGGGTGGTGGTGGTCCTCGGCTGCGCCCTGCCGACCAGCAACGGCGGCGCGGCGCCGGCGCCGTCACGCCAGAACCGCCGGGTCGCCGGGTCGGCCAGGGCCGCCCGCTCGGCCGTCACGTACTCCCGGAACGGCAGACCCGGATCGGCGGCGGCCGGTGTGCCGGCCCGCTCCCGGTCGTACGCGCCGAGCAGGTCGGTGATGAACAGGTGCAGGCTCCAGCCGTCGAGGACGGCGTGGTGCTCGGCGACCAGCAGCGTGAACGTGTCCCCGTCGGCGCGCAGCGCGTGCAGCCGCAGCAGCGGCGGCCGGGTGAGATCGAACGGGCGGAGACGTTCCTCGGCGACCAGCGCGTCGATCCGGTCGCGGCGGGCCTGCGGGTCCAGGCCGGACAGGTCGGTCACCGGCAGGTCGACCGGCACCCGCTCGTGCACGAGTTGCAGCGGTTCGGCGTACGCGCCGAGCGCGAAGCCGGTGCGCAGCACCGGGTGGGCGTCGACCAGGACGGTCAGCGCGCGGCGCAGCGCCGCCGGGTCCAGCGGCGCGGCCACCTCGTGCGCGGTGACGTTGTGGTAGACGGCGGGGTCACCGGTCAACTCGCCGTGGTAGACCATGCCGAGCTGGAGCGCGGTCATCGGATACGCGTCCACCAGCCCGTCCGGCAGCAACTCCCGGTCGGCCACGCCGACGAGCGCAAATCTGTCGGCCGTGCCGACGAGGGAGATCCGGGCGGCCGGCTCGGGCACGAGGCCGTCCAGCGTGATCCGGCCGTGGGCGACCAGTTCCCGGATCGTCTGGTGGGTGAAGATGTCGTTGAGCTGGAACGACAACCCGCGTTTCTGCGCCGCGACCTGCATCTGGATGCTGCGGATGGAGTCGCCGCCGAGCGCGAAGAAGCTGTCGGTGACGCCGAACGACGCCACGCCGAGCACCTCACGCCACGCCTCGACCAGGATCTCCTCGGCCCGGTTGGCCGGGGCCGTCGCCGGGTCGTCGGCCGGCCGTTCCACCCGGGGCGCGGGCAGCGCCGCCCGGTCGAGCTTGCCGTTGCGGGTCAGCGGCAGCTCCTCGAGCACCACCACGGCGGCCGGCACCAGGTGCGCCGGCAGCCGCTGCGCGAGCCACTCCTGGACGGTGGGCGCCGGCCCGGCGTCGGCGGCGGGCGTCCCCTCCGACGCGGCGGCGTACTCGCGGCGGACCGCGTGCAGGGTGTGCCGGTCGGTGCCGGCGAGCAGGTCGTCCTGCCGGGTGACCACGGTGAACCCGCGCGCCTCCAGCAGCGCCACCAGCTCGGCCAGCCGGCCGGCGGTCGCGGTGCCGGGCGCGTCGTGCACCTCCATGGCGACCTGCGCGACCAGCGGCCAGTGCCGGTCGTCCAGCCCGGCGAGCACGTCCGCCTCGGCCCGCTGCACGTCGATCTTCAGCAGGTCGATCCGGTGCGGGGCCAGCTCGTCCAGGACGGCCGACAGCGGCCGGACCGGCACGGTCAGCTCCCGGCCGGCGAACCGCTCGGCGAGCAGCTCGTCGGCCCGGTCGAGCAGCACGTCCCGCTCACCGGCGCCGGCGTCGCGCTCGTTGGCCAGGTACCGCTTGATCACGCTGATCTCGGCGTCCGGGTCGGCGTACGCGGCGTGCCCGGACATCATCGAGTAGCCCGGGTAGTAGGTGAAGGAGACCTCGCCGTCGGCCCGGGACAGCCCGTGGGCGTGCACCGTGGCCGGCACGCCGAACTCGGCGACGTTGCGGCGCAACGCGTCGGCCACGGCCGGCACCGGCTCGAACGCGTGGATCGTCGCGTCCGGACAGACCTGGTGCACGAAGAGCGAGAACATGCCGATGTTCGCGCCCACGTCGAGCACCGTCGCGCCGGGGCGCAGCGTGATCCCGTCGCGCAGGTAGACCCGCTGGACGAAGATCTCGTCGTACAGGTAGCGGGTCTCGTGCGGGTTGATCCCGGTCACCCGCCCGAGGTCGAGCGGGGCGGACCCGGACCGCGGCCGGACGTAGGCGACCAGCCGGTCGCCGTACCCGTCGTCGTCGCGGGCGACCACGGCGGCGTCGGCCACCCCCGGGTGCTCACGCAGCACGGCGGCGACCTCGCCCGGCTCCACCCGGAAGCCGTGGATCTTCACCTGGTCGTCGAGCCGGCCCAGGTAGCGCAGCCGCCGCTCGGCGTCGAAGCGGACCCGGTCGCCGGTGCGGTAGACCCGCTCGGCGCCGCCGTCGGGCAGCGGCAGCGCGACGAACCGGCGGGCGGTCGCCTCCGGGTCGCCCGGGTATCCCTCGGCCAGCTGCGGACCGGCCACGCACAGTTCACCGGCCACCCCGGGCGGGACCGGGCGCAGCCGCTCGTCCAGCACCCGGACCGCGACGCCGGGCAGCGGCCGGCCGATCGTCGGCGGCTCGTCCGCGTGGATCTCCGCGACGGTGGTGTCCACCGTGCACTCGGTCGGGCCGTACAGGTTGACCGCGCGCACGCCGGGCAGTGTCGCCACCGCCGACCACAGGTCCTCCGGGACCGCCTCGCCGCCGAGCAGCAGCAGCCCGGGCAGCCGGGCGTCGCCCGCGCCGGCGAGCAGGATGCGCAGCTGGGAGGGGGTCAGGTCGAGCACGTCCACCCGGTGCTCGGCGAGCGCCCCGGCGAGCGCCGCGCCGTCGCGGCGCACGTCGTCGGGCACCAGGTGGAGGGAGCGGCCGTGGGCGAGCTGCACCAGCTGTTTCACCGAGGCGTCGAACGTCAGCGGCGCGTTCACCGCCACCCGCAGGCCCGGCGGGCTGCCCGCGTACACGGTCGCCTCCAGCGCGCCGGCCAGGTGCGCGGCGGCGGCGTGCGACACCCGCACCGGGCGGGGCGTGCCGGTGGAGCCGGAGGTGAAGATGACGTACGCCGGGTCGGTCGGGGCCGGCGCGGTCGCGGGCGTCGCGCCGCCGGCGGCGACCAGCTCCGCGACGGACACCGTCGCCGGGCCGCCGACGCCGACCACGCAGTCGGCGCCGACCGCGCGCAGCTGCGCGGCCAGGCGCGGCGCCGGGGCGTCCGGGTCGAGCGGCACGAACACCGCGCCGGCACGCAGCACGCCGAGGAACGCCACCACCGTGTCCCGGGAGCGGGCGGCGAGCACGCCCACCGGCGCGCCGGCCAGGCCGCGCGCGGCCAGCGCCGCGGCCACCCGCGCGGCGCGGCGGTCCAGCTCCTCGACCGGGTACGCGCCGTCGGCCGCCGACACCGCCGTGGCGCCCCGGTCCATCCCGGCCAGGCCCGCGTCGATCAGGTCGACGAGGGTACGCCCCGGCGTCGCGCCCACCGTGCCGCCGGCCTCGGCCAGCCACCCGGCCTCCCCGGCGCCGAGCACGGCGAGCGGGGCGTCGCCGGCCAACGCGGCCGGCAGGCTGCGCAGCACCGCCACCACCGAGTCGAGCAGCCACCGCCCCCCGGTCACCCGCAGTGTCACCTCGTCGCCGCCGGTGCGCACGGTGAGCCGCGGCCCGGCCGGCGCCGGCGGGACGGGCACGTCCGCCGAGGTGCCGCCCAGCCCGGCCACCACGGCCGGCGCGACGGCCGGTTCCAGCGCGAACCCGGCGACCGCGCCGGTGCTCTCGTCGACCGGGTCGACCAGGTGGAACGTCTCATCGGCGACCGTCTCGGCGGCGCGGACGGCGGCCAGCAGCGCGGCCGGTTCCGCCGGCAGCGGCAGGGCCAGTCGCAGCGGTCCGTAGCCGCCCAGCGGGCCGACCACGCCGGCGGTGCCCTCGGCGTGCCGGCCGTCGTGCCAGCGGGCCAGCACCAGGTCCGCCTCCTCGGCCCCGTCGGGCGCCTCGGCCCGCCGGGCCACCGCGAGCGCCCAGGCGGCGAGCAGCACCGTGCCGACGGGTGCGTCCGCGACGCGGGCGACCTCGGCCAGCTCGGCGGCGGGCAGCGTCGCGGTGACCGTGGCGCCCGGGTCGTCCCCGTGCGGCTCGACCAGCCGCGCGGCCGGCGCGCCCGGCGCGGCGGCCGGGGCCGCCTCCCGCTCCTCCACCTGCCACTCGGTGACGTCGAGGAACTGCAACGCCTCCTCATCGGCCGGCGGCAGGTCACCGGCGTAGGCGCGGGCCAGGTCGGCCAGGACCAGGCGCAGGCCGGCCGGGTCGGCGATCAGCGGGGTGGCGGCCAACTCCAACGCGTCGTCGGTGAGGGTGACCGACAGCTCGCCCTGCGCGCCGACCGTGACCGCGCGGTCGTCGTCCACGTCCTGCAACGGCACCCGCAGCCCGGGGTGGTGCACCAGGGTCAGCCGCAGCGCCTCGTGCCGGGCCACCACCGTGTCGACGGCGGCCTGCAACCGGGCCGGGTCGAGCGGCCGGTCCAGCTGGACCCGCGCCCGGACCAGGTCCTGCTTGCCGGACCAGGCCAGCCGCTGGACCGGGGACAGACGGTATCCGTTCACAGCACACTCCGGTTCACGTAGAGGTCGGACATGGCGACCAGGATCTGCCGGTCGCCGGTGAAGGGTTCCCGGCCGTGGGTGGCCAGGAAGTTGTCCACCACCAGCACGTCGCCGCGCCGCCAGGGCACGGAGAGGGCGTGCCGCCGGTACAGCTCGCGGATGCCGGTGACCACCTCGTCGGCGATCGGCTCGCCGTCGCCGTGGTAGGCGTTGCGGGGCAGCCCCTCCGGGCCGTACTCGCGCAGCAGCGCGCCGGCCACCTCGGGCGGCATGTTCGAGACGTGGAACAGGTGGGCGTGGTTGAACCACACCGTCTCCCCGGTACGCGGGTGCGTCGCCGTCGCCTGCCGGCGCGCCACGGTCCGCAGCCCGTCGGAGCCCAGCCAGGTGAACTCCGTCGCCGAGGCGGCGCAGTACGCCTCCACCTCCGCCCGGTCGGTGGTCTGGAACGCCTCCTGCCAGGGCAGGTCCAGGTGCGGCCCGTAGTTGCGTACGTAGCGGACGCCGTCGCGGCCGAACCGCTCCCGCACCTCGGCCGGGATCAGCGGGGTGATCACCCGCTCGGCGGCCAGCGGGGTCGCGCCGCCGTCGCCGGTGGCCGGCTGCGCGCAGTAGAAGAACAGGTGCGTCGGCCAGTTGTGCGAGTACGACATCTCGTGGTGCAGCGGGATCCACTGGGCGGCGTTGAACTCGGTCGAGGTGAACACCTTGTCCGCCACCTCGTGCCGGGGCGCGGCGCGCTCCAGGTAGCCCAGCAGCTCCGGGCCGATCTCCCGGGCCGCGCGTCCGAAGTCGTCGGCGCTGTGCACGTCGAACCCGCGGAAGAACACCGCCGCGTGCCGGTCCAGGTCGGCCAGCAGCTCGGCCCGCCGCCCGGCGAGCCAGCCGGCCAGGTCGAGGTCGGGCACGGCGGCCTCGACCAGCAGCACGAAGTCGTCAGCGCCGAGCGTGCGCCGGGTCACCGGTGCGGAGACGGTGCCACCACTGCCGCGCCGGCGCGGCCCCGGGGCGCTCACGCCGCGCCGCCCGTGACCGGTCCCGTCGTGGTCAGCTCCGGCGCGGCGACCGGGTCGGACATCGCGGTGAGGATCCGCCGGGGCGGGGTGAACGGCTCCCGGGCGTGCGCGGCGAGCATGTTCTCCACCAGCAGCACGTCTCCCTGTCGCCACGCGAAGGAGCGGGTCTCCGCGGCGTACGCGGCGCGCAGCTCGGCCAGCACGTCGTCCGGCAGCGGCGTGCCGTCCCCGTACGCGGTCTGGTAGGGCAGGTCCTCCTCGGCCAGCGCGGCCCGCAGCCCGGCGCTGACGTCCTCGGGCAGCGACGTGACGTGGAAGAACAGCGCGTGGTTGAACCAGGTCCGCTCGCCGGTGACCGGGTGCCGGCGTACCGCCGGGCGGACCTGCCGGGTCCGCAGCTGTGTCTCGCCCACCCACTCCACGTCGATCATGGCGCGGGCGCAGTACGCCTCGACCTCGGCGCGCGAGTCGGTCTGGAACGCGGTCTGCCAGCTCAGGCTGATCCCGGGCAGGTAGTTGCGCCGGTAGAGCACGCCACGGCGCTCGAACTCGGCGACCGTCTCCGGGCGCAGCCGGGCCAGCACCCGACGGCTGTCCGCCAGCGGCGTACGCCCACCGGCGGCCGGTTCGACCTCGCAGTGGAACACGATGCGCAGCGGCCAGGTGACCGTGTACGACTGCTCGTTGTGCAGCACGATCGGCTGGTCGGCCGGGTGCTCGGTGGAGGTGTAGACGCCCTCGGTGACCCGGCTGCGCGGCGAGGAACGCTCGCCGTAGGACAGCACGTCACCGGAGAGCGCCGCCATCACGGTGCGGAAGTCGTCGGCGCCGGCCACGGCGAAGCCGCGGAACAGCACCGCGCCGGCGCGGCGGGCCAGCTCGTCGACCTCGGCGCGGTGCCCGGCCAGCCAGCCGGCCAGGTCGACGTCGGGGACGTTGGCGCGGACCAGCGCCGGCAGCGGGCCGCCGGACCAGTCCGGCCGGACGTCCACCAGGTTCCGGTCCCGGCCGCGACGGGGGACGGGCCGTGCGACCCGGGTCTGATCGGTCATCTCTCACTCCCAGCGGTGTCGACGCAGTCGGCCAGACTGCGCCCGGGGTCGACGGCGGCGGCGCGCAGCAGCGCGGTGAGGCGGCGGTGCCACGTCGCCACCCCGTCGTGGTTGAACAGGTCGGTTCGGTAGGTCCAGAGCGCGTCCAGCCCGCCCCGGCGGTCGTCCAGCCAGAGCGTCAGGTCGAGGCGGGCCGCGTCCGGCGTCAGCTCCACGCCGGTGAACTCGCCGCCGACGGCGCTGCGGTGCCGGGCCGCCGGCGCGTTCTGCACCCCGAACGCGACCTGGACGAGCGGATTGCGGTGCGGCCGGCGGGCCGGGTTCAGCCGTTCCACCAGCAGGTCGAACGGGACGTCCTGGCGGGCGGCGGCGAACAGGGTGACCCGCCGTGCCTCGGCGAGCAGGTCGGCGAACGAACGGTCGAGGGCCGGTCGCAGGCGCAGCGGCAGCGTGTTGACGTGGCAGCCCACGCTCTGCTCGGCGGCCACGCTGGTGCGGCCGGCGAAGGCGACGCCGACCAGCAGGTCGTCCCGGCCGGTGGCGGCGCCGAGCAGGGCGGCGAACGCGGTCAGCCCGACCATGTGCAGGCTGGCCCGGTGGGCGCGGGCCAGCTCGCGTACCGCGGCCACGGTCGCCGGCTCCACTGTGGTCCGCAGCGCCCGACCGTCGAGCGGGGTCCCCGGACGCGTCGGGCGGCCCTTCCGCCGCGCCTCCAGGTCGAGCACGGTGGGGGCGCCGTGCAGCTCACGCACCAGCTCGTCGACGGCCCGCCGTCCGGCCGGCCCGGCCAGCCAGGCGCGCTGGGCGGCGGCGACGGCGGCCGGTCCGGGCGCCGGCTCACCGGGTGGCGCGTCGGGGTCGTCGTAGGCCGACGCCAGGTCGCGTACCAGCACCCCGAACGACCAGTCGTCGGCGACGGCGTGGTGCACGACCAGCAGCAACGCCTCGGCCCGGCCGGCGGCGTCGGGCAGCAGGCACGCGCGCAGCAGCGGCCCCACCGCCAGGTCCATCGGGGTACGGGTGACCTGGGCGGCGAGCCGGGCGAGCCGGTCGTCGAGCGGGGCGCCCGGGTCGGGCGGCGCGACGGTGGGAGCGGGGTGGGCGTCGGGCCGCACGACCTGCACCGGACCGTCCGGCCCGGCGGGCAGGACCGTGCGCAGCGCGGGATGCCGGTCGACCACCCGGTGCAGCGCCCGGGTCAGCCGCTCCGGGTCCAGCGGGGTGGCGAAGCGGACCGCGAACGCCAGCAGGTAGGACGTGTCGGCCGGGTCGAGCCGGTGCAGGAACCAGAACCGCCGCTGCGCGGGGGAGAGCGGCGCCGGCCCGCCGCCGTCCGGCCCGCCGTCGGCCGGGTCCGCGGGGACGGCGTCGGCCGGGTCCGCGGGGACGCCGTCGGCCGGGACTGCGGGGACGCCGTCGGCCGGGTCCGCGCCGCTGCCGTCGGGCGTACCCGTCGGGTCGGCGTCCGGGGTGGGCGGCGCGTCGAGGTGGGCGGCGAGCGCGGCGAGCGTCGGGTGGGCGAACAGGTCACCGGGGCGCACCGGGCGGCCGGTGGCGGCGGCCAGCCGGGTGGCGCAGCGGACCGCCAGCAGCGAGTCGCCGCCGAGCGCGAGGAAGTCGGCGTCCGGGCCGGTCACCGGCACCCCGAGCAGTTCCCGCCACACCGTCGCCACCGCGACGGCGGTCGGGCCGAGCGTCCCGTCGTCCGGACCGCTGCCGTCCGGGTCACCGCCGAGCGCCGGCGCGGGCAGGGCGGCCCGGTCGACCTTGCCGTTGGGCAGCGTGGGCAGCCGGTCCAGCCAGACCACGGCGGCCGGCACGAGCGGCCCCGGCAGCACCTCGGCCAGACGGGCCCGGACGTCGTCGCGCCGCTCGCCGACCAGGTAGCCGACCAGCAGCGGGTCCCCGCTCGGGCCGGGCCGGACGGCGGCGGTCGCCTCGCGTACGCCGAGCAGCGCGGCGAGCCGGGCGGCCACCTCGCCCAGCTCGATCCGGTAGCCGCGCAGCTTCACCTGGTCGTCCAACCGGCCGAGGTAGGCCAGTTGCCCGTCCGGGCGCAGCCGGACCCGGTCCCCGGTGCGGTACATCCGCTCGCCCGGGCGGAACGGGTCCGGCCGGAACCGGGCCTCGGTCTCCGCCGGCCGGTCCAGGTAGCCGCGGGCCAGTCCGGCGCCGGCCAGGTACAGCTCGCCCGCCTCGCCGGGCGGCAACGGCCGCCCGTCCGGGTCGAGCACGTACGCCCGGGTGCCCGGCAGCGGCCGGCCGATCGGCGGCTCCGTCTCGTCCGGCGGCACCTCGGCCCAGGTCGAGTACGTGGTGTCCTCGGACGGGCCGTAGAGGTTGCACAGCCGGCGGACGTGCGGGCGGGCCCACACCCGGGCGGCCAGCGCGGCGGTCAGCGGCTCGCCGGCCAGGCAGACCGTACGCACGCCCGGCGGCAGCGCCCCGGCGGTGAGCAGCTCGCCCATCGCCGCCGGCACGGTGTTGACCAGCGTCACCGGCAGCCGGTCCGCGTCGGGCGCGGCCAGCGCCAGCACGTCGTCGACCAGCACCACCCGGCCGCCCCAGGCCAGCGGGCCGAAGATCTCGAAGACGGACAGGTCGAAGCAGACCGAGGTGGCGGCGAGCATCCCGCCCAGCTCGGTGTCGTCGAAGGTCTGCCGGACCCAGTGCAGCAGCACCGACGCCGAGCGGTGCTCGATGGCGACGCCCTTGGGTCGCCCGGTGGATCCGGAGGTGTAGATGACGTACGCCAGATCCCCGGGTGTCACCGGCGTCGCCGGGTCGGTGCCGTCGCCGTCCGGGTCGAGCCGGTCGACGAGTACGGTCGGGCCGGCGAACCGGTCGGCCAGCCCGGCCCGGGTCAGCACCAGCCGCGCCCCGGAGTCGGCGGTCATGAACGCCACCCGGGCCGCCGGGTAGGCCGGGTCCAGCGGCACGTACGCGGCGCCGGCCTTGAGCACGGCCAGCAGCGCGACCACCAGTTCCGGCGTGCGCGGCAGGCAGACGCCGACCCGGTCGCCGACACCGACGCCGCGCGCCAGCAGCACCCGGGCCAGCCGGTTCGCCGCCTCGTCGAGGTCCCGGTAGGAGAGCGTGGTCTCGCCGCGCCGGACCGCCTCCGCGTCCGGGGTCCGGGCCGCCTGGGCGGCGACCATCCGGTGCAGACAGTCCACGGTGGTGCCGCCCCCGGCCCGCCGGGTGGCGGCGCGGCGGGTCGGTCCGGCGGGCCGGGCGGGCGCGCTCACCGGGAACCACCCACGGCGGCGAGGCGACGGTCCGCCTCCTCCTGGATGCGGTCCTTGTCGGTCAGCACGACGCTGCCCGGGTCGTTGTCCGGCAACTCGTCCTCCAGCCGCCGGATCCGCCGGTACGCGATGCCGCCCGCGGCCAGCGCCAGCGCGCAGAGGCCGGCCAGGATCGCGGCCAGGGCCATGCCGCGCCCCGGACCGGTGCCGACCAGCCCGGCGAGCGGGCCGTCCGGCCGGGCCAGCGGGGCGAGCACGTGCTCGGCCAGCGGGCCGGCGCTGAGGAACCCGGCCGGCACCATCAGCCAGGACAGCATCTGCGCCATGGCCAGCACCCGGCCCTGGAGTTCCAGGCCCACCTTGGCCTGCACGATCGCCAGCCAGTGCGTGTTCACCAGGGCGGTGGCCAGGCCCATGCCGAACAGCCCGAGGGCGGGGAAAAACGGGTCCGGCCGCAGCCCGACGGTGAGGAGTGAGACGCCGAGCAGCACGACGCTGGCCAGGATGCCGGTGGTCCGCCGGGCGGTGCCGCCCCAGACGCCCATCAGCACCGACCCGACCACCATGCCGACGCCGCTGGCGGCGAGCACCCGGCCGAGCACCGCCGGGTCGCCGAAGGAGAGCGTGAGCGGGGTGACCAGCACCTCGACCATGGCGAAGAAGTAGTTCAGCGACGCCACCAGGACGACCAGGGCGACCAGACCGTGCCGGCGGACGATGAACCGCCAGCCGCCCAGCACCTCACGGCGGAACGGCTCCTCCCGCCGGACGAAGAGCGTGTCGGGGAAGCGGACCGACAGCGTGACGGTCACCGCCACGACGAACGTGACCAGGTCGATCACCACGATGCCGCGCAGTCCGACGGCGAGGACCAGCGCGCCGCCGACCAGCGGCGCCAGCACGGTGCTGGTGGCGGTGCCGAGCGAGACGATGCCGTTGGCCCGCCCGTAGTAGCGCTTGGGCACCAGCTGGGTGACGGCCGCCTGGTAGGCGGGTTGCTGGAAGGCGGTGGCCACGGCGGTGACGGTGATCGCGGTGAGGATGTGCCAGAGGCGCAACTGGCCGAACCAGAGCAGCAACGCGAGACTGACCGTGCCGGTGGCGGCCAGGCAGTCGGCGAGGACCATGATTCTTCGGCGGTCCCACCGGTCGGCCAGCGCGCCGGCGATCGGGGAGAGCACCACGGCCGGCAGCAGCGCCAGCACGGTGGCGGTGGCGAACAGCGACACCGACCCGGTCCGCTGGTAGACCCACAGGCCCATGCCGAACGCGGTCAGGCCGCTGCCGATCAGCGAGACCAGTTGACCGATCGCGACCAGGTAGAACACCGCCAGGCTGGGGGTCGCCGTCCGCCGCGCCGGGACGTCCGCCGGGGCCGGGGCGGTCCGGGACGCCCGTGCCTCTGCGGGTCCGGCGGCGGGCCGGGCCGGGTCCGCCGGTGCGGGTCCGGCGGTGGCGGCGTCCGGCGCGGGTCCGGTGCTGGCGGCGTCCGGCGCGGTGGCGCAGTGCGTCAGGATGACGTCGGCCAGCTCGGCCGGCTGGTGCTTGGCGAAGTAGTGGCCGGCGCCCTCGATCACCTCCAGCGACACCTGGTCGGCGAAGAACTCCCACTCCAGGTAGCGCTCCTGGTAGAGCTCGGTGGCCCGGTCGCCGCTGCCGACCACGCAGACCAGCGGCGCGGACAGCTTGCGGGGCAGGCCCCGCGCGTACACGTCGGTGTAGTAGTCCTCGCCCCGGGCCGAGTCGGCCAGGACCACCCGCATCACGAAGTCCTTCTCGGCGGAGTCGAAGACCTCGGTGAAGAAACCCATCGCACGCAGCGACTCCAGCGTCCGCCGCTTCGACGCCCACCGCTCCACCGGGAACCACCGGCGCAGCCAGCCGAACACCCGGCCGGGCAGTCGGGGGGCGGGGAAGTGCGCGCCGATCACCACGCCGGTGACCTCGACGCCGGCCGCCTCCAGCCGGCGGGCCAGCTCGACCGCCTCGGCGCCGCCCACGCAGTGCCCGTACACGGCCACCGGGCCGGTGATCTGTCCGACCACCTCGGCCACGCAGCGGTCCACCAGCTCGTCCAGGTCGAGCATCGGCTCGTCCGGGCGGTTCAGGTCGTGCCCGGGGCGTTCCAGCGCGTACAGCGACACCCCGGCCGGCAGGGCGTCCGCGAGCGGCTGGAAGGTGATCGCGCTGCCGCCGCCGAACGGTACGCAGAGCAGCGTCAGCGTGGTCGGCGTGCCCGGCCGGGCCGGGGTCAGCTCGTGCAGCAGCCGGCCGGCCGAACCGCCGGTCTCGGCCAGGTGCGCGGTGAGCCCGCGGATGGTCGGGTGCCGGAACAGGTCGAGCACGCTGATCGCCGGGTCGGTGCCGGCCAGCGCCTTGATCGCGCGGAACGAGTCGCCGCCCAGGTCGAAGAAATCGTCGTCGATGCCGACGCGCTCGTAGCCGAGCACCTCCGCCCAGCGCCGCGCCAGCGCCTCCCGCAGCGGCGTGTCCGGCGTGCCTGCGCCGACCTCGGCGCGCTCGCGGCGGGGCGCGGGCAGGGCCGACCGGTCGACCTTGCCGTTGGCGTTGAGCGGCATCCGGTCCAGCGGCACGAACGCCGACGGCACCATGTAGTCCGGCAGCCAGGTGCGCACGAACGCCCGCCACGGCGCCGGGTCGGCGGCGAAGTCGGCGGTCACCTCGCCGGAGGTGTCCGGCTCCGGGCTGCCGGTCAGGGTCAGGTACGCCACCACGGCCTTCTCGCCCGCGTCCTCGCGGACCACCACGGCCGCGTCGCGGACCGCGTCGTGCCGGCGCAACGCCGCCTCGATCTCGCCCAGCTCGATCCGGAACCCGCGCACCTTGACCTGCGAGTCGCCCCGGCCGAGGAACTCGATCCGCCCGTCGGCCAGCCGGCGGCCGAGGTCGCCGGTGCGGTAGAGCCGCCCGTCGCCGTACGGGTCGGGGACGAAGCGCTGCGCGGTCAGCGTCGGGTCGTCGTGGTAGCCGCGGGCCAGCCCCGGCCCGCCCAGGTAGATCTCGCCCGGCACGCCGACCGGCACCGGAGCGAGCCGCGCGTCGAGCACGAGCGCCCGCATGTTGCCGATCGGACGGCCGATCGTGGGCCGGGTCTCGTCCGGCGTGATCCGGTCCATGGTGGCCCACACGGCGGCCTCGGTCGGCCCGTACAGGTTCCACAGCGCGTCGACCCGCTCGGCGAGCTGCCGGGCCAGCGGCGCGGGCACCGCCTCGCCGCCGCAGACGGCGGTCAGCCCGGGCGTGCCGGTCCACCCCGACTCGATCAGCAGTCGCCAGGTCGTCGGCGTGCCCTGGGCCAGCGTGACGCCCTCGGCGTCGAGCAGCGCGGCGAGGCGGGCCGCGTCGTAGGCGACGTCCCGGTCGACCAGCAGCATCCGGGCGCCGACCACCAGCGGCAGGAACAGCTCCGGCACGGACATGTCGAAGGCGAAGCTGGCCATCGCCAGCATGGTGCCGTCGCGGGTCAGACCGGGGCGCTCGCGCATCGCGGCGAGCGTGTTGACCACCGCGCCGTGGGTCACCCGGACGCCCTTGGGCCGGCCGGTCGATCCGGAGGTGTAGATCAGGTATGCCAGGTGGTCCGGCCCGGCCGTCACCGGGGGAGCGGTGTCCGGCCCGTCGGCCGTGCCGGCGGTCACCACCGCGCCGGCGAAGCCGGCGAACCGGTCGGCCAGCGCCGCGTCGGTGACCAGCACCGTGGCGCCGCTGTGGGTCAGCACGTACCGCTGCCGCTCCACCGGATACTCCGGATCGACCGGGACGTACGCGCCGCCCGCCTTCAGCACGCCCAGCAGCGCGACCGGCAGCTCGGCCGAGCGGGGCAGGCAGACCGCGACCGGCACGTCCGGCCCGACGCCGGCCCGGCGCAGCCGGTGCGCGAGCCGGTTGGCCCGGGCGTCGAGCGCGGCGTAGCTGAGCGTGGTCCCGCCGAACGTCACGGCCGGTCGGTCCGGGTTCGTGGCCACCTGGTGCGCGAACAGGTCGACCAGGGTCGGCACCCGGTCCGGCGCGGCGTCCCACGCCGTCGGCGTGGCGGTGTCGTTCCACTCGGCGAACCGGGCCAGCTCGGCGGCGGTCAGCACCGGCAGTTCCGCCAGCCGGGCGCCCGGGTCGGCGACCGCCGCGGCGAGCAGCGTGTCCAGGTGGCCGATCATCCGCTCGGCGGTGCCCGCGTCGAAGAGCGCGGTGTTGTACTCCAGCCGGAACCGCAGCCCCTCGGCCACCTCGTACGCGTACAGCGCCAGGTCCTGCTGGGCGATCCCGGGCTCCACCGCGAACGGGGTCATCCGCACGCCGGCCGCGTCCACGTCCCGCTGCTCCGGCACGTTGAGCAGGTTGAACATCACCTGGAACAGCGGGTTGCGGCTCAGGTCCCGGGGCGCGTCGACCAGGTCCACCAGCCGCTCGAACGGCACCTCCTGGTGGTCGTACGCGCCCAGCGCGGTGCGCCGGACCTGCCGGAGCAGCTCGGTGAAGGTCCACTCGCCGTCGAGCACGGTGCGCAGCGGCAGCATGGTGACGAAGAAGCCGACCATCGGCTCCAGCTCGGCCCGGACCCGGCCGGCGACCGGCATGCCGACGCAGACGTCGCGCTGGCCGGTCCAGCGCCACAGCACCGCCTTGAACGCGGCGAGCAGCGTCATCGCCAGCGTGGCGCCGTGCTCCTGGCTGAACCGGCGGAGCCGGTCGGCGGTCTCCCGGGGCAGGACCAGCGTGCGGACCGCGCCGTCGAACGTCTGCACCGGCGGGCGGGGCCGGTCGGTGGGCAGCTCCAGCACGGCGGCCACCCCGTCGAGCTGCGCGCGCCAGTACCGCAGGTCCGCGCTGTCCGGGTCGGCCAGCCGGTCGCGTTGCCAGCGCGCGTAGTCGCCGTACTGGACGGCCAGCTCGGGGAGCGGGTCGGGCCGTCCCGCGCGGGCGGCGGCGTACCCGGCGGCCACCTCCCGGGCCACCACGCCCAGCGACCAGCCGTCGGAGACCGCGTGGTGCATGGTCAGCGACAGCACGTGCTTCTCGTCGGCGACGCGCAGCAGCACGGCCCGGAACAGCGGGCCGGTGGCCAGGTCGAACGGTCGCCGCACGTCGGCGGCGAGGGCGGCGTGCACCCAGCGGGGGACCGCCTCGGCCACGGCCGGCTCGACGATGCTGACGGGCGCCGGCGCGTCCGGTTCCGCCGGGGCCTCGACGACCGGCAGCTCCACCGGCCCGGCCGGCAGCACCCGCTGCACCGGGTCGCCGTCCGGCCCGATCGGGAACACGGTCCGCAGCGCCTCGTGCCGGCGCACCAGCCCGGCCAGCGCCGTGCGCAGCGCGTCCCGGTCGAGCACGCCCTCCAGCAGCAGCGTGGTGCCGACGGTGTAGGCGTTCTGCGCGTACGCCTGGTCGAGGAACCACAGCCGGTGCTGCCCGGAGGAGAGCGGCGCGGGTCCGGCGTCCGGATCGGCGCGGGGGATGCGCGCGAGCGCCGTCGCCGCCGGGGCGACCGGCGCCGGTGGCGTTGCCGCGCCACCGGCCCCGGTCGCGGACCCGGCCGCGGCGCCGTCCTCGGTGGTCGCGGTGGGCGCGGGGGCGGTGCCGGCGGGCAACGCCGCGGCGAGACCGGCGACGGTGGGTCGGGCGAAGACCGTCTCCAGCGGCACCGCGACGCCGAGGCGGTCCCGCAGCCGCACCACCACCTGGGTGGCGAGCAGCGAGTGGCCGCCCAGCGCGAAGAAGTCGTCGTGCGCGCCGACCGGCCGGATGCCGAGCAGGTCCGACCAGATCTCCGCCACGCACTCCTGCGCGGGCGTGGCCGGCGGGACGTACGCGGTGCCCAGCTCCGGCCGGTTGCCGGTGTCCGCCGGCGCGGCCACCGGCGCCTCGGCCGGCGTCGCGAGCGGCGTCGGGGCGACCGCGCCGGGCCGGGGCGCCGGCGCGATCCAGTAGCGGTGTCGCTCGAACGGGTAGCCGGGCAACGGCAGCCGCCGGTCCCCGTCGCCGGGGAACCGTTCCAGGTCGACCGGCACCCCGGTCAGCCAGAGCCGGCCCACCGCGTCGAGCAGCGTGCCGACGTCGTCGGCCTCGGCGCGGGGGTGCCGCATCATCGCCACCGCCTGCGCCGGCCGCAGCCCGGCCAGCCGGACCAGGCCGCCGAGGGCGTTCCCGGGCCCCACCTCGGCCACCGTCGCGTCCTGCTCGGCGAGGAACGCGGCCGACGCGGCGAAGCGGACCGGCTCGCGCAGGTGCCGCACCCAGTACGCCGGGTCGGTGACCAGCCCCGGGGTGACCGGACCGCCGGTCAGGTTGCTCAGGTAGGGGCGCTCGGGTTCGGCGTACCGCACCCGGGCGGCGTGCGCGGCGAACTCGTCGAGCACCGGGTCGAGCAGCGCCGAGTGGTAGCCGCGGGCCACCCGCAGCGGGCGGCAGACGACACCGTCGGCGGTGAGCCGCTCCCGCACCCGGCCGACCGCCGCCGGGTCGCCGGAGACCACGCACAGCCGCGGGGCGTTCACCGCGGCCAGCGACACGCCCTCGTCGAGCAGCGCGGTCACCGCCGACTCGGGCAGCGCGACCGCCAGCATCGCGCCGACCGGCGTCCGCTCCACCAGCTCGCCCCGGACCCGTACCAGGCGCAGCGCGTCGTCCAGGGAGAACACCCCGGCGAGGCAGGCGGCCACGTACTCGCCGAGGCTGTGACCGACCATCACGTCCGGTGTGACGCCGCGCGCCAGCAGCGTCCGGGCCAGCGCGTAGCCGGTCACGAACAGCGCCGGTTGCACCAGGCGGGGGCGGGCCAGCAGTTCCTCCGCCACCGCGTGCCCGCCCGGCTCCGGGCACAGCACGGCCCGCAGGTCCCGGGCCAGGTCGCCGCCGAGCAGCTCGGCGCACTCGTCCACCACGGCCCGGTAGGTCGGCTCGGCCCGGTGGAGCCCGGCGCCCATCGCCACGTGCTGGGCGCCGTGGCCGGGGAAGGCGAACGCCAGCGTCCGCCGGCCACCCGGGTGGACGCCGGTGAACTGGCGCTGCGGGGCGTCGAGCGCGGCCACCGCGTCGGCGCGGTCCGCCGCGACCACGTACCGGCGGTGCGGCATCGCCGCCCGGCGGCCCAGCGCCGCCGCGACGTCCGCGAGCACCACCCGGGGGTGGGCGTCGAGGTGGTCGCGCAGCTGCCGGGTGGCGCTCTCCAGCGCGGCCGGGGTACGCGCCGACAGCGTCAGCAGCCGGGGCCCCGGCGCGGGCGGGGCCGGCGGCGCGACCGGCGACGCCGGCGGCTCCTCCAGGACGACGTGCGCGTTGGTGCCGCCCATGCCGAACGAGCTGACCCCGGCCCGGCGCGGACCGTCGCCGGGCCACGGCCGGGCCGCGCCGTCGAGCCGGAACGGGCCGGACGCGAAGTCGATGCCCGGGTGGGGACGCTCCACGTTGATCGTCGGCGGCAGCGTCCGCGTCCACAGCGCCATCACGGTCTTGATCAGGCCGGCCACCCCGGCCGCGGCGTCGGTGTGCCCGATGTTCGCCTTGACCGAGCCGAGCGCGCAGAAGCCACGCTCGTCGGT
Source organism: Micromonospora sediminicola (assembly GCF_900089585.1). Classification (NCBI taxonomy): domain Bacteria; kingdom Bacillati; phylum Actinomycetota; class Actinomycetes; order Micromonosporales; family Micromonosporaceae; genus Micromonospora; species Micromonospora sediminicola. Next base: position 484,418 of record NZ_FLRH01000004.1, on the reverse strand, counting down.
GCCGCGCCGGAACGCCTCGGTCAGCGCGGCCACCTCGATCGGGTCGCCGAGCGTGGTGCCGGTGCCGTGCGCCTCCACATAGCCCACCGAGCGCGGGTCCACCCGGGCGGCGGCCAGCGCGCTGCTGATCACCTCGACCTGCCCGGCGACGCCCGGCGCGGTGTAGCCCGTGCGGCGGGCCCCGTCGTTGTTGATCGCCGAGCCGCGGATCACCGCGTAGACCGTGTCGCCGGCGGCCAGCGCGTCGGCCAGCCGCTTGAGCACCACCACGCCCACGCCGCTGGACTCGATGCTGCCGCGCGCCTCGGCGCTGAACGGCCGGCAGTGCCCGTCGGGGGAGTAGATGCCCCCGTCGTGGTGCAGGTAGCCGCGCCGCTGGGCCGGGAAGACGCTGACGCCGCCGGCCAGGACCACGTCCGACTCGCCGGCCAGCAGGCTCTGCCGGCCCAGGTGCACGGCCACCAGCGAGGTGGAGCAGGCGGTGGCCACGGTGACCGCCGGACCGGTCAGGTCGAGCTGGTAGGCGACGCGGCTGAGCAGGAAGTCCTTGTCGTTGCCGAGGGAGATCTGGTGCTCGCTGAGCGCGCCGGTCAGCTCCGGCCGGCCGTTGAGGTGGTCGAGCAGGTAGGAGCTGCGGCCCGAGCCGGCGAACAGGCCGACCCGGCCGGGGTGGCGGGACGGGTCGTGCCCGGCGTGCTCCAGGGCGTGCCAGGCGCACTCCAGCAGCAGCCGGTGCTGCGGGTCGAGCGTCTCCGCCTCCCGGGGCGTGAAGCCGAAGAACGCCGCGTCGAACTCGTCGATGCCGGGCAGGTGGGTGCCGGCGCGCACGTACGCCGGGTCGTCGATCCGGGCCGGGTCCGCGCCGTCGGCGAGCATCTCCTCGACGGTGAACTCGCGGACCGACTCCACCCCGTCGCGGATGTTGGCCCAGAACTCGTCGACCGTGCGCGCCCCGGGGAACCGGCAGGCCATGCCGACGACGGCGACCAGCGCCTCCGCCGAACCGGCGGCCACCGCGGCGCCGGCGCGCGGCGGGGCCTGCGGCGCGGGTTCCGGCTCCGCCCCGGTCGTCGTCCCCGAGACCAGGTACGCGGCCAGCGACTCGACGGTGGGGTGGCGGAACAGGTCGGTGGCGGTGAGCACGTCACCGAGCCGGGCGCGCAGCCGGTCGAGCACGGCCAGCAGCCGCATCGAGTGCCCGCCGAGGTCGAAGAAGCTGTCCCGGACGCCGACCTCGTCGACGCCGAGCACCTCCCGCCACACCTCGGCGACCAGCCGTTCCAGGCGTACCCGGTCGCCGTCCCACCGGACGGGCGGGACCGGCGCGACGGTGCCGGCGGAGGGCGCGGGGCCGGCGGACGGCGAGGCCGCCGCCGGGCCGGGCGTGGAGGCGGGCGGGACGGCCGCCGCCGGGCCGGGCGCGGGCAGCGCGTCGGCGTCCACCTTGCCGTTGCCGGTCAGCGGCAGCGCGTCGAGCCGGACGAACGCGTCCGGCACCAGCCAGGACGGCAGCTCGGCGGCGAGCGCGGCCCGCAGCTCGGCCGGACCGGTCCCGCCGCCGGCCAGGTACGCGACCAGCCGGGGGTCGGCCGGGTCGTCGTGGCGCAGTTGGACGGTCACGTCGACGTCCGGCCGGTGCCGCCGGACCGCCGCCTCGATCTCGCCGCACTCCACCCGGTAGCCGCGCACCTTGACCTGCCGGTCGGTGCGGCCCAGGTACTCCAGGACGCCGTCGGGCCGGCGGCGGACCAGGTCGCCGGTGCGGTACAGCCGCGCGCCCGGCGTCCCGGCGAAGGGGTCGGGGAGGAACCGCTCGGCCGTGACGGTCGGCTGGCCGAGGTAGCCGCGCGCCACCCCGGCGCCGCCCACGTACAGCTCGCCGGCCACGCCCACCGGCGCCGGGTTGCCCCACGCGTCGAGCACGTGCAGCGCGGTGTTGGCGATCGGCCGGCCGATCGGCACCGAACCGTCAGCGGGCGTGCCGGGCTCCACCTCGTACGCGGCGCAGCCGACCACCGTCTCGGTCGGGCCGTACTCGTTGACCAGCGCGGTCTCCGGCGCGTGCCGCCGCCACGGCGCCACCTGGTCGGCGCGCAGGTTCTCGCCGCCGATCACGAAGCACCGGGTCCGCCCGGCCAGCTCGTCCGGGCGCAGCTGGTGGGTGACCAGCTCCAACTGGGCCGGAGTGATCTTGACCAGGCCGAACGGCGTGGCGGTGTCGCGCAGCGCCTCGCCCAGCGCCGCCGGGCCGAGGTGCTCGCCGATCATTCGGACCGTGGCGCCGGCGGCCAACGGCACCAGCAGGCTGGTCACGGTCAGGTCGAACCCGACCGAGGAGTGCAGCGGGACGACGTCGCCCGGCCGCAGCCGGTACGCCTGAGCGGCCCAGCGCACGTAGTTCGCCACACCCCGGTGGGTGACCATCACGCCCTTGGGGTGGCCGGTCGAACCGGAGGTGTGGATGACGTAGGCCAGCTCGTCGGCCGACGGCGTGGGCCGGCGACGCGCCCGCCGTCGTGGCCCGCCGCCGCGCGCCGGCCCGGCCCCCGTAGCCGGCGCTTCCGGCCCCGGCACCAGCAGCGCCCGGTCCCCGGGTACGAGGTGTGCCAGCTCGGCGCAGGTGAGCACCACCGGAGCGGCGGTGTCCCCGATCAGGTGGCGCAGCCGGGCGGGCGGGTTGGCCGGGTCCAGCGGCACGTAGGCGGCGCCGGCCCGCAGCACCGCCAGCACCGCCACGGTGAACGGCGCCGCGCGCGGCAGCAGCACCCCGACCAGGGCGCCGACGCCCACGCCCCGACCGCGCAGCGTCTCCGCCAGCGACTCGGCCCGGTCGTGCAGCTCCCGGTAGCTCAGCGCGGCCTCGCCGTCGGTCACCGCCACCCCGTCGGGGGTACGCCGGGCCTGCTCCTCGATCAGCGTGTGGACCAGCTCGTCCGGCTCGTCCGGCGTGGCGGTGCGGTTCCACTCCTCGACCAGCCGGCGGTGCTCCTCGACGGTGAGCATCGCGGCCGAGCCGACCGGCGCCCCCGGGTCGGCGAGCAGCGACGCCAGCAGCGTCTGGAAGTGCCCGGCGAGTCGGGCCATCGCGTCGTCGTCGAACAGCTCCGTGCGGTACTCCAGCACGGTCCGCAGACCCTGCTCGTTCTCCCGTACGGCCACGGTGAGGTCGAACTTCGCGGTGGCGGGCGGCACCTCCACGGCGCTGACCTCGAGACCGTCCAGGCGGGGCGGGGCCGCCTCCCGGCCGTGCACGAACATCACCTGGAACAGCGGGCTGAAGCCGGCCCGTCGGGGCGGGCGCAGCGTCTCCACCACGGTGGAGAAGGGAAGCTCCTCCCGGCTCAGCGCGTCCAGCACGGCGGTGCGTACCCGCTCCACCAGCGTGGCGAAGGACGGGTCGTCGTCCAGCCGGGCGCGGATCGCCACGGTGTTGAGCAGCAGGCCGACGAGCTGCCGCGTCTCCGGGCCGCGCCGGCCGGCCACCGGCGTGCCGACCACCACGTCCCGCTCGCCGGTCCACCGGGCCAGCAGGACGTGCAGCACGGTCAGCAACACCATGTACGGCGACACCCGCGCCTGCCGGCAGAACGCGGCCAGCGCCTCGGCCGGTACGTCCAGCGGCACGCTCAGCGAGGCGCCGGCGTCGGACGGCACCGCCGGGCGTGGCCCCCGGGTGGGCAGGTCGAGCGCCGCCGGAACGCCCGCGAGCTGCCCGCGCCAGTAGTCGAGCTGCTCGGCCGCCTCCGCCCCGGCGAGCCAGTCCCGCTGCCGCAGCGCGTGGTCGCGGCAGTCGTGCGTGACCGGGTCGAGCCCGGCCGGCACCCCGGCGCGGTGTGCGGCGTAGAGCCGTTCCCACTCCTCGTGGAGGATGCCCAGCGACCACTCGTCGACGGCGACGTGGTGGATCGTCAGCAGGAGCACGTGCTCCTCCGGCGCGCACCGCAGCAGGTCGGCCCGGAGCACCGGTCCGCGTACCAGGTCGAGCGGGTCACGCGCGGCGGCCCGGAGCCGGGCCCGGACCTCCCGGTCGCGTTGCCAGCTCGGCAGGCCGCTGAGGTCGTGCACCCGCAGCAGCCCGGGGCGCGGCGCGTGCACCACCTGGACGACCCGGGTCGGATCGTCGTCGCCCGGCCCGGTCGGCTGTCCGGCGGGTGCCTGCGGTCGGGCGAGCGTGGTGCGCAGCGCCGCGTGCCGGGCCACCAGGTCGTCGAGCGCGGCGGACAGGGCCGCCACGTCGAGCGGGCCGTGCAGCCGGTAGGCCAGCGGCACCAGGTAGGCGGCCGAGCCCGGGTCGAGTCGGTCCAACTGCCACATCTGGCGCTGGGCGGCCGTGGCCGGCGCGGGCCGGTCGGAGTCGGGCCGTGCCGGTGGGGCGGTCACCGGTCTCCGGGTCCGCAGGACGTCCGTCATCGCCTCCGCCTTCGTCGCTGCCCGGCCGTGAGGTGGCCGCATCCGGGCGCGGGCAGCCGCCGCGCCGGACCGTGCGGTCAGCCGGATAGTGGGAAAAGATCAGGATTCCTCGATGGGAACCTCGCCCATCATGTCACCGTCGATCTTCACCCGCCGATCCCCGAATCGTGTCGGCAGTCGGTGCGTTCGGTGACCGGGGCGGCACGTTCGGCCAATTCCCGCGCGCCGGTAAGAAATGCGATTGCGACCCGGCCCGGTCGCCACCCGTGTCGCCCACCGCCGTGATGTCGCCCGTGTCGGTCATCGCCTTTCCCGCCACCTCCACCGCACTGTGGAGGGATTTGCCTGATGCGTGCGGCGATGACGTCTATGTGGGCGCGTTGGCGGACGTTTCAGCAGCTCAGTCCGCGTCTGATGTGGATCGTTGACAGGGTGATCTTCGATGGCATACCGTCACGAGGAATCCTCGCGCCGGCCCGGCGGCCAGACCGGTGATCTGCGTGCCGGAGCCGATCACGCCGTTCTCCGGCGATTGTGTCGACAATTGCGCAGTCGCGCGCGCCGCCCGGTCGGATATCCGCGCCCTCTGCGGAGCACTTTCCGCCCCCGTTTTCGGTCGACATTTGACACTCCGTCAGTCGTCTGCCCGTCACCCCGCACGCCCCAGCTCCTCCTTCCCCCGGAGACCCCCCGACCCACGGTCGCGCCACCTCACCCGCCACCGTGGCGTCGATCATGAGGTTGGCGGCGACAAAACGGGCGGATCGAGCGGTCAACTTCATGATCGACGGGGTGGGTGGGGTGGGGTGGGGTGGCCGATCGGTGGAGGGGGGCCACCGGTGTGGGCGGAATTGATGTCTGGCGGTCGATTACCGGTGCGGCGGCGTATCGCGAGAAGTCCTTGCCTCCTACGGTGACGTCCGGCACGCGGACGGACGGACTCGGGAACCACCCGAGGGCGCCGTCCCGGCGGACAGGGAGAGTTGTCTCGATGCGAGTTTGGAGTCGCGCGGTCGCGGTGCTCGCCGCCGGCGCGGTCGTGGTGGCCGGAGTGCCGGCGATCGCCGGCACCGTCACCGTCCGGGACGCCGGCGCCACCGGGCGCGGCGGCGCGGAGACGTTGGGTGGCAGCGCGGCGATCGGCGCCGCCCGTACGGTCGCCACCAGGGCGCAGATCACCCCCGGGGACACCCGGCTGGTGCCGTCCACGCCCCGCACCGACACGCCGCAGATCACCAACGGCGAGATCACCGACATCGAGGTGATCGGCAACCGCGTCTTCATCGCGGGCACCTTCACCTCGATCGCGAACGTCGGCGGGACGGCGATCGCCCAGAAGTCGCTGGCCTCGTACAACCTGGACACCGGGAAGGTGGACACCGGCTTCCGGCCGACCATCGACGGCGCGGTCGCCGCCGTGGAGGCGTCGCCGGACGGGTCCTCGCTCTACATCACGGGCTCGTTCAACACGATCAACGGGGTCACCAAGCGCAAGATCGCCCGGCTCAACCCGACCACCGGCGCGCCGGTCGCGGCGTTCACCGCGAACGCGAGCGCGCGGGGGACCGCGCTGGCCGTCAGCCCCACCGCCGTCTACGTCGGTGGTCAGTTCGCCACCGTCAACGGCGTCGCCCGCAGCGGCCTGGTCGCGCTCAACCCCACCAGCGGCGCGGTCGACACCGCGTTCAACCTGCCGCTCACCGGCGGCATCGGGGTGGGCGGCATGCTCACCGTGCAGCAGCTCAAGCTCACCCACGACCGCAGCAAGCTGCTGGTCGTGCACACCGGGCGGCAGATCGCCGGGCAGGACCGCTACGGCGTGGCCCTGATCGGTACGGCCAGCAAGGCCCTGCTGCCCTGGCGTACCCGGCTGTGGGAGGACAACCTGTCCTTCGTCGGCGGGATCCAGCGGGTCTTCGGCGGCGACATCGCGCCGGACGACTCGTACTTCGTGGTCACCAGCGGCTCGGGCGGCGACCGTCCGCCGATCAACGACACCGCCATCGCGTACCCGTTGACCGGGAACGACCACGTCGAGCCGCTCTGGATCTCGCGGCACTTCGACAGCATCTACTCCGTCGCGATCACCGCCACCGCCGTTTACGTCGGCGGGCACTTCAGCTGGCAGGAGTCGCCCACCTCGAACGTGCCGTGGCCCGGCCTGGACAACGTCGGCTACGGCACCGGTCAGGGGCTCAGCGGCTACGGCCTCGGCGACCAGGTGGTGCGCCGCGACCACCTCGGCGCGCTGGACCCGATCACCGGCACGGCGTTGGAGTGGAACCCCGGCTCCAACTCGTACGAGGGGGAGAAGGCGATGCTGGCCACCTCGCGCGGCCTGCTCGTCGGCGGTGACGGCAACACCAAGGGTGGCAAGACCACCGGCCGGGTCGCGTTCTTCGACCTGTCCAGGGAGCCCGCGCCGGCGCCGCTGGACACCACCATCACCACGCCGATCGAGGGCGCGGTGAAGCAGGCCGGCGAGTCCTTCGCCATCGGCGGCCAGGCGCTCGCCCCGGCCGGCGTGGCCAAGGTCCAGGTGGAGATCCAGGACCGCAGGAGTCGCAAGTACCTCCAGGACGACCTGACCACCTGGGGCGCGTCGAACAGTGTCCTCGCGACGCTGGCCAGCCCGAACGCGACCTCCACCACGTGGACCCTGCCGGTGTCCCTGCCCGCCGGCGAATACCAGTTGCAGGCGAAGACGTTCGACCGGAACAAGGCCGGCGACACCACCAAGGCGATCAAGAAGATCGAGGCGTTCCGCTTCGACGACCTGCCGCCGTCGACCCGGATCAGCTCGCCGGTCGCCGGCCTGCTCGCGACGAAGAGCTTCGTCGCGACCGGCACCGCCACCGACGACAAGGGCGTCAACGCGCTGGTCTACTCGTTCCGCACCTCGGACAACCGCTACCTGCAGGACGACGGCACCGTCGCGCCGGTCTACAACACCTTCCGGGGTGAGCCGGACGTGATCGGCGCGGTCTCCACCACCTGGCAGTTCGAGGTGACGCTGCCGGCCGAGGGGCAGTGGCGGATGGCCGCCACCGCCGTCGACACCGCCGGGCAGAGCGACCTGCGCGGCGACACCCGGGACTGGACGGTCTCCGCGACCGGCGTCCCGCCTACCGTGGCGATCACCGCGCCGGTGGCGATGACGCCGCCGACCGCCGCCGCGCCGCTGACCGTCGCGCCGGGCGCCACGGTCACGTTCGCCGGCCGGGCGAGCGACGACGACGCCCTGAAGTCGGTCGAGATCTACCTGCGCAACAACACCACCCGCGAGGCGCTGGCGGCGGACGGCACCTGGGGGGCCGACTCGGTGGCCGCGTACCACCGGATCTCCCCGTTGAACCTCGACGCGGCGACGTTCGACTGGTCCTTCACCACCGTGCCGCTCACCCCGGGCGTCTACGACTTCCGGGTACGCGCCACCGACAAGCTGGGCCTGACCACGTCCACCGGCAACCTGGGCCGGCTCACCGTCACCGCCCAGGTGCCCGGCGACGCCTTCCCGAACGGGCTGCTCAGCTTCACCGGCGTGAACCAGGACGTCGACCGGCTGCACCTCGACCTGAGCGGCAGCGCCACCGACGACAAGGGCGTACGGGCGGTCCGGGTGGCGCTGCGCGACCTGGACACCGGCCGGTACGTGCAGCCCAACGGCACGATGGCGGCGGCGTTCGCCACCGTCGACGCGACGCTGGCCGCGCCCGGCGCGACGAGCACCGCGTTCACGCTCGCGATCGACCTGCCCACCAAGGGCACGTTCACCGTGGAGGCGTGGGCCGTGGACACGGCGGGGCAGCAGGACGGGTCGACCACCGGCGCCACCGCCCGGTACCTCGTCTACCCGGGTGACCTGGACCCGAGGCTGGAGCCGAGCGTCACCCCGGTCGAGGGGCAGGCCTACACCGGCGGCCGGATCGTGGTGAGCGGCCGGGCGGTCGACGACGTCGGGATGCAGCGGGTGGAGCTGCAGATCGCGAACACCGCCGGGCAGGGGATGAACGCGTCCGGCACGTTCAGCAAGCCGGGCACGGCGGGCAACTACCCGTGGATCGCGGCGTTCCTCACCAGCCCGGGCTCGCCGGGGTCGAACTTCGCGTACACGTCACCGGTCATCCCGGCCGGCACGTACACGGTGACGATCCGCGGCATGGACAACCACGGGCAGTACCAGCAGCCGCCCCGTACCGTCTCGGTGACCGTGACGGACTGAGCCGGTCGGTCGCGGGCCGGTCCGCGTCGGGGTTTCCCGACGTCGGGCCGGCCCGCGGTCGTGTCAGGGACGGATGAGGCACATCCCGGCGGCGGTCGGACGGTCCATGGTGGCCAACGCCTGCGGCGCCGCCGCGAGGTCGATGGTGCGGGTGACCAGCTCGCCGGGGCGCAGCACCCCGGCGGTGACCAGGCGCAGCATCTCCGGGTAGGCGTGCGCCGGCATGCCGTGGCTGCCGCGCAGCTCCAGTTCGTACGCGATCACCAGGTCCATCGGCAGGGCGGGCCGGCCCTGCGCCGCGGGCAGCAGCCCGACCTGCACGTGCCGACCCCGCCGGCGCAGGCTCTCGACGGAGGCGACGCAGGTGGCGTCGCTGCCCAGCGCGTCGAGCGAGAGGTGCGCGCCGCCGCCGGTCGCCTCGCGGACCGCGGCGGCCACCGCGCCGGGGCCGCCCAGCGCGGCGCCGTCGAGACAGACCGCGGCCCCGCAGCGCCGGGCCAGCTCCAGCGCGGCGGGCGCCACGTCGACCGCCACCACCCGGGCGCCGCTCGCCGCCGCGATCATCACCGCGGACAGGCCGACCCCACCGCACCCGTGTACGGCCACCCACTCCCCGGCGGCCACCCGGCCCTGCCCGACCACGGCCCGGAACGCGGTGGCGAACCGGCAGCCCAGCGCGGCGGCGGTGAGGTCGTCCAGGTCGTCCGGCAGCCGGACCAGATTGACGTCGGCGTCGCGCACGGCCACGTGTTCGGCGAACGACCCCCAGCCGGTGAAGCCGGGCTGGGTCTGCCGCTCGCAGACCTGCTGGTCGCCGGCGAGGCAGGAGGGGCAGCGTCCGCAGGCGCAGACGAACGGCGCGGTGACCCGGTCGCCGGGCCGCCAGCCGCGCACCTCCGCGCCGACGGCCACGACCACGCCGGCGAACTCGTGCCCGGGCACGTGCGGCAGGCGGATGTCCGGGTCGTGGCCCTGCCAGCCGTGCCAGTCGCTGCGGCAGAGCCCGGTCGCAGCGACCCGCACGACCACCCCGTCGGGCGTCGGCGCCGGATCCGGCACCTCCCGGACCTCCGGCGCCACCCCGAACTCCTCGATCACCACCGCGCGCACCTCCCGATCCTGCCACCCCCGCCCCTCACCGCCGGAAGGGAGGCGCAGGGGGCAAGGGGCGGGGTGCAGATTGCGCGGGAGCGGCAGAAATATATCGATGTCCACGGATGTTGACGCGTGTTCGTCCGATAGCGCACGGTAAGGAAAGTGACCGGTACGTCAGGAGGCGGCCATGCGACTGGATCCGTTCACGGGGGCCTATCTCACCGACCCGTCCGGCGTGTGGGCGCGACTGCTGGCCGACGGCGGCGGGGTGCACCACGACGACGAGCTGGGGCTGTGGCTGATCACCCGGCACGCCGACGTGCGGCGGGCGCTCGCCGACGCGCGTACGTTCGGCAACGCCCTCACGCTCGCCCCGGTCTACGACATGTGCCCCGAGGCGTTGGCGCTGGTCGCCGAGATCGACGCCCCGCCCACCACGGCCGCGGCGGACCCGCCGGTGCACCCGCGCACCCGTCGGGCGCTGCGCGTCACGTTCGCCAACACGACCGAGCGGGTCGAGCAGCGGTACGGGCGGATCGTCCGGCGCCGGGTGGACGAGCTGGTGGCGCGGCTGGCCGCGCGGGCCGGCGAGCGGGTGGACCTGGTCACCGGGTTCACCGCCGAGCTGCCGCTGCTGGTGCTGCTCGACATCCTCGGCGTGCCCGCCCGGGACGTGCCCCGGATCCGGGCCTGGGCGGACGGGCAGATCGCGTTGGTCTGGGGGCGGCCGGACCCGGCCGAGCAGGTCCGTCTGGCGGGCGGGCTGCTGGAGTTCTGGCGCTACTGCCAGGACCTGGTCCGGCGCCGGCTCGACGACCACGGCGCGAACGGTCGAGGCGGTGACGACTACGTGGACGAGCTGTTGGCGTACCGCGGTGGCGACGACGCGGTCCTCACCGTCGCCGAGGTGTCGAGCATCGTGTTCAACCTGCTGGTGGCCGGTCACGAGACCACCGCCGGGCTGCTCGCCCACGCCCTCGACCACGCGCTGGCCGACCCGGACCGGTGGCGGGCGCTCGCCGAGCGGCCCGACGAGGTCGCGGCCTTCCTCGCCGAGACGCTGCGCTTCGCGCCTGCCATCGACGGCTGGCTGCGGATCACGAACCGGCCGGTCACGCTCGGTGGCGTCACGATACCGGTCGGCGCGCGGTGCCTGTTGCTGATCGGCGCCGCCAACCGGGACCCGTCGGTGTTCCGGCACCCGGACCGGTTCGACCCGGGGCGGCCGGACGCGCACGACCACCTCTCGTTCGGGCACGGGCCGCACTTCTGCATCGGTGCGGCGCTGGCCCGGCTGGAGGCGGGTGTCGCCCTCACCCGCCTCGCCTCGGCGTTGCCCGGTCTGCGTCCGGCGCCTCGCGGTGACCGCGTCTTCCGGCCCAACCTGGCCTTCCGCGCGCACCGTGGCCTGCCCGTGGTGGTGGATCCGGCGGTGCGCTCCGAGTCGCGTCCGGCGGCGTGACCGCGCGCCGATGGGGACGTCGACCGGCCACCGTCGACGGACACGGAGCGCAGTCGTGTCTTCACACCCGCGCGTCCGTGGGTTAAGAATGACCCCCTGCGAACGCCCAGTCATCACCCGCCCTCGATCTGCTGCCGGCGCCGCTCCGGCGTCGCGAAGGTGAGCACATGGATCGCACGCCCGCGTCGAACGCCGATCCCGCCGCCGCCAGCCGGCAGTTCCGGGCCGAGCTGCGCCGCTGGCGGACGCGACGCGGCCTGACCCAGCGGACGCTGGCGGAGCGGGTGCGGTTCAGCCGGGAGACGGTCGCGGCGGTCGAGTCGGGCCGGCGCTTCGGCAGCCAGGAGTTCGCCGTCCGGTGCGACGAGGTGCTCGCCACCGGCGGTCGGCTGGCGGACCTGTGGCCGCGCGTCGCGGCGGAGCAGTTGGCCGCGGACGGGCGGCGGGGGCCGCGGTCGGCTGAGGTGGCGGGCTGGGAGCCGGCCGGTCCGCCGCCGGCTCCGCGGCGCGACCCCCGCGATCCGCAGGCCGTGGTGGCGGCCATCGACGAGCTGCGGGAGCTGATCGGCCAGGTGCTCGCACAACCCGGGTCGGAGGGCCAACCGCCGTCGGCGGCCGGCCGGCACTGACCTCCGCCGCCTCCGGATCCCCGGGTACGCCCCCGGCGTCGCCAACTCCGGGTACAGATGCTGGTACGGCCTGTTTGTACCACGAGCGGGTCTGGCCTCCGCGCACGTCGTCCGGCGCAATGGGACGTGCAATCCGCAAATGCAGATAGAACTTTGCCGATCAGTGCGGGGAGTCAGCAGTGGCGTCGAGCACGAGGTCCCACGCGGCCCGACCCTACCCGACCCGCCGCCGCCGGTGGCGGATCGGCGGCCGGATGCGCCTCATCGTGGCCGCGCCGCTCGTCGCCGTGATGGGCTTCGCCGGCCTGGCCCTCACCGAGAGCGCCCGGCAGACCTCCCGCGCCAGCGACCTCGGCCTGCTGGCCCAGCTCGGCGCCGAGGCCGGGGACCTGGCCCACCGGTTGCAGTACGAACGGATCGTCGCGGCCGACCTGCTGACCCGGGGCGCCCCGGAGCAGCAGGACGCCTTCGCCGACGCCACCACGGCCACCGACGCCGCGGTCGCCGGCTACCGTCGCCGGCGCGCCGAGGTGCCGTCCGGCGCCGCCGCCGAGCGGGCCGTGCTGCCGCGGATCGACGCGGCGCTGGACAGCCTCGCCCCGCTGCGCGCCCAGGTGCGCACCGCCGAGCGCGCCTCGGTGTCGGCCATGACGTTCAGCTACCGCATCGTCATCGCCGACCTGCTCGGCCTGCGCGAGAGCGTCACCCTCGGCGTGGTCAACCCGCGGATCGCGGACGGCATCCGGGCCTCGGCCGCGCTGTCCAAGGTGGCCGAGGCGGTCGGCCAGCAGCAGGTGGCGGTGCTGCGGGCGGTCACCGCCGGCCAGGTGACGCCCGCGTTGCAGCAGGACATCACCGCCGCCCGGACCGGTGTCACCGAGGCGAGCCTCGCGTTCCTGGCGTTGGCCCGGCCGGCCTGGCAGGGCTGGTGGGAGCAGGCCGGCAGCGGCGAGAGCGCGCTGCGGCTGCAACGGCTGCTGGACCAGGTGGCCCGCACGGCGGCGGGCGACCGCCTGGAGCTGGATCTGGGGACCTGGCTGACCGCCACCCAGCAGTGGGCGGTACGCCTGGCCGAGCTGCGCCTGCGGGTCGACGGGACGGTGCTCGACGACATCCGCGCGGCCCACACGGACCAGCGGCGGCGCACCGTCGTCGAGGCCGCGGCCACGGTGCTGGCCCTGCTGCTGACCGCGCTGGTGACCTGGGCGGTGGCCCGCCAGATCACCCGGCGGCTGCGGCGGCTGCGGGACGCGGCGAACGCGGTCGCGTTCGAGCGACTGCCCCAGGTGGTGGCCCGGCTCCAGGAACCGGACAGCGCCTCGGTCGACCCGGACGAGCTGGCCCGCCGGCAGGCCGTCGACACGCTGGAGGTCTCCGGCGACGACGAGATCGGCGAGGTCGGGCAGGCGTTCAGCGCGGTGCATCGGGCGGCCGTGCGGACGGCGGCGGAGCAGGCGGTGATGCGGGCCAACACCGCGGAGATCTTCATCCACCTCAGCCGCCGGGAGCAGCGTCTGGTCGACGCGGTGCTGGCCCAGGTGGACCGGGTCGAGCGGGACGAGACCGACCCCGACCGGCTGCACCAGCTCTACGCGCTGGACAACCTCGCCACCCGGATGGGCCGGATCAACGCCAGCCTGCTCGTACTGGGCGGTGTGGGCGTCGGCCGGGTACGCCACCACGACGTGCCGTTGCCCCAGGTGCTCCAGGCCGCGCAGAGCCAGATCGAGCACTACGCCCGGATCCGCCTCGGCCTGGTCGACGGCGACGTCGCGGTCGCCGCCGAGTCCGTCGACGAGGTGGTGCACCTGCTCGCCGAGCTGATGGAGAACGCCACCGGCTACTCCCCGCCGGCCACCGAGGCCTGGGTGACCGGCCGCAGCCTCGGCGACCGGGTGATCGTCCAGATCAGCGACGAGGGCGTCGGGCTGCCCCCGCACCGCCGGCAGCAGCTCAACGACCTGCTCGCCCGGCCGCCCGCCATCGACGTCGCCACCGTCCGGGCGATGGGGCTGGTCGTGGTGGGGCAGCTCGCCACCCGGCTGGGCGCGGCCGTCCAGCTCCGGTCCGGACCACGCCGCGGCACCATCGCCGAGGTGGCCCTCCCGGCCGCGTTGACCCGGCCGCTGCCGCCCGAGGAGTTCCTGCTCAGCCCCGAGCGGCCGTCCCGGCGGGCGGCACGCACCACGGTCGCGTACCCGCCCGGGCGGGCCACCGTCGCGCCCGTCGCCCCGCCGGCGCCGCAGCCGTGGGCCGGCGGACCGGCCGCCGAGCGGGCGCTCCCGGTCGCCCCGGTGTTCCGGGCCGCGCCCGGCGGCGGCGCCCCGCCGACCGAGGAGCCGGTGATCTTCGCGCAGGTCAACCACTGGTTCCAGGGCGACCGGCCGGGCGTCGACGGCACGCCGTGGTCCGGTCCCGCGGACGACGCCTGGCAGTCGGCGGCGCGGGTCGACGAGCCACGGGTCGCCGGCACCACCACCTCCGGGCTGCCCCGGCGGCAGCCGCAGGAGCACCTGGTGCCCGGCGGTGTCCCGGCGCCCCGGCCGGCCACCGACCACCGGGACCCGGCCCGGGTGGCCACCGCCATGGCCGCGTACGCCCGCGGCGTCGCCGGCCGCCGGGCCAACCTGATCACCCACTGACCCGACGAGGGAGTGCCCGTGACCGACCACCAGGATCTCGGCTGGCTGCTGGACGCGTTCGCCGAGCGCGCCACCGAGGTCAGCCATGCGATCGCCATCTCCAGCGACGGCCTGATGGTGGCCGCCACCCGCGGCCTCCCGCCGGACCGGGCCGACCAGCTGGCGGCGACCGGCAGCGGGCTGGTCAGCCTGCTGCGCGGGGCGGCGGCGTTCTTCGACGCCGGCGCGGTGATCTCCAACGTCACCCAGCTGGAGGGCGGCTTCATGTTCTCCATGGCTTTCAACGACGGCGCCTCGCTGCTCGTCCTCGCCGACCCGAGGTGCGACGTCGGCAAGGTCTCCTACGAGATGACCGAGCTGGCGAACCGCATCGGCGACGCGCTCACCCCCGCGGCCCGGGCGGCCCTGAGCCGCGGCCGCTGACCGCCGGCACCCCGCCGGATCCATCCCCCTCGCACAGGAGAGACACCATGTCCCTGACCCTGCCCCGGCGCAGCCGTGCCCGCACCGCGGCGCTGCTCGCCCTCGTCCTGCTCGCGGCGCCCGCCTGCGCCGAGGACCGGCCCGGCGGCGGCGCCGACGCCACCGTCCGGATCGGCCTGCTCGCGTCCCTGTCCGGCACGTACCAGGCGGTCGGCAAGGACATCCGCGACGGCTTCCAGCTCTACCTGTCCACCCACGACGGCAAGCTCGGCGGCAAGAAGGTGGAACTGGTCGTGGCGGACGAGGGCAACGGCGCGGCGACCGCCGTGCCGGCCGCCACCAAACTGCTCAAGCAGGACCGGGTGGTGGCGCTGACCGGCATCGTCGGCGGCGGCTCGGTGGCCGCGGTCTATCCGCTGCTCAACGAGACGAAGGTGCCGTTCGTCGGCTCCAACGGCCGGCCGGAGATCAAGGACGTGTCCCGGGTCTGGCACACCTCCTACCTCTCCGACGAGCCGGGCGAGGCGATCGCCCAGCACGTGCGCGACGACGTCAAGGGCAGCGTCTACGCCATCGGCCCGGACTACCAGGGCGGCTGGGACGAGCTGCGCGGCTTCACCGAGGCGTTCGCCAGGGCCGGCGGACGGCTCGCCAACCCGGACGGCAAGACCACGTTCACGCCGTTCCCGGCGACCACCAACTTCACCCCGTACTTCGCCCGGATCAAGGCGTCCGGCGCGGACGCGGTCTACACGTTCTACGCCGGCAGCGCCGCTGTCGACTTCGTCAAGCAGTACGCCCAGTCGGAGATCAGGGACGTGCCGCTCTACGCCGCCGGGTTCCTGACCGAGGGCGGCGTGCTCGACGCGCAGGGCGACGCGGCCCGGAACATCTACTCGGTGCTGAACTACTCGCCCGACCTCGACAACGCCGAGAACCGGGCGTTCGTGGCCGCCTGGAAGGCCGCGCACGACGGGTCCCCGACGACCTACGCGATGGCCTCCTACGACGCGGCGGCGGTGCTGGACCGGGCGGTCGCGGCGGCCGGCGACGACCCCACCCCGGAACGGGTCAACGCCGCGATCGGCCAGCTCGGACAGATCGCCAGCCCGCGCGGCACCTGGCAGTTCTCGCCGACCACGCACGCGCCGGTGCAGAAGTGGTATCTGCGCCAGGTCCGCCAGGACGGGCGGGCGCTGTCCAACACCGTGGTGGGCGACCTCGCCACCGTGGGCGGATGACCGGCGTGCCGGTCGACCCGTACGTGGTGCCGGCGCTGGACGGTGTCGCCTACGGGCTGCTGGTGTTCGTCGCCGCGGCCGGGCTGGTGCTCTGCTTCGGCGTGGCCGGCATCCTCAACCTGGCGCACGGCACGCTGTTCGCCGTCGGCGGCTACACCGCCGCCGCGCTGCTCGACGGCGGCTGGCCCAGCCTGGCGCTGGCGCTGCTCGTCGGCGTGGCCGCCGCGACCGCCGCCGGCGCGCTGGTCGCGGTGCTGCTCACCCGGGCGGCGGCGGCCGACCACCTGACCCAGGCGCTGCTGACGTTCGGCGTCGCGCTGGTCGGGGGGAGCCTGCTCGTCGGCGCGTTCGGCCCGGACGACCCACCGGTGCGGGTGCCCGCCGCGCTGGACGGGTCGGTGACGGTCGCGGGGCACCGCTACGCCGCGTACCGCCTGGTCTTCATCGTGGTGGCCACGCTGCTCGCGGTCCTGCTGCACCTGGTGGTGCGCCGGACCCGGGCCGGCATGCTGGTGCGGGCGGCGGTCGACGACGCGGAGATGGTCGCCGTGCTCGGGGTGAGCCCGACCGTGGTGCGGGTCGGCGTGCTCGCCGCCGCCGGGGCGCTGGCCGGGGCCGCGGGCGTGCTCGGCGCCCCGATCATCGGCCCGGGACCGGACACCGCCGACGGGGTGCTGCTGCTGTCGCTGGTCGTGGTGGTCCTCGGCGGCCTCGGGTCGATGACCGGCACGCTGCTCGCCGCGCTGGCGGTCGGCCAGATCCAGACGCTCGGCGTCGCGCTCGCCCCGTCGGCGGCCCCGTTCCTGCTGTTCGCCGCCATGGCGGTGGTGCTCGCCGCGCGGGCGCGCCGGCTGGCCACGGCCCGGCGGGCGACATGAGGGACCGGGCCGTACGGGCGCTGCGCGGGCTCGTCGGGGCGGCCGTCCTGGCCGGGCTGGTGGTCGCGCCGTGGGCGGTCGACGACTACACCGTCGCGCTGCTCGCCCGCACGCTGGCGCTCGGCCTGGTCGCGGTCGGCGTGGCGCTGCTGACCGGGGTCGCCGGGCTGCCCACGCTCGGGCAGACCGCGCCGTACGCGGCCGGCGCGTACACCGGCGTCGTGGTCGGCGGTCAGCTCTCCGACGTGGGGCCGGTGCAGCTCGTCGTGGCGGCGGCGGCCGGGGCCGCGCTGGCGGTGGCGACGCTGCCGCTGGTGGTCCCCGCCCGGGGCGTGGTGCTCCTGATGATCACGTTGGCGGTCGGCGAGCTGGCGGTGGTGCTCGCCGGTCGGTGGACCGCGGTGACCGGCGGCACCGACGGGCTCGCCGGCATCGCCCCGACCCGCCCGCTGTGGGGGCTGCCGCCGCTGGCCACCGACCGGGCCCGCTACCTCTACACGTTGGTGGTGGTGGCGGTGCTCGCCGGGCTGGTGCTGCTGGTGCTGCGGACCCGGGTGGGGCTGCTGCTGCGGGCCGGCCGGGACGACGAGGCGCGGCTGCGGGCCAGCGGGCACCGGGTGTCGGCGCACGTCGCGGGCGTGCACGTGGCCGCCGGGGCGATCGCCGGCGCGGCCGGCTCGCTGCTGGTCACCGCCCAGCAGTACGTCTCGCCGGCCGACTTCGGCTTCGACACCTCCGCGTTGCTGCTGCTCGGCGTGGTGGTCGGCGGCACCGCCTCGGTCGGCGGCGCGCTGGTCGGCGCGGTCCTCGTCGTCGCCGCCCGGGACTGGCTGTTCGGCGCGCTGCCGGGGCAGGCGCCGCTGGTGCTCGGGCTGGCGTTCGTCGCCGCCGCGTATCTGCTGCCCACGGCCCGCCGGCCGCGCCGGCGCCCGGCGGCGCCCGCACCGGGGGAGCCGCCCGCCGCCGGGACGCCCCGGCCGACCGTCACCACGGGGGTGGGCGCGTGACCCCGCTGCTCACCGCCGAGGCGGTCACCGTGCGCTACGGGTCGCTGGCCGCGCTGGACGGGGTCGACCTGCGCGTCGCGCTCGGCCAACGGCACGCGCTGATCGGGCCGAACGGCGCGGGCAAGACCACGCTGCTCGACGTGCTCGCCGGCGCCACCCGGCCGGCGGACGGCCGGGTGCGCCTGGCCGGGCGGGACGTCACCCGACTCGGGCTGGCGGCCCGGGCCCGGCGCGGCGTGGGCCGCATCCACCAGCGTCCCGCCGTCTGGGGTTCGCTGACCGCGCGGGAGAACGTGCTGGTCGCCGCGTTGCCCCGGGCCGTCCGCGCGGGGCGGTGGCATCCGGCGGCGCGGCGACGGGCGGCCGGGCGTACCGCGGACGCGCTGCTGGCGCGGGTGGGCCTCGGTGATCTCGCCGCCGTCCCGGCGGGGCAGCTCGCCCACGGGCAGCGCCGGCAGGTGGAGATCGCGGTGGCGCTGGCCGGGCGGCCCCGGCTGCTGCTGCTCGACGAGCCGGCCGCCGGACTGTCCGCGGTGGAGGTCGGCTGGCTGGCGGAGTTCCTGCGCGGGCTGCCCCGCGCGGTCGCGGTGCTGCTCGTCGAGCACCGGTTGGACCTGGTCTACGCGCTCTGCGACACGGTGACCGTGCTGCGCGACGGGCGGACGCTCGCCACCGGTTCGCCCGCCGAGATCCGCGCGTCCGGCCCGGTCCGGGAGGCGTACGCGGAGGGGGTGACGTGATGCTGCGCATCGACCGGCTCTGCGCCGGCTACGCGGGCGGCACCGTGCTGCACGAGGTGAGCCTCGACGTGCGACCCGGCGCGGTGCAGGCGGTGGTGGGCCGCAACGGCGCGGGCAAGAGCACGCTCGTGCACTGCGTGGCCGGGCTGGTCCGGCCGCAGGCCGGGCGGATCGAGATCGGTGGGGTGCCGGTGGCCGGCCGGCAGCCGCACCGGATCGCCCGCGCCGGCGTGGGGCTGGTGCCGCAGGGCCGACGGGTGTTCTCCCGGCTGACCGTGGCCGAGCACCTGGTCCTGGCGGCGGCGCCGTGGCGTGCGGCCACCCCCGGCGGCGAGGGTTGGACCGTGGCCCGGGTGCTGGACCTGCTGCCCCGCCTCGGCGCCCGGCTGCGTCACCGCGGCGACCAGCTCTCCGGTGGCGAGCAGCAGATGCTGGCGATCGCCCGGGCGCTGCTCGGCCAACCCCGCGTGCTGCTGCTCGACGAGCCGTGCGAGGGGCTCGCGCCGGACCTGGCGGCGCGGGTGCGGGAGCTGGTCGGGTCGCTGGCCCGGTCCGGGTTGACCGTGCTCCTGGTCGAGCAGCAGGTGCGGCACGCGGTCGCGGTCGCGGACCGGATCGCCGTGCTGGAGTACGGCCGGGTGGTCTACGACCGACCGGCCGACGAGGCCCGGGCCGACCCGGGCGCGGTGGCCGCGCTGCTCAGCGTCGCCACGGTCGCGGAGCCGCCGGCTCCCCGGCCCCGGTCCGGCTCCCTGGCGGCGCCGGGACCGCGAACCGACAACCCGGGACAGGAATGAGGAGCGATGCCGACCGACGCCCCCGAGACCGACTACGCCTTCGACACCGGTGCCGCCGACGCGGTGCCCCAACTGCGCGCCCTGGAGTCCTTCCTGGACCCGATCACCACCGACCGGATCGCGCCGCCGCTGCTCACGCCGGGCGCCCGGTGCTGGGAGGTCGGCGCCGGGGGCGGCTCGGTCGCCCGGGCCATGGCCGCCGCCGTCGGCCCGTCCGGCCGGGTGGTGGCGACCGACCTCGACCTGGCGCACCTGCGCCCGGCCGGGAACCTGGAGGTACGCCGGCACGACGTGCGCCACGAGCTGCCGCCGGGCGACCCGTTCGACCTGGTCCACGCCCGACTGGTGCTGCTGCACCTGCCGGAGCGGCGCCGGGTGCTGCGTACCCTGGCCGGCGCGTTGGCGCCGGGCGGATGGCTGGTGGTCGAGGAGTTCGACTGCACGGCGCCGCTGCGGGTGCTGACCGCGCCGAGCGACGACGCGGCGAAGCTGTTCGCCCAGGTGACCGACGCGATGCTCGGCATCCTCCAGGGTCACGGCGCGGACCTGGCCTGGGCGCAGGACGTGCACGCCCAGCTGACCGCCGCCGGGCTGGTCGACGTGGACACGGTCGTCCACGCGCGCAGCTGGCCCGGCGGCTCGCTCGGCGCGTCGCTGTACGGCACGAACTCCCGGCAGCTCGAACCGGAGCTGCTCGACGCCGGGCTGTCGCCGGGTCAGCTGGACGCGTTCCGCCGGCTGCTGCGCGACCCGGCCTTCGCGGTGATGTCCTACCAGCTCGTGTCGACGCGGGGGAGACGCGCCTGAGGGCCGCCGGTCACAGTCGCCGGCCCCGGGCGTCCCGCGCGACGATGCCGTCCAGCGGGGTGCCGGGGGCGAGCGACGCCGGGTCGAACCAGAAGATCACCACCCGCTGGTCCTCGCTCCACCGGGCCAGCCGCGCGTCGACCTGGCGGCCGTCGACGGTGCCGACGATCCGGGCGGCGGGGCCGACGAAGTAGCCGAACGTGGGCAGCGGCAGGTCGGCGGGCACCCGCCGCCGCTGGTCGTACCCGATCTCGTGAAACCCCGGCCGGCGGTCGCTGCCGGCCACGTCGTTGACCAGGTAGTCGGAGACCAGCTCGCCGGCGGGGCGGCGGCGGCCGGCGACCAGCCCGACCGTCACGCCGGGCACCCGGGGCACGTCGACCGGGACGAAGTAGAACACCCGTTCCTGGGTGCCGTACCGGAGGCCGCTGTCCACGACCGCCCCGACCGGGCGCACCGGCGCCGTCGTCGGTCCGGGGGTGGCCTCCGGGCTGGGCGTGGCGGCGGGCACCGGGGCGGCCGGCCGCGTCGGGGTCGGTGGCGGCGGGCCGGTCCGGGTGACGACGTCGGCCGCGCCGAGGACCACCGCGAGCACCGCGACCGCCGCCGCGCCGGCCCCGGCGACCCGCCGGCGACGGCGCAGCCGCCGGCCCCGGCGCATGATGTCGGCGAGGTCGGGACCGGTGCGGTCGGTCCGCTCGGTGGCCCGCAGGACCCGGCGCAGTTCCTCCACCTCGTTCACCGGCACGTCCCCTGCGGTTCCGGCGCGGTCAGGCCGGCGCCGCGCAGCTTCTCCAGCGCGCGGGAGCCGGTGCTCTTGACGGTGCCGACCGACACGTCGAGTTCGCGGGCCACCTGGGCCTCCGGCAGGTCGAAGTAGTGGCGCAGCACGACCACGGCGCGCTCGCGCGCGGTGAGCGTGCCCAGCGCGGTGAGCAGCCAGCGCCGGGTCGCGACCTCGTCCGCCACGTCGCCGCGGTGCTGCTCCGGCAGGTCCTCGGTGGGATATTCGCGAATCGGCCGCCGCCACGTGTCGACGAGGTGGTTCACCAGCACCGTGCGCGCGTAGCCGTACGCGTCGCCGTTGCGGATCCGGGCCCAGGACGCGTACGTGCGCACCAGCGCGGTCTGGGCCGCGTCCTCGGCCTGGTGGTGGTTGCCGGTCAGCAGGAAGGCGGCGTGCTCCAGCCGCGCCGAGGCCGCCCGGGCGAACTCGACGAACTCGGCGTCACCCCGGGCCATGCCCGACCTCTTCCCGTCCCACCCCGACAAGGACGGGCGAGGTGGGGAAAAGGTTGAGTTCCCGACGGATCAACTTCGGCACCGGACCACCCGTCCTCCTCCCTGCGCGCCGACCGGGCGCCGAGGGGGGACGAGATGACCAGGATCGTGGACCGGACGCGCGGCGGCGCAACGATCGTACTGCTGGCCGGGTTGCTGGCCGGCTGCGTGCCGTCCGACCGGCCGGCGACCGACCGCGCGGTGGTCGCGCCCGCCGGGCCGACCGCCGCGCCGGCGGCCCCGGCGCCCGCGCGTCACCGGCCGGCGGCGATCGGCTACCCCGCCGACGGCGGCAACCGGTGGCGGTTCGCCGCGGCCGAGCCGGCCAGCTCCCGGGGTACGGGCCGGACGCTGCGCTACCGGGTGGCGGTGGAGCGCGACATCCGGGGGGTGCCGGTGGACGCGTTCGCCGCGCGGGTCACCGGCATCCTCACCGGCCCGGGCGGCTGGACGACCGACGGGCGGGTCACCCTGCGCCGGGTCGGCCCGGACCGGGCCGCCGACTTCACCGTCCACCTGGCCACCCCGGGCACCCGGGACGAGTTGTGCCGGGACGGGCCGGACGGCTACACCTCCTGCCGGCGCGGTGACCGGGTGGTGCTGAACGTGGCCCGCTGGGCGCTCGGCGCGCCGCCCTTCGGGCGAGACCTCGACAGCTACCGCCGGTACATGGTCAACCACGAGGTCGGGCACCGGCTCGGCCACGGCCACGAACGCTGCCCGGGCCGGGGACGGCCGGCGCCGGTGATGCAACAGCAGACGCTGGGCCTGCACGGGTGCACGCCGAACCCGCTGCCGTTCCTCGACGGCGAGCGGTACGCCGGCCGGTCCGGGGCGTACGCCGACCCGGTGCCGCCCCCCGAACCCGGCCGTCCGGGCTGAGCCGGACCGGGCGGGTGGTGCGGGTCGGCCGCCGGTGGTGCTTAAGTGGGGGCCATGCCCAACCCCGCGATCCTCACCGTCGACGACGACCCGGCCGTCTCCCGGGCGGTCGCCCGCGACATCCGGCGCCGCTACGGCGACCGCTACCGGGTGGTCCGCGCCGACTCCGCCGAGGCGGCCCTGGACGCGCTGCGCGAGTTGAGGCTGCGCGGCGAACAGGTGGCGGTGCTGATCGCCGACTACCGGATGCCGCAGATGAACGGCATCGAGTTCCTCGAGGCCGCGATGGACCTCTTCCCCACCGCGCGCCGGGTGCTGCTCACCGCGTACGCCGACACCGACGCCGCGATCAACGCGATCAACGTGGTCGACCTCGATCACTACCTGCTCAAGCCGTGGCACCCGCCGGAGGAGAAGCTCTACCCGGTGCTGGACCAGCTGCTGGAGGCGTGGACGGCCGACGGCGCCACCACCACCCCCGAGCTGCGCGTCGTCGGGCACCGCTGGTCGGCGCCGTCGTTCACGGCCCGGGACTTCCTGGCCCGCAACCTGGTGCCGTTCCGCTGGGTGCCCGCCGACGAGCCGGAGGGCGCCGGGCTGCTCACCGCCGCGGGCGTCACCGCGAACGACGTACCCCTGGTGGTGACCGCGGACGGCAAGTCGCTGGTGCAGCCGTCGGCGGCCGACCTGGCCGCGCAGGTCGGGCTGGCCACCACGCCGGCGGCCGAGTTCTACGACCTGGTGGTGGTCGGCGCCGGCCCGGCCGGGCTCGGCGCCGCCGTCTACGGCGCCTCCGAGGGGCTGCGGACGGTGCTGATCGAGCGGCGGGCCACCGGCGGGCAGGCCGGGCAGAGCAGCCGGATCGAGAACTACCTCGGTTTCCCGGACGGGGTCTCCGGTGCCCAGCTCACCGACCGGGCCCGTCGGCAGGCGCTGCGGTTCGGCGCGGAGCTGCTCAGCGCGCGCGAGGTGGTGTCGCTGGAGGACGCGGGCGGGGCGCGGGTGCTGCGGTTCAGCGACGGCAGCAGCGTCGCCGCGCACACCGTGGTGCTCGCCACCGGTGTCTCCTACCGGATGCTGCCGGCGCCCGGGCTGGCCGAGCTGACCGGACGGGGCTGCTTCTACGGCTCGGTGGCCAGCGAGGCGCCGAGCTGCTCCGGGTCGGACGTCTACATCGTCGGCGGGGCGAACTCGGCCGGCCAGGCCGCCGTGCACTTCTCCCGCTACGCCCGCCGGGTGCATCTGCTGATCCGCGGCGAGGACCTGACCCGGTCGATGTCCAGCTACCTGATCGAGCAGATCGCCCGGATCGACACCATCGAGGTGCACCCGTGCACCGAGGTGGTCGGCGGCGCCGGCGGCGAGCACCTGGAACGGGTGACGCTGCGGGACGTGCGCACCGGCGCGACCCGCGAGGTGGAGACCTCGTGGCTGTTCGTGTTCATCGGCGCCGAGCCGCGCACCGACTGGCTCGGCGGCGCGGTCGCCCGCGACGGCCGGGGCTTCGTGCTCACCGGCCCGGACCTGACCCGGGGCGGGCGCCGGCCGCCGGGCTGGGCGTTGCCGCGCGACCCCTACCACCTGGAGTCCAGCATGCCGGGCGTGTTCGCCGCCGGGGACGTGCGGGCCGACTCGGTCAAGCGGGTGGCCTCGGCCGTGGGCGAGGGCGCGATGGCGGTCTCGCTGGTGCACCGCTACCTGGAGGCGCAGTGAGCGCGAGGAGTGAGCCGGGTTCGCGAGCCCCGCAGTCGCGAACGAAGGAGGCCCAGTGAGCGCGAGGAGTGAGCCGGGTTTGCGAGCCCCGCAGTCGCGGACGAAGGAGGCCCGATGACCATGGACCGGCTCACCGTCGACGAGCTGCGGCGGCTCTTCCTGTTCGAGTCGCTCACCCCGGAGCAGCTGTCCCACCTGGCCGAGCACGGCCGGGTGGAGCGGCGGCGCGCCGGCGAGCCGGTCTACGTCGAGGGCGAGCCGGCGAGCTGCTTCTACGTGCTGCTCGACGGCACGGTCGCCATGCACCGCCGGGTCCAGGGCGACGAGGTGGAGCTGAGCCGGACCAGCCAGCCCGGCGTCTACGGCGGCGCGATGCAGGCGTACGTCGGGGACCCGGCCGAGCAGCGCTACCTGAACAGCCTCCGCGCGGTGACCGACTGCGCGGTGTTCGCCCTGCCGGCGGCGGTCATCGCGGACGCCATGCGCGGCTGGTTCCCGATGGCCACCCACCTGCTGGAGGGACTGTTCGTCGGGATGCGCAACACGCAGACCATCGTCGGCGAACGGGAGCGGCTGCTGGCCCTGGGCGCGCTGTCGGCCGGGCTCACCCACGAGCTGAACAACCCGGCGGCGGCCGCCGTACGGGCCACCTCGGCGCTGCGCGGGCGGGTCGCGAAGATGCGGCACAAGCTCGCCATGATCGCCGACGGGCGGTTGGACGGGCGGCGGCTGCACGACCTGGTCGCCCTCCAGGAGGAGGCGGTGAAGCGGGCCGCCGCGACGCCGGGCCTGTCGCCGCTGGCGGCCAGCGACGCCGAGGACGAGCTGGCCGACTGGCTCGACGACCACGGCGTACGGGGGGCCTGGGAGCTGGCCCCGACGCTGGTCGCGGGCGGCATCGACAGCGGGTGGCTCGCCCAGGTCGACGCGGCGGTCGGCGGCGACGACCTGGAGTCGGCGGTCCACTGGATCACCTACACCATCGACACCGAGCTGCTGATGGGCGAGATCGACGACGCGGTGACCCGGGTCTCCGGGCTGGTCGGGGCCGCCAAGCAGTACTCCCAGCTCGACCGTGCGCCCTACCAGACGGTGGACGTGCACGACCTGCTCGACGCCACGCTGGTCATGCTCCAGGCGAAAGTGCCGGCGGGCGTGCGGGTGGTCAAGGAGTACGACCGGAGCCTGCCCGCCGTGCCGGCGTACGCCGCCGAACTCAACCAGGTGTGGACCAACCTGATCGACAACGCGCTCGCCGCGATGGCGGGCGAGGGCACGCTGACGGTCCGGACCGGGCGCACCGAGGACCGGCTGACCGTCGAGGTCCGGGACACCGGTCCGGGCATCCCGCCGGAGGTGCGGCCGCGCATCTTCGAGCCGTTCTTCACCACCAAGGCGGTCGGCGAGGGCACCGGTCTCGGCCTGGACATCTCGTACCGGATCGTGGTCAACAAGCACCACGGCGACATCCGGGTGCGGTCGGAGCCGGGGGACACCCGGTTCGAGGTGCTGCTGCCGCTGACGCCGGCCTGACCGGCCGGACAGTCAGAACAGCGTCGCCGGGCCGACCGGGGCCGGCTCGGGCAGCGGCGCCAGCTCGGGCACCCGGGCGCGCACCTGGTCGTGGAAGCGGCGGGCCAGTTCGGGGGCGTCCGCGTTGTCCGGCGTGTGCACGAACACGGTCGGCGAGCGGCCCTCGCGCAGCCAGGCGGCGACCACGTCGAGCCACGGCTGCCAGCCCTCGACCGTGGTGGCCGGGTCGTCACGGCCGAGGTAGCGCACGACCGGCCGGTCGGTCAGCGCGTGGGTCCGCAGCGGCAGCCGGGGTTTGCGGGTCCACGCCTCCCGCTCCGCGTCGCTGGTCGGTGGCGTGCGGAAGAAGGCGGTGGTGTCGAACGGGACCCACTCCGCGCCGTGCCGGCCGAGCGTGTCCTCCAGCGCCCGCACCGCGCCGGGGTCGGTGAAGAAGGCGGGGTGGCGAACCTCGACGGCGTACCGGTGGGTGGTGGGCAGGGTGCGCAGGAACCGGTCCAGGACGGGCACGTCCTCGGGGGCGAACCCGCCGGGCAGCTGCACCCAGAGCATGTGGGCCCGGGGGCCGAGCGGCTCGACCGCGTCCAGGAACGCCCGCAGGTCGCCCTCGCCGCCGGTGAGCCGGTGCCCGTGCGTGACCGCCTTCGGCAGCTTGGGCAGGAACCGGAAGTCGGGGTCGGTCTGCTCCGCCCAGGATGCCACGGTCTCCCGGCTCGGGGTCGCGTAGAACGTGGTGTTGCCCTCGACCGCGTCGCACCAGCCGGCGTACGCGCGTAGCCGCTCGTGGGCCGGCAGCGGGTGCGGCAGGAACCGTCCCGACCAGGACCGGTGCGTCCACATCGCACAGCCCACGTGCAGGCGCATCCGGTGTCCTCCCTCGCCGCGTCGCAGCCGCGCCCACCGTATCCGAGCGCCCGGCGGGCGGATTGGGCCGGGCCCGCCCGGGGCAGGAGGAGGTCCGGAGGTGGTGACGGTGACCGACGGACCGGGTCTGCGGCTGTGCCAGGTGGTGCTCGACTGCACCGACGCGCGGGCCCTGGCCGAGTTCTACCGCGCGCTGCTGGGCCTGGTCTACCGACCCGGGGACGAACCCCCGGCGGCCGGGGAGCCCGACGGGCGGGGCCGGGACTGGCTGGTGCTGCGGACCTCGGAGGGTGCCCCGCAGCTGGCGTTCCAGCAGGTCGAGCGGTTGCCGGCGGCGACCTGGCCGGAGGGGGAGGTGCCGCAGCAGCTGCACCTCGACCTGACCGTGCCGTCGGTGGCGGAACTGGACCGGCAGCACGAGCGGGTGCTCGCGCTCGGCGGCCGGCTGCTGCTGGACCGCGTCGACGACCCGGACGAGCCGTTGCGGGTCTACGCCGACCCGGCCGGTCACCCGTTCTGCGTCTTCGTCGCCTGACCCGGAGCCGTCCACCCGGCCGGTTCCGTCGCCGGGGCGTCTCCGGCCGGGGCGTGGTCAGCCGCGTCCGCCGCCGTCGGCGAGCAGCCGGCCGCCGGCGCGTCCGCGCTGCTGCTTCACCCGGTAGAGCCGCTGGTCGGCGGCGTGCAGGAGCCGGTCCAGGGTGTCGCCGTCAAAGGGCGCGGTGGCGGTGCCGACGCTGACCGAGGTGAGCGGGCGCAGCGTCGCCTCGATCCGCGCCGCCGTCGAGCGGGCCGCCTCCGTGTCGGCGTCGGCGAGCACCACCACGAACTCGTCGCCCCCGATGCGGGCGATGGCGTCCCCGCCGCGCAGCACCTCGCGCGTCGCGGCCACCACCCGACGCAGCAGGTCGTCCCCGGCGGCGTGCCCGAGACGGTCGTTGACCAGCTTGAAGTCGTCCAGGTCGAGGCAGAGCAGCGACGGGCCGGGCCGACAGCCCGCGCGGAACAGGAAGCGGGTCAGTTCGGCCAGGCCGCGCCGGTTCAGCGCGCCGGTGAGCGGGTCCAGCGACGCCAGCGCCCGCAGCTGGGACCGCTGCCGGGCCAGCGCCCTGGTCTGGGTGGAGCAGACCGAGACGAGCACCAGCATGCCGGCGAGGTAGACGAAGACGTGCCCGCGCGGCGCGGGTGGCCCGGCGACGGCGACCAGGAGGTAGGTGCCGAGGATGAGCACCTCGAAGCCGAGCATCAGGCGCAGCTGCGGGGTGTAGCTGGCGACGAAGACGGCGGTGGTGACGAAGCCCAGCGCCGCGGGGGAGGAGACCCCGCCGTCGCCGAGCGCGCCCACCGCGGCCACCACCAGCGTGATCAGCAGCAGCGTGGAGGAGACCCGGTAGCTCCAGGTCTTCGACGTCACCCGGGTCGCGACCCACGAGCCCGCGACGCCGGCGACCAGACCGCAGCCGTACGCCCCGAGCATCAGCGGCCGGTGCGGCTCGGCGAGCGTCGTCAGGCAGTAGACGACGGCGACGGCGTGCGACACGGCGTGCAGCGCCGCGCTGAGCAGCGTGCGTCGGCGTCGCTCGGTCATCGGACGGCCCGCCGGGGCGGGTGTCGCCCGGGCGCCCCGGTGCGGGCACGGGCTCGGGCGACCGGTCCGCCCCCGCTGACGGCCGGTGTGGACGACACGCGCGCGGGGCAGCTCGCCACGTCGAAATTCAATGACCGGGCCGCCCGGTCGTCAAGAGGCGAACCGTTCATCAGGCGTTCATCGGTGCGAAATGAGACGGCGTCGTGACCTGCGGGTCACCATGCGTGAGCGGCTCAGAGCACGGAGAGCGCCGCGGCGATGTTCCGGTCGGCCAGCTCGCGCATCCACCGCCGGTCCGGGAAGTCGGTCCCGGCGATCCGCAGTGGACCCTCGATCAACGACAGCACCTGCGCGTACCGGTAGAACTCCAGCCGGTCGACGTCGAGCGCGACCGGCCGCAGCGCCGGGTACGCGTCGCCGAAGCGCAGCCGGAGCCATGCGTGCTCCCACTCGACGTCGAACCAGGTCAGGCCCTCGAAGTCGATCATCACCGGTTCGCCGGCCGGGGTGACGAGGACGTGGTCCGGGCCCAGCTCGCCGTGCACCAGCGCGTACGTCCGTCGCGGCGTCACCCGCTCCCGCAGCTCGCGCAGGTGCGCGGCGATCCGGTCCCGCGCCGCCGCCGGCCGGGGGTCCCGCGCGGCGGCCCCGTCGAGGTGCGCCAACGCCCGGTCCAGGACGACGTCCTCGGCCGCCCGCGCGCCGGAGGCCCCCGGCGCGTCGGTGAGCCGGCCGTACCGAGGGCCGGCCGTGGTGTGCATCCGCCGCAGCGCGTCCCCGAGCCGGGCCAGTGGCGCGGCGGCCCGGACCGGGTCGCGGGCCAGCAACGCCTCCAGCGTCACCCCGCCGGCGTCCTCGACCAACGCGACGTCGGCGTCGAGGTGACGCCCGGCGCGGTCCACCGCGATCAGATGCGGTACGCGCACCCCGGCGGCGGTGAGCGCGGCGTGGTTGGTGGCGAACAGCTCCGCCCCCGACGCCTCGGTGAACGGATCGTCCGGGACCGTCGCCGACTCCGGCCAGTAGTTCTCCGCCGCCGACCAGACGTAGAGGACCACCGACCCGCCGTCGTCGAGCCCGATCCGGTACACGCCCTTGCGGGTCCCGCCGGTGAGCCGGTCCAGCGCGGTGACCCGCCGATCCGGGCCCAGCCGGTCGCGGACCAGGTCGCGGACGTCGTCGCGCCGCAGGAACGCCCGGGTCACGGTCGTTCCACCCGGACCGGGTCGCCCCGGACCAGCTCGTCGTGGATCCGCCAACGCGCCGTCGTGCCGGCGCGCCGGGCCGCGTCGTCGCCCTCGGCGATCCGCCGCCGCAGCAGGTCGACGGCGATCCGCCGGTTGAGGTGCAGGTGCCGTTCGGTGTCCACCACCACGGTCAGGCCGGACGGGCGGTGGGTCGCGCGGACGGCGGTGCTGGCCTTGTTCCGGTGCTGGCCGCCCGGTCCGCCGGTGCGGCACGGCACGATCGCGACGTCCGCCTCGCGGAACGGGGTCGCCGCCACGTCGGCCCGGTGCGGCCGGGCGGTGACGTACCAGTTCTTCCGCCCGTGCCCCGGACGGTAGGGGCTGGCCGCCTGCCAGCAGAGCGTGCCGGTCCAACCGGCGGCGAACTCCTCCGCGCCCGCGCCGGTGATCCGGACCAGCGCGGACCGGTGGGTGCCCGGGCGCTCACCGGGCACCGTCTCGACCCGGACCACGCGCAGGCCACGCCGGGTGGCGTCGGCCTCCAGGCGGGACAGCAGCCGGGCCAGCGCCCACGCGCACTCCTGCGGTCCGCGCCCGGCGGACAGGAACAGCTCCGTCACCGCCGGCTCCGGCGGCGACCCGCGCCGACGTCCGGGGTCTTGTAGGTGACCAGCGGCACCGTGGTGGTGACCGGCGTGGCCAGGTCGTGCGCCACCAGGTCCCCGATCACCTGCTCGATGCGCTTGTAGGCGGTCGGCGCCTCCTCGAACAGCAGCTGACGGTCGCCGCACACCACCAGCGACCCGACCGGTGTGCGGCGCAGCTCCTCGACGGTGTGCTTGGCCCGGCCGCGGCGCAGCGCGTCGGCCCGGGACATCTTCCGGCCGGCGCCGTGCGCGACCGAGTGGTTGGCGTCCGCGCCGGCGTGCGCGGCCACCAGGTAGGACGGTGTGCCCCGGGTGCCGGCGACCAGCACGTCCCGGCCGTCGCCCGGGGCCGCGCCCTTGCGGTGCAGGTAGCGCCCGTCGCGGATCTCGACCAGGTTGTGGCACTGGTCGACGACCGGCTCGGTCGGCTCGGCGCCCAGCGCGTACGCGACCCGGGCCGCGAGCAGCCGCCGGTTGAGCGAGCCCCACCGGACCGCCGCGTCGTGCCGGGCCAGGTAGGCGTCCGGGTCGGGCGCGGGGCCCGCCCCGTGCCGCTCGGTGTGCTCGCGCAGGATCCGCTCGCCCAGCCCGCGCGAACCGGAGTGCACCACCAGCACCAGGTCGCCGGTGGCCAGGCCGATCCGGTCGGCGTGCTCCGGCGCGAGGACCGGGCCGACGCGGGCCAGCTCGACGAAGTGGTTGCCGCGCCCGACCGTGCCGAGGCCGTCCAGGTGGCCGGCGGGCACGTCCCCGGCCAGCACCGACCAGGCCGGGTCGTCGGCGTCCCGCTGCGGGTCGAGGGCCCGGTCCAGGTCCGGGAACCGGGCGGCCAGCCGTTCGGGTACGGCCCGCCGCAGCGCGATCGGGAACACCGCGATGCCGCACCCGATGTCGGAGCCGACCAGGAACGGGTAGAGCACCGTCGACGCCATCGCGGCGCCGATCGGCGCGCCCTTGCCGGGGTGCAGGTCCGGCATGGCGGCGACGTGCGCCATGCCGTCCAGCGCGGCGACCTGGTGGCACTGGTCCAGCGCGGCGGACTCGATCCAGCTGCCGGGGGAGGAGAAGACGGAGACGGTGGCGGGCACGGCGGCCCGCCCGGAGGGGTGCACGGACACAGACGCTCGTTTCTGGGAAGGGCGGAGAGCGGCGAACGGCAGGCGGCGCGGCCTGCGGGCGGGGTGCGGTCCGTCAGAACGTCATGGCGGTCACCGTGCCCGACACCGCCGGGCGGGGCAAGCGAGTTTCCCCGCCGAGCACGCCGAAGGCCGGCCGGTCGTGACGACCGGCCGGCCTCCGGGGCGGGGTGTTACCGGCCCCTGCCCCTCAGGTAGACGACGGCGACGAGCACCACCGCTACCAGGACGAAGAATCCGACGAGCACCGGCCCCGGCAGGGGCGAGCGGGCGGCGAGCGTGACGGCGAGCAGATCCATGTCGGTCCTCACGTGGTCGGGTCAGGTCAGGTCAGAAGGCCACGGTTCCCTGGAATCCGGCCGAACAACCCGTGCCACCGCTGCTGACGCCGCCGTTGTAGTCCGACTCGCCCTCCCAGTCCACCTCGGCGCCGGCGCTGATCGCGCCCAGCGCGCACTGACCGTAGACACCGCCGCCGTCCTCCACGTTGCCGCTGCCCTTCTGGTAGGACACGGAGGCGCCGGCGCCGGTGCCGATGGACCCGGTGATGCCCTGGTTGCCTTCGTCGTCCCACTCGTAGGCGAGGCCGGCGCACAGGACGTAGCAGATCTCGAATCCGAAGCTCTCGGAGTCCTGGCCGGTCGGGTCGATGTTGCCGATCGGGTTGTCGGCGGCGTAGGCGTAGCGGTTGCCGTTGGCCGGGTTGCCGATGAAGCTGAGGTTGTCCTGCTGGGTGAACCGCCCGTGGTCCGGGTTGTACCAGCGCTGGCCGAACTTGGTGTACTTCGTCGCCGGGTCGTAGATGCCGCCGGCGTAGCGCAGGATGTTCGTCTGCCCGAGGTAGTACTCGTCGGAGCTGGTGACCACGCCGTACGGGTCGTAGCGGTAGGTGGCCACCGTGGTGCCGTCGGAGCTGACCACGGCGATCGGGGAGCCCTGCCCGTCGAGGACGTAGGCGTAGTCGCGGTTGTTGATGCGCAGGCCGAGCAGAGAACCGATGCCGTCGCGCTCGACGTAGACCGTCCCGGAGCCGTTGCGGTAGGACTGGAGGGCGGGCACGCCGTACTGGTCCTGCCGGCCGAACACCATCGCCGTGCCGTTGCCGGAGGTCAGCTCCACCTGGTCGGCGCCGGCGTAGGTGTAGCTGCCGCTCCCGGCGGTGGTCATCTGCTTCAGCCCGTTGTATCCCAGGGTGGTGACCGCGGGCGCGCTGCTCTTGGTCTGGCTGCCCCGGCCGTCGTAGGTGTTGTTGGTCGTGGTGATCTGGTTGGCCGAGTTGAACGTCAGCGACTGGGTGGTGCTGGCGTCGACCTTGACCGTGGTGCGGTTGCCGTTGGTGTCGTAGGCGTACTCGTAGGTCTTGCCGCCCACGTTGGTGGCCTTGGTCAGCCGGTTGCCCTTGTCGTAGCTGAACTGGGAGACCGTGCCGGTCGACTCGTCCTTCTGCCACTGGCGCAGGCCGGTGTCGTCGGTCTTGGCGGTCGAGCAGCCCTGGCCGGCCACGTACTTGGCGTAGCAGTAGGTGATGTCCGAGACGGTGGCCGGGCTGCTGGAGAAGCGCTTCGTGGTGACCCGCAGCGGCCGGTCCGACTTGTCGTACGTGGTGGTGGTCTTCATCGCCCAGACGCTGTTGGTGTTGTCCGTGGCGAAGTACGTCGTGGTCCGGTTGCCGTTGTTGTCGTAGAGGAAGTTGTAGCGGGTGCCCCCGGCGGTGTCCATCCGGACCAGCAGGTTCCGGGTGTTGTAGTAGTACTGCGTGGTGCCCCGGCCGTCGGTCAGCTTGACCAGGTTGCCGACGGCGTCCGGCGTGTAGGACAGCGTCTCGGTGCCGGCGGTACGTTCGCGGAGCCGGTTCAGCGTGTCGTAGAGGTACGTGGTGACCCCGCTGGCGTCGGTTCGCTTGATCAGGTTCCCGGAGCCGCCGTACTCGTAGACGACATCACCGGCGGCCGCGCAGCCGGAGTGCGAGATCTTCGTGACCCGGTCGTCCAGGCTGTACTCGTAGGTGGTGACGCAGCCGTCGCTGACGGTCTTGAGCCGGCCGAAGTTGTCGTAGCTGAACGTCTTCGCGACCAGGCCGTTGCCGGTCGGCGGCGTGAGCTTGATGACCTGCTTGTTGGCGTCGTAGCCGTAGGTGGTGGCGTTGGTGCCGTTGCCGGGGTCGGTGGACGACTTCACCGTGCCGTCGGTGTTGTAGTCGACCTTCGCGTCAGCGGCCAGGGCGTCCTTGGTGGAGGTCCGGTTCCCGACGCCGTTGTAGGTGTAGGTGGAGCTGTTGGCCTGCGTGTCGATCGATGAGCTGGGCTGGAAGTTGGCGGTGGGATTGGTCTGGCTGGCCACGCCGGTGTACGCCGCCGACGCGCTCGCGCCGGTGGGTGAGTCCGACTTGGTCAGCGACTCGCCGCCGTTGGCCCCGTAGGTGTTCGTGACGGTGCCGCCCTCCGGCGAGACGGTGCCCGCCACGTCGCCGAACGGTGTGTACGAGGTGCTGCGCTCGTTGCCCGCGGCGTCGGTGACCTTGGTGACCTTCTTGTCGCTGTTCAGGTCGTAGGTGCTGTGCGGCACCGCCGCTACCGACTGGCCGAGGTCCTGCCGCGCGTCCGCGACGAGCGTCTGCGAGGACGTCGGGTACGCGAACCGGGTGGTGGAGCCGGTCATCGTCGGCACGTTGGTGACCTGGGTGACCGAGGTGACCCGGTGTTGGCCGTCGTAGGTGAACGTGTGGAACGAGTTGTCCATCGCGGTGATCTTGACCAGGTCGCCGGCGCTGTTGTAGTCGAACAACGTCTTGCGCCAGGTGGCGGACTGGATGGTGGTGAGCCGGTTCGACGAGTCGTACTGGTACGACACCTCCCGCCAGGCGCCGTCGTCGGCGGTCTGCCGGTACTTGGTGATCTGGTTGCCGGTGTAGGTCGGGACCGCCGAGCGCACCGACCCGTTGCCCCGGTCCGAGGTGACCTTGCTGAGTTTGCCGCTG
Source organism: Micromonospora sediminicola (assembly GCF_900089585.1). Classification (NCBI taxonomy): domain Bacteria; kingdom Bacillati; phylum Actinomycetota; class Actinomycetes; order Micromonosporales; family Micromonosporaceae; genus Micromonospora; species Micromonospora sediminicola. The sequence goes on along the minus strand of NZ_FLRH01000004.1, from coordinate 450,260 downwards.
GCGTAGGTGTAGGTGGTGGCGTTGTCGCTGCGGTCCAGCGTCTTCGTCAGCAGGCCGGCGGAGTCGAAGTAGAGCCGCTTGCCGCCGTGCTCGGTCAGCTTCCAGCCGGTGCCGTCCTTGGCCAGGACGGCCTTGAACTCCACCGGGGTCTTGTAGCCGGACCCGAGCACGGTGAACTTCCCGACCACCCCGTCGGCGGCGGCGTAGGTCACCGACCCGTCGTCGGCCTTGACCAGCCGGACGTCCATCCCGGCCCGGGTACGCCAGCCGGGGCCGTGCGCGCCCTGGGGAAGGTCGGTGCCGAGCAGCAGGCTGTTGAACGCCGCGCCGATGGTGACGTTGGCCGCCACGCCGGGCAGGGTGAGTTCGGTGCTGGTGATCAGCAGGTTGCCCGACCCGACGTTGACCTTCGCCTGGATCCGGTCGCTGATCGAGAAGGGGATCTGGGTCGCGTTGCGGGCCGGTCCGGTGCCCTTCGGCACGGTGGGGGCGACCCCCTGTGCGACGACGGTCCGGCCGGCCGTGCGGTGCGGGGTGTCGAACAGCTTCACCGTGCCACCCGTACGCGGTGACACCACCGGGGTGAGGCCTCCGGACGCTGCGGGGGCGGCGCTCGCGGGGGCGGCGGGTGCCACCAGCCAAGCCGATGCCAGGGCGGTGACCACCGCCGTCGTCGACATGGCGCGACGTTTCTGCATGTATTCTCCTCGACGCAATCCGGCGGTCGCCGGGTGGGCACGGTGAAGAGCTGGTCCACCGAACGGCGAAACAGCAGGTAATTGCGCTGAAATGGGCGCACATAATTGCGCGCACATTTCAGCGGCGGTGTGGTGTGGAGGTGCGTCAGCCGCGCAGGCGCAGCCGTGGCGGCCTTCTGGCCAGGCGACAAGCGCCTGGCGGAGAGGGGTGTGACGCGGTCGTGACGGCCGGCGTCGCCCGGCTGTGGTGCCGGGCGGTCCGGTCGTGCGAGTTGACTCCGTCGTCCGGCTGGCGATTATCCCCGTTCTTTTCGCGCCGGTACTTGATGGATGTCAATTAACCTAGTGAGGTGATCGGATTGCTGTCAATGCCGATCACATTTGGTTGTCATCTATGCGGCGGATACGGGCACAAGGGCCGGCGCCCTCACGGAGCGTGAAACCCCCGCCACCGTCGACATCGGGCCACCGGATCCATAGACTCCGATCTTTCTGGTGCCACGAGTCCAGGGAGGACCCACGTGTCGAGCGAAACCCGACCGCACGTCGCCGTACCGCTGCTGGCCCGCCTCGCCGGGGTGGCGGTGACCGCCGCCGCGCTGGTCGCCGCCGGAGGTGTCGCCGCCGTCGCGGCCCCGGCTGCCGATCCCGCGCCGACCAAGGGGCCGTGCGCGTACACGCCGACGCCGGACGAGCCGGCCGCCCGGCCGGTGCCGCTGCCGCCCGACCCGCGGCGCACGCCGGACCGGGGGACGGTACGGGTGACCCTGCGCACCAACCAGGGCCCGATCGGGCTGACCCTGGACCGCGAGCAGGCCCCCTGCACGGTGCAGAGCTTCCTGCACCTGACCCGGCACAGGTTCTACGACCGGACGCCCTGCCACCGGCTCACCGCGTACCCGACGTTGAAGGTGTTGCAGTGCGGTGACCCGTCGGGAACCGGCGAGGGTGGCCCGGGCTACCGGTACCGCGACGAGCTGCCCACCGACCTGCCGCCGGCGCCGACCGACCCGACCGGGGTCCGCCGGCTCTACGCCCGCGGCACGCTGGCCATGGCGAACGCCGGCCCGGACACCAACGGCAGCCAGTTCTTCCTGGTCCAGTCCGACTCGGCGCTGCGGCCGAACTACACCGTCTTCGGCCAGATCGACGCGGCCGGGCTGGCCACGCTGGACCGGATCGCGGCCGGTGGGATCGCGGCCACCCCGGAGGACCCGGCACCGGTCGACGGCGCGCCCGCCCTGCCGGTGGAGATCTGCCGGGCCAAGCGGGGCCGCTGACCGCCGGCGGCCCGGCGGAACGGCCGACGCCGATCCGCCGGGCCGCCCGGTAGCCTGCGGCGATGACGCACGAGCGGGAGATCACCGAGCCGGTCGACCTGTGCCGGCCGGACGGCCGGCTGAACCCGGCGGCGGTCGGCTGGAGCCGGCGCCCCCTGCACCGGTCCCACCTGCGCGGCTGGGGTCGGGCCAAGCGGTGGGAGCACTGGGGCGTGGTCACTCCGACACACGTCCTCGGTCTGGTCGCGTCCTCGCTGGACTACGCCGGCGTGCAGAGCCTCTACCTGCTCGACCGGCGCACCCGCCGGGAGACCGTCGCCGAGGCGGTCGTGCCGTTCGCCCGGGGCACGGAGTTCCCGCCGGTCAGCGGCGCCGGCCGGATCCGGGCCCGCGGTGGCGGGCTGACCATCGGCATCGACCAGGGGGTCGACGGCAGCACCGTGCGGGCCACGGCCCCCGGCGTCGAGGTCGACCTGGTGGTGCCGCTGCCGCCGGGGCACGAGTCGCTCGGCGTGGTGGTGCCGTGGAGCACCCGCCGGTTCCAGTACACGGTCAAGGACGTCGGCCGTCCGGTGCGGGGCTCGATCCGCATCGACGGCACGGACCACCCGGTCGGCGCCGACTCGTTCGCGGTGCTCGACCACGGGCGCGGCAAGTGGCCGTACGCGGTGCGCTGGAACTGGGCGGCCGGCTGCGGCCCGGGTCGCGCGATCCAGCTCGGCGGGAAGTGGACCGACGGCACCGGTTCGACCGAGAACGCGGTCTTCGTCGACGGCCGGCTGCACAAGATCGGCGCCGATCTCACCTGGCGCTACGACCGGTCCGACTGGCTGCGGCCGTGGCGGATCACCGGCGACCGGGTGGACGTCACGTTCCACCCGTTCCACGAGCGGGTGGCGCGCACCAACCTGCTCGTGCTGGCCGGGGAGACGCACCAGTGCTTCGGGCACTTCACCGGCTGGGCGGCCACCGACGACGGCGAGCGCGTCGACCTCGACGGCCTGACCGGCTGGGCCGAGGAGGCGCGCAACCGCTGGTGACGGGCGTCCCCGCCGCACCGGCGCGGTGCGGAGGGGACGTGTCGGGCGGTCAGGCCGGCAGCCGCCAGACCTGGTTGGCGCCGCCGAAGCAGTCCCAGATCTGCAGCCGGGTGCCGTCGGCGGAGCTGTTGCCGGTGGCGTCCAGGCACCGGTTGGACACCGGGTTGCGCAGCGTGCCGTTGCTCTGCGCCTGCCAGACCTGGGCGGCGGTGCCGTTGCAGTCCCAGAGCTGGATCTTCGTGCCGTTCGCGGTGCCGGCGCTGGTCACGTCGAGGCACTTGCCCAGCGCCCGCAGCGTGCCGTCGCCGGCCACGGTCCAGTTCTGCGCGGCGGTGCCGTTGCAGCCGTAGAGCTGGATCGCGGTGCCGTTGGCGGTGCCCGCGGCGGCGACGTCGACGCACTTGCCGGCGATGCCGGTGATCGGCCCGGTGCGCCCGGACTCCGGTGGCGTGCCGCCGCCGGTGGCCGTGTCGTAGATCGCGCCGACCAGCGAGGTCGAGCCGGTGGTGTCCTGCGACAGCTCCCAGTTCATCATGCCGCCGGCGTTCGCCATGGCCCACTGCGTCTTGCGCCTGACGGTCGGTACGCCGTTGTAGCACTGCTGCGCGCCACCGGCGGTGGTGCAGTCCCGGTTGGCGTTGGCCGGGTCCATTCCGACCAGCGCGGCGTAGGTGTAGTAGCCGGGCCGGCTGTAGAACGGCACGCCGAGCACCGCCTTGGCCGCCGGCAGGCCGCGTGCCTTCCACCCGTTGACCGCGGCGATCGACCAGTCGTAGTTGGCGTGCGGGCTGCCGCCGTCGTACGCCATGATGTTGAGCCAGTCGACCGAGCCGAAGACGGCGGTCGGGACGCCGGTGACGTAGTAGCCCTCGGCGACCACCGCGGCGGTGAGCAGCTTGCCCCGGCTGTGCAGGGCGCTGCCGAGCTGTTGCATCAGCAGCGTGTAGTTGTTGGCCGACGTCCCCGGGTCGGGATACTCCCAGTCGATGTCGACGCCGTCGAGGTTGTACTGGTTGACGAAGGCGACCACGTTGTTCACGAACGCGCCGCGGGCGCCGGAGGTGGCGGCGAGCGCCTCGAACGCGGAGTCGTCGCCGTCGTTCCAGCCGCCGATCGCGATGGAGACCTTCACGTTGTTGGCGTGCCCGAGCGAGACCAGCGAGGAGAGCTTGCTCGGGTTCTCCACCGCGCGCAGGCTGCCGTCGCCGTTGGGCAGCACGAAGGCGTAGTTGACGTGGGTGAGCTTGCCGTACTGGACGGTGTTGACGCTGCCGCTCCACGACGGCAGGTAGCCGACACTCTTGAAGTTGTTCGGCAGCACGACCGCCTCGGCGGCGGACGGGGCGAGGGTGAGGGTGGCGGTGGTGGTGGCCAGCGCGAGCGCACCGGCGGCGAGGCGGCGCCGGAGGTGGGGTCTGGGCATCGAGGGGCCTTCCCGGGGGACGGGGGTGGACAGGGGGTCTTCCTCGAGGTGGATCAAATATTAAAGAGTATTAACTAAGCCGTCAACGATGTACGTCGATGAACTACCCGGCGTACGCGGACAGGCGCGCGAGCTGCCCCGCCGGCCAGCCGGTGTTGGCGGTGAACCGCACCCGCAGGTGGCGGACGGAGGTGGCGGAGAACGTCACCGTCGCCTCGTTGCCGGTCGCCGGGTCGAAGCGGACGCCGGTCGGCCCGGTGAGCGTGGCGAAGTCGGTGCCGTCGACGCTGCCCTGCACGGACAGCGTCTGGGTCCGGCTCTCCCACCCGGGCGGCAGCGCGAGCACCAGGCGGGTGACCGGGTGGCTCGCGCCCAGGTCGACCTGCCACCACTGGGGAAATGCGCCGTTCGCCGACTCCCAGTAGCTGCCCCGGTCGCCGTCGACGACGTTGCCGGCGCCGTACGGGCCGTTCTGCTGGCTGCTCGCGGTCGCCGGCCGGCCGGCCGCCAGGTCGCCGGCGGGTGGCTGCCCACCCCCGACCACCGGCGGGGTGGGGCGCGTCGCGGTGAGCGCCAACTGTCCCTTGAGCATCCGGCCACCGTCGGCGGTGATCCGCAGATAGTAGTCGGCCGAGCAGGCGGTGCCGTCCTCGTCGAGGGTCCGGATCCCCACACCCGCCGGGGTGGTCGCGCCGGTCTCGCTCGTCTTGGCGATCTGGTTGCCCTCGTTGAACTCGTCGAACATCGACACGTAGAGACCCTGGGCGCCCAGCCGCACCATGTTGTACAGGTGTCGCCAGTAGAAGTCGCCGTGCCGCCGGTGCCCGGCGGACAGGTCGCCGGGCATCACGCAGGGCTGGTAGTCGATGCCGTGGGCGGCGCAGTCGGCCAGGTCGGGGACGTTGACGTTGTCGTGGAACCAGTCCAGCCCGTCGAGCGTGCCGGTGCGCCCGACCATCCACGGCGACAGCATGTCGAACGCGCGGTAGACGTCGCCGAAGCCGGGCCGGGAGTCGTTGATCCCCTGCCGCCAGTAGGTGGGCACCCCGCCGATCACGTAGCAGCCCTGCGCCCTGAGCCACCGCACCACGTCCAGGCAGGCGGCGGGGGCGAAGGGGCGGCCGTCGTCGGCGAAGCCGAATCCCCACACGCAGACGACCGGCCGGCCGTTCTGCCGGGCGTACGCCGGTGACGCGGTGTGCGCCGACATCCGGGTGGCCCAGTCCTCCTTGAGCTGCGACTGCATGGCCGTCCAGCCGGTGACGTCGTACATGACGTAGAACGTGCGGCCGAAGCGTTCGGCCGCCGACCGGACCTTCGCCGCCATGGCGTCGCGGGTCGGCCCCTCGTCGCCGAACGGGTTGAACCGTTGCAGCGCGGCGGTGTCGCAGCCGTGCTCCCGCATCCAGCGGAAGTGGGTGTCCACGGTCTGCTGGTCGTAGGAGGAGAAGAGCGTGGCCGGTCGGCCGTCACCGCGGTTGGGGTACGCGGTGGCGTAGCCGCGGTCGTACTCGCGCATGTCCGGCCAGGAGACGATGGTCGTGTTGGCCGGTGAGGGGGACTGGAACCGGTCCCGACTCCAGTGCCACCAACCGCCGATCGGGGCGCCGTCACCCGGACAGGTGAACCAGCCCTGGTAGCCGACGGTGACCTTCCCGACCACGTCGCCCGGCGGGCTGGCGGCGGCGGCCGGAGCGGGGGAGAGCGCGAGGTCGGGGAGTGCGGCGAGCGCGGATCCGGCGAGCGCGGACCGGATCAGGGTGCGGCGGGAGGGCGCCATGGGACCGTTCCTTCGGAAGAGGGAAGAAATCGACGGTCATCATGGCAGTGAGCGATGTCATGCTGCAATACTGAGACAGGTCAATGAAAGAAACGGTGAGGGGCAGCCCGCCCGTGGCGGACCGCCCCTCGTCGCTGCGTCGGTCAGGCGACCGAGGCCGGGAACCGCTCCCAGACCCGGTGTGCCGCCATCAGCCCCTGCACGGCGGTGAGCACCTCCGCGCCGGAGCCCTCGGTGACCACGCCGGGCGAACCGGCCACGCCGGCCTGCCGCAGCGCCTCCGCGCCGGCGCCCCACGCGCCGATCGCCTTGGCGTGCCGCCACGCCTCCTCGACCAGCAGCAGCACCCGCGGGTCGACGGTGGATGAACCCGTCGCGCCGGCCTTGGCGTCGCGGGCCGGCAGCGCGTCCGGCGCCGGCGCCGGGGCGCCGGCCAGCAGGACCGCGTCGAACTCGACCGAGCGGGCGGTGGCGAACGTGCGCTGCACCGGCAGCCCGCCGACCGTGCCGCCGTGCGCGGCGATCAGCAGCGGCACCATGCCGGCGGCGAACACCGCACGCTGGACCTCGGCGACGTCGTCCAGGTCGCCGTCGGCGTCGACCACGATGCCGACCATCCGACCGTCGGCCGGCCACTCCCGGCCGACCTGGGACAGCGCCGGGCTGGGCTGCACCTCCGCCAGCGGCACGGTGGGCTGCGGCGCGGGCAGGCCCAGACCGGTGGCGACCTGCTCGCACAGCACCGGGTCGATGTTGGCCAGGCTCTGCAGCTGCCGCTCCTTGATCGCCTGGTGGTAGCACTTGCCCAGCTCGAACGTGTACGCCCGGACGATGTGCTCCTTCTCCACCGGCGACATGCTCGCCCAGAAGAGCCGGACCTGGCTGTAGTGGTCGTCGAAGGACGCCGGCGCGGCCCGGACCTTGGGCGCCTCGGCCACGGTCACCGGGACGTCCACGAACGCGTGCTCGCGGTCGCCGGCCGGGAACGGGTTGCCGCCGTCGAGCGAGTTCGGCCGGTACGGCGCCACCCCGGCGTGCACCGCCTGCTGGTGGAAACCGTCGCGGAGCATGTCGTTGACGTCGGCGTGCGGCCGGTTGATCGGGATCTGGGTGAAGTTCGGCCCGCCCAGCCGGGTCAGCTGCGTGTCCAGGTACGAGAAGAGCCGGCCCTGCAACAGCGGGTCGTTGGTGACGTCGATGCCGGGCGGCAGGTGGCCCACGTGGAACGCCACCTGCTCGGTCTCGGCGAAGAAGTTGCGCGGGGTCCGGTTGAGCGTGAGCCGGCCGATCGGCTGCACCGGCGCCAGCTCCTCCGGCACGATCTTCGTCGGGTCGAGCAGGTCGATCCCGGCGAACGTCTCCTCCGGGGTGTCCGGGAAGACCTGGATGCCCAGCTCCCACTCCGGGTACGCGCCGGCCTCGATGGCGTCGTAGAGGTCGCGGCGGTGGAAGTCCGGGTCGATCCCGTTGATCAGCTGCGCCTCCTCCCACTCCAGCGAGTGCACGCCGAGCTTCGGCTTCCAGTGGAACTTGACCAGCACCGTCGCGCCGGCTTCGTTCACCAGGCGGAAGGTGTGCACGCCGAAGCCCTCCATGGTCCGGTAGGACCGCGGGATGCCCCGGTCGGACATGTTCCAGATGGTGTGGTGCTGCGCCTCGGTGTGCAGCGAGACGAAGTCCCAGAACGTGTCGTGCGCGCTCTGCGCCTGTGGGATCTCCCGGTCCGGGTGCGGCTTGCCGGCGTGGATGATGTCCGGAAACTTGATCGCGTCCTGGATGAAGAAGACCGGCATGTTGTTGCCGACCAGGTCGAACGTGCCCTCGTCGGTGTAGAACTTGGTGGCGAAGCCCCGGGTGTCGCGCACCGTGTCGGCCGACCCGCGCGAGCCCAGCACGGTGGAGAAGCGGACGAAGACCGGCGTCTCCCGGCCCTTCTTCAGGAACCCGGCGCGGGTGACCTCCTCGGCGGCGCCGTTGGCGACGAAGACGCCGTGCGCGCCGGCGCCCCGGGCGTGCACCACCCGCTCCGGGATCCGCTCGTGGTCGAAGTGCATGATCTTTTCGCGCAGGTGGTGGTCCTGCAACAGCACCGGACCGCGGGGGCCGGCCTTCAGCGAGTGGTCGGTGTCGCGCAGTCGCGCGCCGTTGGCGGTGGTGAGATACGCCCCCTGCTGCCCCTTGGCGATCTTCGGGACGCCGGTCTCGGCGCCGGTCGGGGTGCGGGTGTCCGGTGCGCCCTGCTCGTCCTTGGGCGGCAGCGGGCCGTGCGGCGCGGTGGGCTCGTCGAGCGACGGCGGCGCGCTGCCCGGCGCGCCCGGCACGTCCGGGGTCAGCGCGTCGCCGACCTTCTCGACGGCGGCTTCGACGACACCCTTGACGACCTGGGCGGGCTTGCTGGAATCCATCAGGACCTGTCCTCCCTGCGGCGAAATGACCAGGTCCTCAGGGCCCTACCCCGGGTCGGGCCGGGCAAACAAGGACGAACCGGCGGACACCGCGACGGCGGTCACCACCAGTCCGCGCGCGACCAGCCAGCGACCGTGGAGCGCGTGCAGGGGCGGGCCGCCGTCGGTGCGGACGCCGTCGACCAGCACCCGGGCGACGAACCGGCCGGCCGGATCGATGGTCAGCTCCGCGTCCTCGAAGCCGAGCCAGCGCCCGGTCAACGGGTACCACGCCTTATAGACCGACTCCTTGGCGCTGAACAGCAGCCGGTCCCAGTGCACCGTCGGGTGGGCGGCCCACAGTCCGCCCAGGTGCTCCGGCTCGCCGGCGGCGGTGACCGCGCCCGCGACCCCGTCGGGCAGCGGCTCGTGCGGTTCGGCGTCGATGCCCAACCCGGCGAGCGAGGCGCCCGCGGCCACCGCCGCGGCCCGGTAGCCGGCGCAGTGGGTGATGCTGCCCACCACCCCGGCCGGCCAGATCGGCTCCCGTCGCGGGCCGGGGCGGATCGGCGCCGGCGCGTACCCGAGCTCGGCCAGCGCCTCCCGCGCGCAGCGCCGGGCGGTGACGAACTCCCGGCGGCGGCCGTCCACCGCGCGGGCGACCAGGTCCTCCTCGCCGGGGTACGGCGGCTCGCCGGGCACGTCGGCGTACGCCTCGACCGCGACGGTCCCCGCCGGCAGCAGCGCCTCGATCACGTGTCGTCGCCGAGGACGCGTCGCATCGGCCGGGGCTCGCCGCCCCGCCGCCCCCACTCGCGCGGGTAGCCCAGCGACACCTCCTCGAAGCGCACCCCGTCGTACCGGGTGGTGCGCGGGATGTGCAGGTGCCCGTAGACCGCGACGGCCGCCCGGTGCCGCACGTGCCAGTCGGCGGTGCGGTCGGTGCCGCACCACTGGGCGAACTCCGGGTACCAGAGCACCTCGGTGGGCTGGCGGACCAGCGGCCAGTGGCTGACCAGCACCGTCGGCAGCGTCGGGTCGGTGGCGGCCAGCCGCCGCTCGGTCACCGCCAGCCGGGCCCGGCACCAGGACTCCCGGTCCGGGTACGGGTCGGGGTGCAGCAGCATCTCGTCGGTGCACACCACGCCGGCGGCGTAGGCGGCGGCCAGCGAGTCCTCCTTCGTGGCGGTGCCGGGGGCGCGGAAGGAGTAGTCGTAGAGCACGAACAGCGGCGCCACGGTGACCGGCCCGCCGACGCCCCGGAACACCGGGAAGTCGTCCTCCGGGGTGAGCACGCCGAGGTCGCGGCACATCCCGACGAGCGCCTCGTAGCGCGCCACCCCGCGCAGCGTCACCGGGTCGGTGGGGTGGGTCCACAGCTCGTGGTTGCCGGGCGCCCAGATGACCGTGGCGAACCGGTCGCGCAGCAGCCGCAGCGTCCGCTCGACGTCGGCGAACACCTCGCCGACGTCACCGGCGACGATCAGCCAGTCGTCCGCCGTCTCCGGCCGCAGGCCGTCCACCACGGCCCGGTTCTCCGCGTACGACACGTGGAGGTCACTGACCGCGTAGAGCGCACCCGTCACCCGGTCGATCTTGCCAGCGGCACCGCCCGATGACCAGGCTCCGGGTGGCACGGTGTCGGGGGTCCGACGCACAATGGGCGGCATCGGTGTCGCGACCCCGGCGGCGTGCAGGGCCGAGCGGGATGAAACGTCGACTCTTCACGGAAGGGGCGACGGCATGCACCCGATGCTGCGTCGGCTCGACGACCTCGCCACCCACCTCGCCACCCGGCCGGACGCCGTGGCGCTGCTCGGCCTCGGCTCGGCCGGGGTGGACCACGACCGGCTCGACGACCACTCCGACCTCGACTTCTTCCTGGTCGTCGCGGACGGTGCGGTGGCCCGCTACGCCGAGGACACCGACTGGCTGAGCGCGCCCTGCCCGGTGGCGTACAGCTTCGCCAACGAGCGCAACGGCCGCAAGGCGCGCTACGCCGACGGCATCTTCGTCGAGTACGCGATCTTCACCGTGGCCGAGCTGGCCCGGCTCCCGTTCACCGGGGCGCGGGTGGTCTGGCAGCGCCCCGACGCGCCGCCCGGCCTCGCCGCCGCCGGCGCGCCGGCCGGCGCGCCCACCCCGTACGACACGGTCGAGTTCCACCTCAACGAGGCGCTCACCAACCTGTACGTCGGCCTGCACCGCGAACTGCGCGGCGAGCGGCTCACCGCGGCGCGGTTCATCCAGACGTACGCGGTGGACCGGGCGTTGGCCCTGCTGCGCCTCACCGCGCCGGCCGCGCATCGGCGGGACCCGTTCGACCCGAGCCGCCGGGTCGAGCAGGCGTACCCGCCGGAGGTGCTGCCCCTGGCCGAACTGGTGCCCGGCTACCGGCACAACCGCGCCGCCGCCCGGGCGATGCTCCACTGGCTGGAGTCCCGCTTCCCGGTCGATCCGGCCATCGGCGAGCCGATCCGCGACCTGCTGGCCCGATGACGTGCCGGCTCAGCCGACGAGGTCGGCGACCCGGTCGGTGGCGCGCAGCAGCTCCCGGGCGATGCCCGGCTCCGCCGCCGAGTGCCCGGCGTCCGGCACGATCCGCAGCTCCGCCTCCGGCCACCGCCGGGCCAGGTCGTACGCGGACACCGGCGGGCAGCACAGGTCGTACCGGCCGTTGACGATCACGGCGGGCAGGTGGCGGATCCGGTCCACCCCGTCGAGCAGTTGCCCCTCGGCGAGGAAGCCGCCGTGCAACGCGTAGTGGGACAGGATCCGGGCGATCGGCAGCGCCTGCCCGTCGGCGGTGAGGTGGGCGAGCAGCTCCGGGTCGGGCCGCAGCGACGAGTTGACCGCCTCCCACCGCCCCCAGGCCCGGGCGCAGGCCCGGCCCTGCGCCTGGTCCGGGCCGTGCAGCCGCCGGTGGTAGGCGGCCAGCACGTCGTCCCGCTCGGTCGGCGGGATCGGGGCGACGAACCGGTCCCACTCCTCGGGTTGCAGGTGGCGCAGGCCGCCCTGGTAGAACCACTCCCGCTCGCTACGGCGCAGCAGCAGCACGCCGCGCAGCACCAGACCGGTCACCCGCTCCGGGTGGGTCTGTGCGTAGGCCAGCCCGAGCGTGGCCCCCCACGACCCACCGAAGACCATCCAGGAGGCGATCCCGAGGTGCCGCCGGATCGTCTCCAGGTCGGCCACCAGGTGCCAGGTGGTGTTGGCCGCGAGCCCGCCGAACGGGGTGCTGCGACCCGCGCCGCGCTGGTCGAACAGGACCGCCCGGTAGCGCGCCGGGTCGAAGAACCGCCGGGCCGCCGGCACCAGGCCGCCGCCCGGCCCGCCGTGCAGGAAGACCACCGGTACGCCGTCCGGCCGCCCCACCTCCTCCACGTGCAGGACGTGGCCGTCACCGGCCGGCAGGCGGTGGGTGGCGTAGGGCTCGACGGGCGGGTGCAGGCCGACTCCGGTCATGCCCGCTGATTCTGCCCGCCCGGCCCGCGCCGCACGGACCGGTCAGCAGGCGACGTTGCCGCCGAGGTTGTCGAGCAGGGCATCGGCGACCCAGCCGGAGACGCCGGTGGTGGTGTCCCGCAGATAGGTCCAGGTGTAGGTGGTGTGACCGTTCGCGCTGACCCGGTCGCCGCTGGCGAAGCAGTGGAAGTCGACGCTGTGGCTCAGCTGGCCGTAGCCGAGGGAGCCGCAGGTGGTGTGCGGGCCGGTGCGGATGTTGACGTTGGTGGCGTTGAAGAGCTGGCCGAACTTCGGGTCGACGTTGGAGTGCGAGTGACTGCAACTCGCGCTGGCCGGTGCGGCGGCGCCGACCACCGCGACACCCGACGCGGCGACGGTCAAGACGACGGCCGCGCCGATCGAGGATGCTTTTCGCATGTCCACCAACCCCCGTGAAGGATCGAGTCCTGCCCTACACATCGATGCAGATATTTGCATATGGCAAAGGATGGTGGCAAGGTCCGGTGTCCCGCTCAGGCCGGGGCACGCACCCCGGTCTCCGGACCGGTGGTCTCCGCCTCCGGCACCGGGCGCGGCGCCGGCGTCCGCACCGCGAAGGCGTCGAAGCTCGGCCCGTCCAGCCGCTCGATGAAGGGCTCGGCGGTCGGCCGATCGGTGTCGCCCGGGTCCGTCTCGGCCCGATCGGCGTCGACGCGCGCCGCCGGCGCCGGCTCGGACGCCGCCGCCGGGGCGGCGGCCGGACGCGCGCCCACCTGCGGGTACTCGGCGGTCTCCCCGCCGCCCGCGGCGGCCGCCATCACCGCCGCCGCGGCCAGGTCGGCGACCCGCTTGGCCTCCCGCTGCACCCGGGCCCGGGTCTCCTTGGCGTGCTGCTCGGCCAGCTCCGCCGCGCGTCGCGCCTCGTCCAGCCGCTTGGTCTCGGCGGCCAGGTCCCGGCGTACGCCGACCAGCCGCTCCTCCAGCTCCGCGCCGGCCCGCTCGATCGCGGCGATCTCGCCGCGGGTCTCCTCCAACTGCGCGCCGACGGTCTCCAGCTCGGACGTGAGCCGGGCCAGCGCCTCCTGCCGCTGCTGGACCTCCCGCTGCACGGTGGCGAGCTGCTCCTGGTGCGCCGCGGTCTCCTCGTCGGCCCGCTCCCGCACCTCGGTGGCGTACTGCTGGGCCTCGGCGACCAGGGCGGCGATGTCCCGCTCGGCGGCGCTCGCCCGGTCGGCCAGCTCCTGTTCCGCCGCGGCCCGCCGCTCGTCCAGTTCCCGCGCCATGGTGGCCTGCCACTGGGCCAGCTCCTGCTGGGCCTTGCTGCGGGTGGCCTGCACCTCCTGCTGGATCTGGGTACGCGCGGCCTTCACCAGCGCCTCGGACGCGGACCGGGCCTGCTCGACCTGCTGGGCGCTCTGCTCGGTGAGCCGCTTCGCCTCCTGCTGGGCCCGGTCGTGCGCGGCCTGGCCCTCGGTGCGCAGCTTCTCCGCCAGCTCGCGCACGGCGGTCAGCTCCGCCTGCGCGGTGGCCCGCCGCTCCTCGTCCACCCGCTCCTGCTCGGCCCGGCGGGCGGACAGCTCCTCGTCCAGCTCGCGCCGTTCCCGGGCGGCCTGCTCCTGGGCGGCGGTCAGCACCTTCTCCGCCTGCGCCTGGTGGTCCTCCGCGCGTCGGGTGGCCATCTCGGTGATCTGGCCGGCCTGCTTCTCGGCCAGGTCGAGGATCTGGTCGACCATCGGCCCCAGGTCGCGGAACGAGGCCCGGTCCACCGCCGTCGGGCGGTCCCGCAGCTCGACCGCCTCGGCCTGCGCCCGCTGCACCTGCGCGGTCAGCTCCCGCACCTGCGCGTACGCCCGGTCCCGGGCGGCGGTCAGCGCGTTCACCTCGCCGTCCATCTGCTCGACGTACCGGTCCACCTGACGCTTGTCGTAGCCGCGCAGCGCCGGGTCGAACCGGGGGCGTGCGGACACGTCGTCGTGGGGTGCGAACGGTTCCTCACCGTTGGACATGCGCCATCCTCCGTCGGTTCGCCAGCGCCAGGCCGCAGGGCACGATGAGGCGCTACGGTACCGTGTCCGCGCGCGCGTCTCGCCCCGCCCCGCCCCCTGATCCGCGAGTCAGACCGGGAAGTGGGGATTCCCGACCGTCAGTCGGATGGTGAAACCGTCCGCGTCCCGGTGGTGCGTCACGTGGTCGCAGCTCTGGTGGGTGATCCACAGGCCCAGGCCGCCCTCGCTCCCGTCGCCCGCCGGCAGCAGCCCGGCGTACGGGTCCTTGGGGCCGGGACCACGGTCGTGCACGGCCACCACCAGCCGGTCGGGGGCGCGCCAGAGGCGCAGGCACACCGGCGTCGTGCCGTGCCGCAGCGCGTTGCACACCACCTCGCTGACGGCCATCACCAGGTCGTCGAGGTCGTCGGGCGGAAGCAGGCCCCGGTCGGCGGCGCGGACCGCCGCACGGGCCCGGGCGGGCGTCGGGTCGGACAGCTCGACCTCCGGCACCGTGTGCTGCACCGGGTCGAGCGGCGCGGGCCGGCACTCGGACAGGTAGGTCGCGGGCTCGGTGTAGACACCGGTCGGTTCGTGTCGACCGTCCGGGGTGGCGACCCGGGGATGCGTCCGCGCCACGTCGGCCAGCACGTGCGGCGGCGCGACCCGACGGTCGTAGGCGCACATGCTCCACAGCGGGAAGTCGTCGTAGGCGTGGTTGATCGCCGACTCGTAGCGCGCCCACGCGTCCCAGGTCGCCCCGAACAGAACCGCCGGCAGCTCGCCGACGATGCGGATCTGCGGGGCGCCGGCGGCCACGTGGGAGCCGAGCAGCTCGCGGTAGGCGCGGATCGCGCCGGTCGGCCGGGCGTAGACGTCCCCGCCGGGCAGGAACGTGACGTCGGCGCCGGTGGGCAACGCCCGACGGACCAGGTCGGCGTTGCGCCCACCCAGGCCCACCACCGTGGGTTCGCCCGCCTCGACGCCGCCCCGCAGGAACGGCAGGACGACGGCCAGCAACTCGTCGTCGGAGTCGTAGAGGAGCGCCTCGTGGAAGTAGCCGGTGTGACCGGCGGCCGCGCCGGTCCTCATCGGACCACCTCGACCCGGATCCCGGTCAGGCCCAGCAGCTCCACCAGCCGGGCCGGGGCCGTGCGGCGGGTGCGCAACACCGCGACGGCGTCGTGGCGGCGGGCGTGATCGCGCAGGCGCAGCAGGCTGCGGTGGTCGACGAAGTGCAGGTGGGACGCGTCGAACACCAGCCGGCCCGCCTCCGGACGCGGGTCGGCCCGCTCCAACGCGGTGGCGAAGAGCAGGTGGTTGGACGGGTCCAGCTCGCCCCCGAGCGCCACCGCCGCGTCGTCGCCGCCGGCGTGCAGCCGGAACAGCACCTCGGCGTTGGTCTGCGCGTGCAGGCAGGCCAGCTCGGCGATCGCCGCGTCGCCCAGCACCCGCCGGTCGTACGCGCAGACCGCCGACATCGGCCGGTGCCGCATCCAGTGGTCGATGCGGTGCTCGTAGCGGGCGAAGGCGTCCCGCTGGGCGGCGGTGCGCACCAGGCCGGTCGCCTCGGCCACCACCCGAAGGCCGGTGTAACCGGCGGTCAACGCCTCGGTGGTGGCCCGCACGTACGCCCGGACCTGCGTGCCGGGATCGACCACCTCGTCATGTCGGTAGGCCTGGCCGACGGCGAGCAGCCGCACGTCGCCGCGACGCCGCGCGGCGGTGAACCCGGGCACCGTCGTCAGCCGCCGGGCCGTCACCTCGGGCTCCTCCGGGCCGACCAGCCAGACCTGTTCGCCCGCGGCGAGCCCGGCGGTGACCTGGTCGACCTCCAGCGCGTGCAGCGCGGCCGGGTCGGCGTAGGCGAGGCAGCCGTGACCGTAGCCGGGTCCTGTCGCGTCCCCGCCGGTCACCGGCTCCACCTCATCCGCCCAGTCTAGGCCCCGTGCCGGACAGCCGGCCGTCGCGGTCAGGGCAGCGGGTGGGAGATGTCGCGGGCGTGGTCGGTCAACGCGGCGCCGACCACGGTGGCGGTCAGCGGCAGGATCTCCAGGCAGCGGCGCACCGCGGCGCCCATCAGCGGGTTCGGCACCCGCATGGAGAGCGTGCAGTGCGGCACCCAGCGACCCGGCCGGTAGTGCTCCACCACGCCGACCCCGGCCCGGGCCAGCCGCTCGTGCACGTCCGCGTGGTGGGCCAGCAGCTCCGGCGTGGGCGCCGGCCCGAGCCACAGCACGCGTCCGACGAACTGGCCGGCATGCTGGAACTCCAACCGCAGCGGCGCGGCGACCATCGTCCCGGCGAGCGCCTCGGCCACCTGCCGCGGGTCCAGGCGGGGCGCGACCGCCAGCGAGACGTGCGGGCGGTGCCGCTGGGCCAGCAGCGAGCGCATGCTCGGCACCCCCTCGGACTCCAGCAGGTCCCACAGCACCCGGACCCGCCGGGTGGCGTCGGTGTCGAGATACAGCTCCAGCGCCGCGACCACCCGATCACCCTAGAGCGGAGGTTTGCCCCGCCCGCTGGGCGGTACTGCCCGGGGGACGGTACGAGACGGTGGGGGAGTGAGGGCACGTGGACGTGAACGATCTGCTGACCGAGGGGTACGGGCGGCTGCCCGACCTGGTCGCCGGCGCGCTCGACGGGCTCGGCCCGGAGCAGTTGCGGCAGGCCCCGGTGGACGGGGCGAACCCGGTCGGCTGGCTGGTCTGGCACCTGACCCGGATCCAGGACCATCACGTCGCCGACGTGATGGGCAAGGAGCAGCTCTGGGTCGGCGGCGACTGGGCGCGGCGGTGCGGCCTGCGTCCCGACCCGGACGACACCGGCTACGGCCACGGCCCCGAGCAGATCGCGGCGGTCCGCCCGGACGACGGCGGCGTGCTGCGCGACTACCACCGCGCGGTGGTGGACCGCAGCCTGGCCTACCTGCGCGGGTTGGGGCCGGCCGACCTGGACCGGGTCGTGGACGACAACTGGGACCCGCCGGTCACCCTCGGCGTACGGCTGGTCAGCGTGCTCGACGACGACCTCCAGCACGTCGGTCAGGCCGCGTACGTGCGCGGGCTCATCCGGCGCTGACCGCGTCCCGGGCGCGGCGCAGCGCGGCGTGCCCGAGCAGGTGACAGGCCTGTGCCTCGGGGGAGGTGCCCGGCGCGGCGAAGTCCGGCGCCCCGCTGACCCCGGTCACCCGTCCGGGCCCGTCGACGCGGCGGGCGGCGGCGGCCAGCAGGTCCGCCCCCACGTCGAGCCACGAGCGGGACAGCCAGCCGTCGGCCACCCCGGTCAGTGCCGCGTACCCGAGCAGTTGGGCCGTGTTCGCCTCGCGGAACGTGCCGGGGTCGTCGAGCACGTCGGGGAAGAGCCCGTCGTCGGTCCGGTACGCCAGACAGGCGGTGAGCATCTCCTCGGCGTGCCCGGCCAGCTCGGCGCGGAGCCCGGCCGGCCAGACCGCCGCCGGGCGCAGCGCCCGGGCGATCCCGGCGACCACCCAGCCGTTGCCGGTGCCCCAGGGCTCCGGCCGGTCCAGCTCGCCCCGGTCCTCGTCCCAGCGGGCCGCGTACAGGCCGGTGCGGGGGTCGTGCAGTCGCCGGCGGTGCCCGGTGACCTGTGCGGCGGCCAGCTCCGTGTGGCCGGTCAGG
Organism: Micromonospora sediminicola; assembly: GCF_900089585.1. NCBI lineage: Bacteria > Bacillati > Actinomycetota > Actinomycetes > Micromonosporales > Micromonosporaceae > Micromonospora > Micromonospora sediminicola. The sequence goes on along the minus strand of NZ_FLRH01000004.1, from coordinate 432,585 downwards.
GCCAGCAGCGGCACCGTCATGTAGACCGTGTCGGCCCACACCTGACGGCCGTCGAGCAGGTGGAACAGCGTGCCGTCGGCAGCCCGGGGCGCCCGGCGCGCGAGCCAGTCGAGCTGCGCGTCCAACGCGGCGGCGTACCTCGGGTCCCCGGTCGCGACGGCCGCGTGCCGGACCACCTCGCCGCACGCGGCGCCGTTCACCGCCCCCACCGAGCCGGCCCACTCGCCGAGCCGCCCGTCCGGCCGCCGGCGGGTCACCGCCGCGTCGGCGACCAGCACCGCCGCCTCCGGCAGCCCGAGGTCGAGCAGCGCCTGGCCGGTGATCCCCTGCTCCCAGGACTCCCGCTGCATGGTCAGCAGCGCGAGCAGCACCCGGTCGGCGGTGGCGTCCCCGGTCGTCCACATGCCCGTCCCGGTACCCCGCGCGGCCGCCCCACTCACCCGCACCGGGTGAGTTCGCCTCACCCGCCTCCCGGGGACGCTGCGGGAACGGCACGACGAGGAAGGGGACCGGATGAGCGCCTCCGCCGCGGAGCACCTGGCCCGAGGAGCGGCCGGCCGGCATCCGGAGCTGCCCGAGACCACCTCCGGCACGATCCGCCTGGACCTGCGGGACGGTGGGCACACCGAGCACTGGTATCTGACCATCGACCGGCAGGACGTCCAGGTGGCCCGGCTGGCCGAGGAGGCGGAACTGGTGGTCCGCGCCGACCGGGAGGTCTTCGACCGGATCGCGGCCGGACGGCTGCACCTGGCCGCCGCGCTGCTGCGCAACGACCTCACCGTGCAGGGCAACCTGAAGCTGCTCATGACGCTACGCCGGCTCTTCCCCGGCCCGCCCGACGCCCGGCACCCCCGGGACGTCGCCGGCTTTCCCTACCGGGTGGGCGCCCGATGAAACAGGAACTGGTCTCCGTCCTCAACGGCAACGCGTTCGCGATGGGCGACGCGCAGGGCGACATGGAGGCCGACCCGTGCGCCCCGATCGGGCTCTTCTCCTTCGACACCCGGTTCCTCTCGCACTGGGTGCTGACCGTCGACGGCGAGCGGTTGCAGGCGCTGTCCCGCGACGACCTGACCTACTTCGAGACCCGCTTCGTGCTGGTGCCCGGCACCGCGAGCCACTACGTCGACGCGGACGTCTCGGTCATCCGGCACCGCTCCATCGACGAGGCGTTCGACGAGCGGATCACGGTGTTGAACCACTCCGCCCGGCCGGCCGAGTTCACCGTGCGGATGGAGATCGGCAGCGACTTCGCCGACACCGCCGAGATCCTGCGACCCGTGCCGCGCGAACCGGTCGTCGTCGCCGACACCGACGGGCGCCAGCTGCGGATCCGCTACGAGCGGGGCCGGTTCACCCGGGAGACGTACGTCTCCAGCACCGCGCCGGTGGAGGTCGACGGGCGCGGCATGACGTTCCGGATCCGCATCGAGCCGGACGGCCAGTGGCAGACCGACCTGCACGTCGGCATGGTCATCCACGGCGCCGGGGGACGCGACCTGCGCGCCGACATCGAGTCCCACCGCCAGCACGTCCGCGAGGGCATGCGCGACGACCTGCGGCACTGGTTCGACCAGGCGCCGCACCTCGTCGCCGACCGGGCGGCCCTCGGCGCCGCCTACCGGCAGGCGTTGGCCGACCTGGCCGCGCTGCGCTACACGCCGCTGGCGTACACCGACCGGGTGCCGGTCGGCGGGTTGCCCTGGGCGATGACGCTCTACGGCCGCGACGCCCTGGTCACCTGCCTGGAGACGCTGGCGTTCACGCCCGAGCTGACGCCGGCCACGCTGCGCATGCTCGCGCTGTTGCAGGGCGGCCAGCTCGACGACTACCACGACGAGGAACCCGGCAAGATCCTCAGCGAGCTGCGGTACGGCGAGGCGGCCGCGTTCGACGAGCAGCCCACCGCCCTCTACTACGGTGCGGCCGACACCACCCCGCTCTTCGTCGTGCTGCTCGACGAGTACGAGCGGTGGACCGGCGACGCCGACCTGGTCCGGCAGCTGCGCCACCCGGCCCGGATGGCGCTGGACTGGCTGACCGACTACGGCGACCCGTACGGCGACGGCTACCTGCGCTACCAGCCGCGCAACACGGTCAACGGGGTGGCGAACCAGACCTGGCGGAACTCGCCGGACGCGATCGTCGACCGCACCGGCGTCGAGCCCCCGTTCCCCCGGGCCACGTGCGAACTCCAGGGCTACGCGTACGACGCGCGGGTCCGGGGCGCCCGGCTGGCCCGGGAGTTCTGGGACGACCCGGAGTACGCCGAGCAGCTGGAGGCCGACGCGGCGCGCCTGCGCGAGCGGTTCAACCGGGACTTCTGGCTGCCGCACCGGGGCTACTACGCGCTGGCCCTCACCCCGGACGGCGAGCCGGTCGACGCGCTCACCTCCGGTCTCGGACACCTGCTGTGGAGCGGCATCGTCGAGCCGGACCGGGCCGACGCGCTGGCCGCGCACCTGTGCGGGCCGGACCTCTTCTCCGGCTGGGGCGTACGCACCTACGCCGACGGCCAGCGGCCGTACAACCCGGTCGGCGCGCACCTCGGCGCGGTCTGGCCGTCGGACAACGCGCTCGTCGCGGCCGGCCTGCGCCGGTACGGCTTCGACGCGGAGGCGGCCCAGATCGCCGCCGGCGTGTTCGCCGCGGCCGAGACGCTCGGCGGATCGGTCCCGGAGGTGATCGCCGGCTACCCGCGCGCCCTCACCAAGTACCCGGTCCAGTTGCCGGCGGCGGGTCGCCCCCAGTCGTGGGCCTCCGGCGGCCTGCTGATGCTGCTGTCGACGATGCTCGGGCTGCGTCCGTGCGGGGAGAACCTGCTGGTCGACCCCGCGATCCCGACCGGCTACGGCCGGATCGAGCTGCTCGACGTGCCGGGCCGCTGGGGCCGGACCGACTCGTACGGCCGGGAGCGGGGCAGCGGACGGCGGGCCCGGGTCGGTGACCAGGCGGGCGTGCGGCGCGCCGCCTGACCCGTCGGAGTTCAGCCGGACGCGGTGGGCTGCCGTAGCGCCGGGTCTTCCCGCGTCGGCTGCTCCGGTGCGGCGCCCCGGCGTCGGACGAGCAGCCGGTCGACGCCCACGAAGAGCAGACCCAACAGCCAGAACACGACGGCGAACCCGACCGCGCTCACCCCGACGCCGTCGTAGCCGAGCTGCCCCGCGTCGAGGAACGGGTACGGGTAGCGGTGCACGACCAGCCCGCGCACCAGCGCGAAACCGAGGTACGCCAGCGGGAAGACCAGCCACCAGGCGGCGTACCGGGGACGCAGTCGGCCGCGCCGGTCGAACAGCGCCCAGTCGGCGATCGCGAGCAGCGGCACCACGGTGTGCAGGAACTGGTTGCCCCACCACTCGCCCGGCTCCCGGTGCGGCTGGACCATGGCGAACGGGCTGGCCGGGTTCGCCAGCACCAGGTGGTAGACCGTGCCCGTGATGGTGATGTAGAGCGTCACCGCGCCCTTGAGCACGCTCGGCGGCTCCGGCCGGTCGCGCAGCGCGCACCAGGCGGTGTAGCCGGCGAAGACGCCGACCGCCACGTTGCTCTGGATGGTGAAGTAGGGCAGCAGGCCGGTGATCGTGGCCGGGCCGAGCGCGGTCAGCACGATGCCGGCCACCACGCCGAGCACCACGGCCAGGCGCAGGAGGATCGCCAGTCGGCGACGCCGGGGGGTCACCGGGGCACGTTAGCAGCCGGTCGTCAGCCCGGGCGTCGGCCGGTCGGCGGGCCGGCCGGGCCGAGCGGGCGGCCGGAGCCGCCAGCGGTGGTCGGCTGCGGCGGCGGGCCCGAGCCGTCCGGTCCCGGGGGCCCGGAGCCCGCGGGACCCGGTGGTCCGGGGCCGACGGGCGGGCGGGATTCGTCGGGACCGGCCGCCCCGGGGAGCAGGTCGGCGCAGTAGCCGGGCACCCGGCGGGGGCCGCCGGCGGCGGCGACCAGGCCGGCGAACGCCGGGGTGTCCAGGGCGCGCTCGCGCTCCGGCTCCGCCAGCCGGTGGTAGGCGGTGCAGAGCCGGGCCGACGCGAGCGGGTCGGCCGCCGAGGGCGTCGGCTCGCCGGTCCGGTCGCCCGGGCTCGTCGTCGGGAGCGGTCCGGCGACGGGCCGGCTGCCGCCGGAGGCGTCGCCCGCCGGCGTCCGGTCGCCGGCGGGCCCGGGCAGGCTCCCGGTGGCGGCGGCCAGTGCCACGCCGCCGCCGAGGGACGCGAGCACGGCGGCGACCGCGAGCTTGCCGCCGAGCAACCCGGCGAACCGTCGTGCGGGCCGGCGCCCGGTGTCGCCCCGGGGGGCCGCCCGCCACCGGTCGCCCGGCCGGGACCCGCCGGTCGGCCGGGCCGCGCGCGGTACGCCGATCGGCTGCCGGTCGGCTGGTCGGGCCGCCACGACCGCGCCGGCCCGCGCCTCCCGGAACGCGGCGACCGCGGCGGTCTCACCGCTGACCTCGCCGGTGCCGGGCGGGACCCGGACGGCGTCGAGCAGACGGGTCAGCGCCAGCGGCCCGTCGGCGGAACCGACGAGCAGCCGCTCGACGGTTTCCTGGTCCAGGCGGGGTGCGTCCATCTCGTGACCCTCAGCGCCGCCACCTGGCCCGGTGTCACACGATCGCCCGTGCCACGACGGTGAGGTGGGTCACGTCGGCGGTCAACCCATCGTCTTCGCCCCGTCGATGGACTCCCGGATGATGTCGGCGTGGCCCGCGTGCTGGGCGATCTCGGCGACCAGGTGCAGCAGCACCCGGCGCACCGTCCACGCGGCGCCGCGCTCGAACCACGGCTGGTCGGGCAGGGCGTGCGCCGCGTCCAGGTCGAGCGTGGCGACCAGGGCGTCGGTCCCGGCGGCCACCCGGTCGAACTCGGCGAGCAGCCCGGCCAGCGTGTCGGTCGGATCCATCCGGAACTGGCCGGCCCAGTCGACCGGCTCGCTGCTCATGGCCTCGGCCCCGCCCACCGCGAAGCGGGCCCACATCCGCTCCGTGATCGCCACGTGCTTGACGATCCCGCCGAGGCACAGCGCGCTGACCGTGCTCCGGCGCGCCGCCTGCTCGTCGTCGAGCCCGGCCACCGTCTGCCGCAGGAAACCGCGGTGCCGGCGCAGGGCGGCGAGCAGATCCGCCCGCTCCCCGGTGAGAACCTCGTCGCTGACGTCCATGCCGCCCGCCCTTCCGATCGACGACCCGACGTCACCGTACGACCCCGCACCGACAGTTCCGAGGCTCCACACCGGAGCCTCCGGTTGCCGATCCGTCCGGGTGGCGGTGAACTGAATGACATGGGTGTCATCAAGGTGGGCACGTCCTCGTGGGCCGACCAGATGCTGGTCCGCTCCGGCTGGTACCCGCGCGGGGTCAACACGCCGGCCGGCCGGCTGGGCTGGTACGCGGAGCACTTCGGTCTGGTCGAGGTGGACACCTCGTACTACGCGGTGCCGGCCCCGGAGACGACCGCGGCGTGGGCCGCCGCCACCCCACCCGGGTTCACCTTCGACGTCAAGGCGTTCCGGCTCTTCACCGGCCACCACACCCCGGTCGACGCGCTGCCCCGGGATCTGCGGCCGGCCGGCGGGCCGAGCCGGGTCCGCTGGCGTGACCTGCCCGCCGGGGCGTACGACGAGCTGTGGGACCGGTTCCACGCGGCGCTGGCGCCGCTCGCGGCGGCCGACCGGCTCGGCGCGGTGCTGTTGCAGTTCCCGCCCTGGCTGGCCCGGGGCGAGGCGGCCCGGCGGCGGATCCTGGCCGCGGCGCGGCGGTGCCGGCCCTGGCCGGTCACCGTCGAGCTGCGACACTCCTCGTGGTTCAGCGAGGACGCCGTGGTGGACACCGTGACGTTCCTGCGCGAGAACGGGCTCGGGTACGCCTGTGTGGACATGCCGCAGGGGCACGCCTCCTCGGTGCCACCGATCCTCGTCGCCACCACCGACCTGGCCGTGATCCGCTTCCACGGGCACAGCACCGCCTGGGAGAGCGGCGACAAGCAGGACCGGTTCCGTTACGCCTACGGCGAGCGGGAGCTGCGGCACTGGTCGGTGCTGCTGCGCGAGCTGGCCGACCAGAGCGCCGAGCTGCACGTGCTGATGAACAACTGCTGCGGCGACCAGGCCCAACGGGACGCCGCCCGCCTCGCCGCCCTGCTCGACGTCGCCCCCGCCACGGCGCGGGCCTGAAGGTTTCCCCACCCCGACCCCGGGTACCGCCGCTGTCGCCGACGAACGAACGCGAGGGGGACACGTGGAGGAACGACGCGACGAGGCCGGCCGGGACCCCCGGGCGACCCGGGAGGCCGAGGAGGCGCACGGCGGCAGCATGGCGCCGGACCTGGTGGACGACACCGGGCACCGGGTGGCCGACCCGCCGGTGCCGGACAACGAGCCGTCGGCGCCGGGCCGGCCGGGTGAGGACGGCACCGGCTCCTGACGGTCACGCTCAGGGGCGGGTCTCCGGGCGCATCCCGGTCGCCTCCTCCAGCGCGTTGTCGCCGAGGTCGCCGTCCGCCCGGTCGTCCGGGAACGTCCGTCGCGACGGGGCCGGATCGGGCGGCGCGCCCGGCCCCGCCTCGGTCGTCCGGGTCGGTTCGACCGGTCCGAACCCGTGCCGGCCCGCCTTCGGGCCGCCCGGTCCGGCTCCGGCCGCGCGACGCTCACCGCGCCGGCCCTCGGGTACGGCGGTCTCCTCACTGCCCTCGTCCATCGGGTCGCGGTCACCCGCGCCCCACGGCGGGTCGGCGTCGAAGCCGTCGGTGGTGCCCCACGGCGCGGCCGACTCCGGCCCGCGCCCCTCGCCCGGGGCGTCCCTGTTCGTCATGGTCTCACCTCACCCTGCCTGGATCGCCCGGCGCCGGTCGTCCGGCACACGTCGGGTAGGGGCCCGCACCGCGCGGCCGGCGGCCCGCCCCGACGTGGGTCGCCGGCCGCGCGGTGGTCAGCGAGCCGCGCCGACCAGGGAACGCCCGGCCGCGCCCATGGCGGCCATCTTGCCGAGGTTCTTCGGCATCCCGCCGGCCCGGTTGAGCATGCCGCGGAACACCTGCCCCGGCTTCTGCTGCTCGCTCATGTACGCCGTCACCACGACCAGCGCGCCGGTCAGCGCCGGGATCGCCCACTGGAGCATCTTCATCTGCCGCTGGTTGGCCGCGACGTTCGCCGGGGTGTGGTGGTGCGGCTCGGTGGTCCCCATGACGGGCGGCCCGCCCGCCTTCTCCAGCTTCATGCCGACCAGCCGGCTGTAGCCGGTCACCGCCAGCGCGGCGACGGTCAGCCCGGTCTTCACCGCGCTGGCCTTTCCCACCCCCGCCTGTCGGGCCATCCGCGGGCTCTCGGTGACCAGTTCGCCGACCGCGCCGGCCAGGTGCGCGCCGATCGCCGCCGCGTTCACCGGCGTCCAGCGGGCCCACCCGGCCGAGGCCACCGGCAACCGCTGGGTCGAGTCGTCGATTCGTGCCGCCGCGCCGTTGACGCCGAGCGCTCCCATCAGGGAGCCCCCGAACCATGCCGCCAGGCCCAGGTCGTGCATCGAGCGCAGCGTGGTGTGCCGTTCGGACATCAGATCCCCCTCCGCCGTGTTCGGGCGGTGCGGCATACCCGTCCTCGGCGTGCTCACGCCCGCGAATCGCGGGCCGGCAGCGTGTCGACGAAGGCGGCGACCCGGCCGGCCAGCGGCGTGGCGGCACGAACCCAGGTGAAGTGGTCCAGCGCCGCGCCGGCCTCGGCGACCGTGTAGCGGTGCCGGGTCACCGGCGCGGCGGCCAGCTTGCCGCAGAGGTGGTCCAGCGTCTCGTGCGGCGTGTACTGGTCGTCGTCGACGCTGATCGCGAGCACCGGGGTGCGGATCCGTCGCACGGCGGCCTCCGTGTCGACGCCGTCCAGCGCCGGGAACCGGCCGGTGCGGGCGGTGTGCGCCCAGTCCCGGATCACGCCGCGCGCCTGCCGGCCGCCGAACCCCCAGCCGGGCCAGACGCCGAGCAGTCGGGCCGCCGCCGCGATGCCCTGGGTGTACGGCAGCACGCCCCAGCCGCGCAGCCCCGGATACCGGCGCCACCACGGGATGCCCACCGCGACCAGGGCCAGCCCGTCCACCCGGTCGGCGTCGTGCAGCGCCTGGTGCAGCACGGCGACCTGACCGCCCAGCGAGTGCCCGAGCAGCAGCCGGGTGCGGCCGTCCAGTCGGGGCTTGAGCGCGTCGAGTACCGCGCCGACGTCGGTGGCCAGGTCGGCGTAGCCGTACCGGCAGGTGCGGGCGGGGGCGGGGGTGCTCTCCCCGGTGCCGCGCAGGTCGGCCACGACCACGGCGAGCCCGGCGTCGCGCAGCGCGGTGACGAACGGCCGGTAGTAGCGGGCCCGCACACCCATGGCCGGCCAGATCAGCACCACCGGCGCGCCGGGCGGCCCGGCCGGCTCCGGGTAGATCTGCACGCCGAGGCGCGCCCCGTCGACGTCCACGTACTCCTGCGTGTACTCCCCGCTCACCGGCCCAGCGTACGGGCCGAAGCTACCGGCGGGTAGCAAGGGGTGGCGGGCCGGACGCCTGGACCGGCACCGCGCGGCGGGCGGCGGCCGCCTCCACCCGGCCCACGGCGGCCAGCACGTCCGGCACGTCCAGCGCGGCCAACGCCGGGTGCACCGCCGAACCGTCGGCGGGCGGGTGCGGGCCGGCCCAGAGCGCCTCGTGCCACGGCCGGTCCGGCGGCGGTCCCCACTGCGCCGGCGGCACCGGGCCGAACAGCAGCACCGACGCGGTGGCGTAGGCGGTGGCCAGGTGCCCCACACCGGTGTCGCCGCAGACCACCAGCCGGGCGTGCGCCACCAGCGAGGCCAGCTCGCCCACGTCGGTCGCGCCGGCCAGCACGGCGTCCGCCGGCATCCCCGCCGCCCGGGCCACCGCCGCGGCCAGGTCCCGCTCGCCGGGGCCGCCGGTGACCACCACCCGGTGCCCGCGCCCGGCCAGCTCCCGGGCCACCGCGGCGAAGCGGGGCACCGGCCAGCGCCGCCGCGCCGCCTTCGCGCCCGGGTGCACGACGGTGACGCCGACCGGCAGCGGGCCCGGGTCGGGGCGGCGCAGCGCCAGGTCCGACCGGTCGGCCGGCACGCCGTACCAGGCCAGCATCCGGCACCAGCGGTCCACCTCGTGCTCGTCGGCCCGCCACGGCGGCCCGTCGACCGTCCCGGCCTCGGGGTTGGCGAAGGCCAGCAGCCGCCCGGGCCGGAGCGCGGCCAGCATCCGGTGCGACTGCGGGCCGCGCCCGTGCAGGTTCACCGCCAGCTCCGGGGACGGGCCGGACCACCCGAGGTGGCCCAGCCCGTCCGCGTGGACCTGCCGGTCCACGCCGCCGACCAGGTCGACCAGCGGCGCCAGCCAGCGCGGCGCGACCAGCGCCAGCTCCTCCCGGGGGTACGCGGCACGCAGCGCGCGCAGCGCCGGCACCCCGGTGGCGAGGTCACCGACGCCGAGCGCCCGCAGCACGAGGATCACGGGTACGAGGACTCCTGCTCGGCGCAGACCACCAGCTCCCGCACCGCGCAGCCGGGCGGCTGGGACAGCGCGAACATGACCGCCTCGGCGGTGTCCGCCGGGTCGTTGAGGATCGCGTCCGGGCCCGGCTTGTACTTCTCGTCCCGGTCGTCGAAGAACGCGGTCCGCATGCCGCCCGGGATCAGCAGCGTCACCCCGACCCGGCCGGCCAGCTCGGCGGCGAGCGACCGGGTGAAGCCCACCACCCCGAACTTCGCCGCGCAGTACGCGGTCGCGTCGCCGACCGCCTTCACGCCGAGGGTCGAGGCCACGGTCACCACCGTGCCGTGCGTCCGCTCCAGCTCGGGCAGGGCGGCCCGGACCACCGCGGCGGTGCCGAGCAGGTTGATCGCCACGATCCGGTCCCAGGTGACGCCGTCGACGTCGGCCAGCCGGCCGGGCACGTCCATGCCGGCGGCGGTGACCACGCCGGTGAGCCCGCCGGCCTGCTCGGCGATCTGCCGGGTGGCCGCCTCGGCGGCGCGGGTGTCCGCCAGGTCGCACTCCACCCAGGGCACGCCGGCGGCCGGCGCCCGGCGGTCCAGCACGTACGGTCGACCGCCGGCCTTGGCCACGGCGGCGACCACCGCCGCGCCGAGCCCGCTCGACCCGCCCGTGACGAGGACGGTGCGGTCCTTCCACTGCCTGGTCATACGACTCCCCTGACGAGGTGCAGGCCGCGCTGGCGCGCGGCGGAGATGGTGCCGGTGGTGGACCGGCCGGCCAGATAGGGGACGGTGACCACCCGTCCGCCCCAGCGGCGGACCAGCTCCGCCTCGGGCAGCTCCCCGGCGTCGTAGTCGCCGCCCTTGACCCAGACGTCCGGGCGCAGCCGGGCCAGCACCTGGTGCGGGGTGGGCTCGTCGAAGACCACCACCGCGTCGACGCAGTCCAGCGCGGCCAGCAGCCGGGCCCGGTCCTCGGCCGGGTTGACCGGACGGTCCGGGCCCTTGAGTCCGCGGACGCTGCGGTCGGAGTTGAGGCAGACGATCAGGCAGTCGCCGAGGCGGCGGGCCGCCCGCAGGGTGGCCAGGTGTCCGGCGTGCAGGATGTCGAAGCAGCCGCCGGTGGCGACCACGGTGCCGCCGCCGGCGCGTACCGTGCCGGCCAGGTCCTCGGCGGTGCGCGCGGCGTCGGGCAGGGCCGTCGGCGCCGGTTCCCGGCCGAGTCCGGCCGCACCGCCGGCGGCCACGTACGCCGACGCCGCCTCGACCGCCGCGCGGACCGCCTCGGTGACCGACGCGCCGTCGCCGAGCGCCAGCGCGGCGGTGGCCGCGAACCGGTCCCCGGCGCCGCAGGTGTCCTCGACGTGGTCCGGCACGGACGTCGGTGGCACCACCACCGGGCTCCCGCCCCCGTGGCAGAGCACCGCCCCGTCCGGCCCGGTCGTCACCGCGACCGCGCCGACCCGCCATCGGCGGCGCAGCTCCTGCCCGGCGCGGGTCGCCGTGGAGAGCGGCGAGCCTCCGCCCGCGTCGCCGGTGAGCCGGCGCAGCTCGTCGAGGTTCGGCGTGGTCAGCCGGGTGCCCGGCACCGCCGCGGCGCCGCGCGGATGCGGGTCCCAGACCACCGGGGCGGTCGCCCGGGCCAGGGCGGCGCGCAGCGTCGGCTGCCGCAGCAGCCCTCGGCCGTAGTCGCTGACCAGGACCGCGCCCGCCCGGCCGAGCAGTTCGCGTACCGCCTCCGACGGCTCGCCGGGCGCCCGCGGATCGCCGCCCCGGTCGAGCCGCAGCAGCGTCTGCCCGCCGCAGCGGAGTCGGATCTTCTCGGCGGTGGCGCCGGGCAGGTGCACCGGGTAGACGTCGACGCCGGCACCGGCCAGCAGCTCGGCCAGGCGGGCGCCGCCGGCGTCGTCCGCGAGCGCGGTGACCAGCGCGACCTCGCCGGCCTGGGCGGCGGCGAGCAGGGCGGCCAGGCCGGCGCCGCCGGGCCGGTCGGTGGTGGTGCGTTCGTCGAGCACCGGCACGGGGGCGTCCGGGCAGACCCGGCTGACCGTGCCGTCGACGTCGCGGTCCAGCAGCGCGTCGCCGACCACCACCAGCGGGCCGCTCACGGCTCCACCCAACCGGTGCCGGTGCTGCCGCCGTTGCGGTGGTGCCCGTTCGCGCCGTGCCCGTTCGACCCGTGCCCGCCGCCGAGCGGCGCGACACCGTCGACCGAGGCCAGCACCAGGCCGTCCCGGCCGGCCCGGTCCCGCCCGCCCTCCGGTGACCGGCCGGCGCGCGCCGGCTCCCGCCAGGGCGCGCGGGGCAGCTGCCGGACCAGCGGCAACGCCTGGTCGACGTACTCGCAGAGCAGGTGCGTGGAGACCAGGTGCAGCTCCTGCACGACCTGGCTGTCGTCCGACGGCACGGCCAGCGCGTCGTGGCAGAGGTCGGCGAGAGGGTTGGGGGCGGGGCCGGTGAAGGCCCAGCAGCGTAGGCCGGTGTCGTGGGCGGCGTGGGCGGCGGTGAGGAGGTTGGGGCTGGTGCCGCTGGTGGACAGGAGCAGGAGGAGGTCGTCGGGTCGGCCGTGGGCGCGGACCTGGCGGGCGAAGATCTCGTCGTATCCGTAGTCGTTGCCGATGGCGGTGAGGGCGCTGGTTTCGGCGTGCAGGGCGATGGCGGACAGGGGTTGGCGGTCGTGGCGGAGTTTGCCGACGAGTTCGGCGGTGAGGTGTTGGGCTTCGGCGGCGCTGCCGCCGTTGCCGGCTACCAGCAACCGCCCGCCCCGGGCCAGCGTCCAGGCCAGCTCGCTGCCCCAGGACGCCAGCCGCTGCGCCTCCCGCCGGTACGGCAGCAGCGCCGCGGCCAGCCCGGACAGGTGCGCGTCGAGCGTGTCGAGCGGGGTCATCAGGCCACCGCCGACGCGGGACGGGTCGCGGCGGCCACCGAGGCGTAGACCGCGCCGAGCTGCTCGGCGCACCGCTTCCACGAGTACCGGCTGCGGATGCGGTCCAGCGCGGCGGTGGCGTACGCGAACCGGCGCACGTTGTCGGCGAGCAGCCGGCGCAGCGCGGCGCCCAGCGCGCGCGGGTCGCGCGGCGGCACCAGGTCACCGGTCAGCCCGTCCACCACGCTGTCGGCGATGCCGCCGACGTCGGTGCCGATCACCGGCACGCCGCAGGCCATCGCCTCCAGCGGGGTGAGCCCGAACGGCTCGTACCAGGGGGCGGCGACCAGCACGTCCGCCGAGCGGTACCAGGCGCCCATCTCCTCGCGCGGCACGCCGCCGAGCAGCCGGACCCGGTCGGCCACGCCGCACGACTCGGCCAGCGCGGACAGCCGGCGGGCGAACGTGTCCGCCGGGAGCAGGTCGGCCGGCGGCCCGCCGACCACCACGCACTCGGCGTCCGGGACGGCGGGCAACGCCCGGACCACGTCGAGGAAGCCCTTGCGCTCGACCATCCGGCCGACGGTGAGGATGCGGCGGCGGGCCGGGTCGCGCGGCGCGACCGGGCCGTCGGGCCGGAACACCGCCTCGTTGACGCCGGAGGGGACCAGCGCCATCCGTGACCTCGGCACCCCCATCCGGACCAGTTCGCGGACCTCGTCCTCGCACTGCACGACCACCCGGTCGACGGCCCGGCCGAGCGCCCGCTCGTAGCCGACCCGCCCCGGTGGACTGGTGTCCCGGGTGCCCTGGTGGCGGCGCTTGACGCTGCCGAGCGCGTGGTACGTCAGCACGGTCGGCACCCCGGTACGGCGACCGGCGTGCACGGTGGCGAGCCCGCTCATCCAGAAGTGCGCGTGGGCCACGTCCGGGGTCCAGCCGCCGTGGCGCCAGGTGTCCGCCAGCCAACTGCCGAACTCGCCCATGTACGGCAGCAGGTCGTCCTTGGGCACCCGTCGGGCCGGGCCGGCCGGCACGTGCCACACCTGGTAGCCGTCCGGCGCGGGGACCGCCTCGGGCAGCGCGGGGGAGTCGCGGCGGGTGTAGACGCGGACGTCGTGGCCGGCGTCGACCAGCGCGGACGCGAGTTCCGCCACGTGGGTGTTCTGCCCACCGGCGTCCTCCTCGCCGAGGACGGCGAGCGGGCTGGCGTGCTCGGAAATCATCGCGATGCGCATGTCTCCTCCTCCATGATCCGGTCCCAGTCGGCGAGGAACCGGTCCAGGCCGAACCGTTGCTTGGCCACGTCGCGGGCCCGCGTACCGAGCCGGTGCGCGGCGTCCCGGTCCTCGGTCAGCCAGCGCGCCGCCTCGACGAGCGTCTCCACCCGGGTGGAGAGCACCCCGGCGTCCGGCGGCACGGCGTCCACCGCCTCGGTGGTGGCCAGGGCCACCACCGGCATGCCCATGGTCATCGCCTCGATCAGGCTGAGCCCGAGTGAGGTCCAGCGGCACAGGTGCAGGTAGGCGCGGCGCCGGGCCAGTTCGGTGTGCATGGCGTGCTGCGGCAGGTCCTCGTGGCCGCTCACCGGCAGGCCGGGCGCGCCGGCCGAGGCGAGCGCCTCGGGCAGTCCGGCCACACCCATGCCGAACACGTCCAGCGGCGCGACCGCCGCGAAGCGCGGCATCAGGTCGGTGCCGGTGATCCGCCAGCGGCGTACCGGCTCGTTGGTCACCACGGCGAGGCGGTCGAGTTCGCCGGTCCATTCGGTGGTGGGGGGGACGACGCCGTGTTCGATGACGGTGGTGCGGGTGGTGCCGTTGTCGTAGAAGAGTTCGTTGAAGTGGGTGACGTGGGTGAGCAGGAGGTCGTCGCGGTCGGCCATGGGGTGGCGGGTGTGGGGCACGTCGCCCTTGGGGGTGTTGTGTTCGACGTAGATCGCGGGCAGGTCGCGTCCGGGGCGGCGGCGCAGCCATTCGGTGGCCAGGTCGAGTTCTTCGGGGCGTTGCAGGATGACCAGGTCGACGTCGGTGTGGGCGAGGTCCTCGGGGGTGATCTCGAGGGCGTTGTCGGGCCAGGGGTAGGTGCGGGCGCGGCCGAGTCCGTAGGGGCCGCGGTCGGGGGTGACGGGTACCAGGTAGCGGTGTTTGCCGTGGACGAACGACGTGGTCCACGAGCCGTGCACGTGCCACAGCAGAACGTTCATCTCTCTCCTCGTCGGCGACGGGGCGGTTGCGGTCGTGGTCGTGGTGGTGCGGGCGGGGTCAGCCGGGGGCCAGCGTGCGGACGGCGGCGACCACCCGGGCCGGGTCGAGTCCGCCCAGGCAGGGGTGTCCGGGGACCGGGCAGGCGGTGGCCCGGGTGTCGCGGCAGGGCGCGGCGGCGTCGCCGAGGCGGACGGTGGGCACCCGGTAGGGCCCCCACTGCCCGAACGGGACGGTCGGGGCGAAGAGGCTGACCACCGGGGTGCCGACGGCGGCGGCGAGGTGGGCCGGTCCGGTGTTGCCGACGACCACGCAGCGGGCGTCCGCCAGCAGCCGGGCGAGCCCGGCCAGGCCGGTCGTCCCGCCGAGGTCGACACCCCCGGCGGCGGCGACCCGGGCGGTCAGCTCCCGCTCGTCGGAACCGCCGGTGACCAGCACCCGGTGCCCGGCGGCGGCCAGCGCGGCCACGATCTCCGCGCAGTGCTGGGGCGGGCAGGCCCGGGCGGGCACCGACGCGCCCGGATGCACCACGACGTAGTCGCCGGCCGGCCGGTCCGGGACCGGCGCGTCCAGGTCGGTGCGCAGACGCAGTGCGGGTTGGTCGTCGGGGGGCAGGGGGTAGCCGGCGGCGGCGGCGAGGGAGAGGGCGCGTTCGGGTTCGGGTACGCCGGCGGGGACGCGGTGGCGGACGTCGAGCAGGGCGCCGGGGTAGTCGTCGCTGATGGCGCTGATGGCGCTGATGTGGGCGATGCCGGCGAGGCGCAGCAGCAGGGCCAGGGGCAGGGGTGACTGGTGGAAGCTGGTGAAGATGACGGCGTCGTCGGCGCCGACGGCGGCGAGCCGGGCGGTGAGGCGCCGCATGTCCTCCGGGTCCACCGGCTCGGGGGATCCGTCGATCCAGGGCAGCGCCCATTCGACGATCTCGTCGACGCCGGGCAGCAGCTCGGCGGCGGCCCGGCCACGGGGGCCGCACAGGAGCACCACCCGGTCCGCGCCGGCCGCGACCGCCCGGATCCCGGGGCCGGTGACCAGCACGTCCCCGGCGGAGTCGCTGCGGACCACGAGCACCGTGCCGGCCCGCGTGCTCCGGGGCGTCGCCGCCCGGACCGCCCGGACCCGGCGGAGGATCTCGTCCACCGCCCCGGTCAGGCTCGGGGCGACGGCCGGCGCCGCGGCCACCTCCTCCGGCCGGGTGACCGCTGTGGGCACCAGGACTCCGGCGGCGCCGGCGGCCAGCGCGGCCGTCATGTCCCGCCCGATGTCGCCGATGACCACGCAGCGGGTGGCGACGGTGCCGAGCGCGTCGGCCGCCTCGTGCACCAGGCCGGGCGCGGGCTTGCGGCAGGCGCAGCCGTCGCCGTCGTCGTGCGGGCAGATCGCCCAGTGGTCGAACGGACCGAGCAGCTCCTCCACCCGGGCGTGGACCCGACGCATCTCCGCGACGGTGAAGTATCCCCGCGCCAACCCCGACTGGTTCGTCACCACGGCCAACCGCAACCCGGCCGCCCGCAACCGGTCCAACGCCTCCCGCGCCCCCGGCACCGGCCGCACCTTCTCCGGATCCCCGTTGTACGGCACGTCCTCCACCAGCGTGCCGTCCCGATCCAGCAGCACCGCGTCGTACAGCGAGGGCCCGGTGGATGACATGGGCGAACAGTTGCCCTGGGACAAGGAGGTAAACATCAGCGCCCGGCCCCGACCGGCAGGGCGCGGGCGCGCCACCAGCCGCGTACCCAGTGGACGACCGCCAGCGGCGGGATCAGCGCGCTGGTCGCGACCATCGTGGCGACCTCGTCCGGGGTGCGCGGACCAGGCGCGATCCGGGCCCGGGCGAACTCGGCGGTGCCGGCCGCCCAGCCCAGCGCGGCGAGCCCGCCGAGCCCGCCGGACGCCCGCCGCGACCGGGACGACGGTCGGGTGACGGCACGGGCCGCGACGGCGGCCAGCGCCACCGCGCCGGCGGCGGTGACCGCCACGTGCCGGGGCCGTCGACCCGGCGGCAGGTCCAACTCGGTACGCCAGCGGCGGCCGTGGAGCCGGCGCAGCAGCGCGTCGTCGGCGTTGCCGCGCTGGGTGCGCAGGCTCACCCAGCGGCTCTCCGGGCGGACCGGGTGGGTCACCCGCCGTCGGCCCCGGACCAGCTCCCAGCCGGCGCGTCGGACCCGGTGGGCCAGCTCGGCGTCCTCCCGGTAGGCGCGCGGGAACCGCTCGTCGAACCCGCCGACGGCGGCGAGCGCGACCCGCCGGTACGCCATGTCGGCGGTGATCCACCGACCCTCGGCCAGGCCGGCGGTGCCGCGTTCCCAGTCGGTCGGTCGCCGGTGGGCCGGCAGCGGCACCTCCACCACGCCCTGCACACCCCCGACCCGGCCGGGCACCGCCAGGTCCGCGCGCAGCCGACGGATCCAGTCCGGCGCGGGCACCACGTCGTCGTCGAGGAAGACCACCCACTCGCCGCGGGCGGCCCGCCAGCCCAGGTTGCGGGCCGCCGCCGGGCCGGCGCCGCGTCCGGTGAGCACCTTCGCGTACGCGGTCAGCGCTCCCGGCACCGCCAGCTCGCCGGTGTCGTCGCGCCGGTCGTCGACCACCAGCAGTTCGACCTCGGCCGGTGCGTCGTCGCCGCCGAGCTGGGCGGCGAGCGCGTCCAGCAGGGTGGCCAGGCTGGGCCGGCCCAGCGTCGGCACCACCAGGCTGATCACCGGGCACCGCCGAGCGCCCGGCGGTGCACCGCGAACGGCCCCAGGGCGAGCAGGTCCACCGGCGCGGAACCGAACAGCTCCATGGCCTCGCGCGGGGTGTCCACCATGGGCCGTCCGGCGGTGTTGAGGGACGTGTTCACCACCACCGGCAGGCCGGTGCGCCGCTCGAACTCGGCGAGCAGCTCGGCCACCAGCGGCTCGGTCTCCGGGTGCACGGTCTGCACCCGGGCGGTGCCGTCGACGTGGGTCACCGCCGGGATCCGGTCCCGCCACGCCGGCTTCACCCGGTGCACGAAGAGCATGTAGGGGCTCGGGTAGGTCCCCTCGAAGAGGTCCGCGAAGCGCTCCGCGCGCACCATCGGCGCGATCGGGCGGAACTGCTCGCGGCCCTTGACGTCGTTCATCCGGCGGGTGGTGTCCCGGTCCCCGGGGTGGGCGAGCAGCGACCGGTGCCCCAGCGCCCGCGGGCCGTACTCGCTGCGCCCCTGGTACCAGGCGACGATGCCGTTGTCGGCGAGCACCCGGGCCGCCTCGGCGGCGATCGACGCCGGCCGGGTGTACGGCAGCGCGGCCCGACGCAGCTCCGCCTCCAACTCCTCGTCGGACCAGCCCCGGCCGAGGTCGGCCCCGGTCATCGGGGCGGACCGGTCGCCCAGCTCGCCGGCGACGTGCAGGGCCGCGCCGAGCGCGGTGCCCGCGTCGCCGGCCGCCGGCTGCACCCAGACGTCGCGGTACGGGCCCTCGGCCGCGATCCGGGCGTTGGCGACGCAGTTCAACGCCACCCCGCCGGCCATGGCCAGCGTGCCGGCGCCGCCGGAGGCGCCGTGGAGCCATCGGGCCAGGTCGAGGACGACCTCCTCCAGCCGCCGCTGGACGCTCGCGGCCAGGTCGGCGTGCTCCTCGCCCGGCTCCGTGCCGGGGGCGACCTCCTTGGCCAGGCTCGCCCAGTCGACCGGCTCGACCCGGAAGCCGCCGTCGTCGGTGGCCCGGACCGGCTCGCGCAGCGCGTCCAGGTGCTTCGGTGTGCCGTAGGAGGCCAGCGCCATCACCTTGTACTCGTCGCTGGAGTGCAGGAAGCCGAGGTGCCGGGTGAGGTCCTCGTAGAGCAGGCCGAGCGAGTGGGGCAGCTGCTGGGAGTGCAGCGGCGTCAGCCGGCCGTCCCGGTAGACGCCGGCCAGGTGGCTGGCGACCTCGCCCCGCCCGTCGAGCACGAGCACCGCGGTGTCGTCCCCGGCCGGCGGCGCGGCCAGCCCGGCGGAGGCGGCGTGCGCCACGTGGTGCGGCACGAAGCGCACCTTGTCCGGGTCGAGGCCGGGCAGCGCGGCGGCGAGGAACTGCGGGGCGCGACGTGCGTAGTCGACCCGCAGCCAGTCCCAGGGGTCGGCGAGGCCCAGGTCGGCGGCGTCGCGGCAGAGCCCGGGGTCGAACGAGTACGCGACCGCGTCCAGGCTGTCCACATCGACGTTCGCGCTGGCCAGGCACCAGGCGGCGGCCAGCTCGGGCAGCTCCCAGGCGGAGAAGGGCACGGGTCGCTTGCCGTGCTTGCGACGGCTGAACCGCTCCTCCTCGGCGGCGGCCACCACCCGGCCGTCGACGACCAGGGCGGCGGCCGGGTCGTGGAAGATCGCATTGATGCCGAGGACACGCATGGGAGGACCCCTACCCCGGCCGTCCGCCCCTAACCTGAAGGTCATCGACTTCTCCGCAACGTCGTATCTCCGCTGTGGAGATCAACGAATGCGCTGGTCGCGGCCGTGGCGGCCGTTCTCGCTGGAAAAGGGGCCCGTGGAGTCCTGTTTCGGGGTGCCGGCGGGACGGGCGCCGGTGGTGGCCCGTCCCGCCGGGTCGGTCAGGCCGGCAGCATCCCCGGGCCGAACACCTCGTAGGCGATCCGGTCGGCCGGCACTCCGCGCCGCAGCAGATCGGCGCGGACCGCGTTCATGAACGGGATCGGCCCGCACAGGTGCGCCGAGACTCCGGATACGGTCGGGATCCGCTCCGGCTCGACCAGACCGGGGGACACCTCCGCCTTCAGCCCGGGCAGGTCCGCGCCGACGGCGTCCTCGTACCAGAGCTGGACGGTGAGATTCGGCAGCCTTTCCTGGAGCGCGGGCAGCTCGTGGCGCAACGCGTGCGCGGCGGGGGTCCGGTCCGCGTGCGCCACCGTCACCTCGCGGGAGGGGTCGCGGTCGGCCAACCGGGCCAGCGCCGCCATCGCCGGGGTGAGCCCGATGCCGGCGCTGACCAGCAGCAGCGGTCCGCCGTCACCGGTGGCGTCGACCTCGCCGAAGGCCGGGCTCAACCGGAGCGTGTCGCCGACGGCCACCCGCTCGTGCAGGTGTCCGGACACCAGCCCGTCAGGCGTGCCGGCCGTGCCGCGTACCCGCTTCACGGTGATCCGCCACCGGTCGGCGCCGGGCCGGCCGGAGAGGCTGTACTGGCGGATCTGCCGACCCCGGCCACCGTCCAGGTCGACCGCCACCGAGACGTAGCTGCCGGGGATGAAGTCGGGCGCGACGCCGCCGTCGGCCGGCGCGAGGGTGAACGAGACGACGTCGGTGGTCTCCCGGGCCCGGCCGGTCACCCGCCAGTCCCGCCAGACCGGGCCGCCCTCGGGCACGCCGGCCCCGGCGTAGAGGCGCGCCTCGCGGGCGATCAGCTCGCACGCCAGCAGCCAGTAGACCTCGTCCCAGGCGGCGGCGACCGACGGGGTCACGGCATCGCCGAGCACCTCCCCGACCGCGGCCAGCAGGTGCCGGCCGACGATCGGGTACTGGGTGGCGGTGATCCCGAGCGAGGCGTGCTTGTGCGCGATCCGGTCCAGCACCGGCCCCCAGGGCGCGCCGGCGTCGCCGGTCAGGTGCCCGGCGTACGCGGCCACGGCGGCGGCGAGGGCGGCCTTCTGCTGCCCGTTCGCCTGGTTGCCCCGGTTGAACAGGTCGAGCAGCTCCGGGTGGGCGTCGAACATCCGCTGGTAGAACCGGCCGGTGATCGCCTCGCCGTGTGCCCGCACGGCGGGCAGGGTCGCCGTCACCACGGCGGCGGAGGATTCCGAGAGCACGACTGAGTCTCCTTCTGGCGTCGAACGGGTCGATCACCACGAAACAGGAATCCATGATTCCGCTTTAGGGTCGAAGGTCCCGGGGCCGACGTGGCGCCGGTCACCCCGACAGCGCGGCGATCTGCCCGTGTCGCGGACGGCGTCGACTGGCTAGGGTCGGGGACGTGAGGCTCAACCGGTCGACCGACATGGCGCTGCGCATCGCCATGCTGACCGCCGCGTCCCCGGTCCGCGCCACGGTGGACGAACTCGCCACCCGGCTCGCGCTGCCCCGCAGCCACGTCGCCAAGGTGGTGCAACGGTTGCAGCGGCTCGGCGTCCTGGTGACCATCCGGGGCCGCTCCGGCGGGGTGGCCTTCGCCGAGCACGCCGGCGAGCTGACCGTGGGCCAGGTGGTCCGGGCCTTCGAGGGCGACGACGAGGTGGTCAACTGTCACGAGCCGGCCTGCCCGCTGGTCGCCGGCTGCCGACTGCGCGGCGAGCTGCGCCGCGCCCAGGCCGCGTTCCTCGCCGTCCTCGACGGGGTGCGGCTCGGCGACCTGGTGGACGGCGCGGCCGGTCCGCTCCTGCTCAGCCTCGGCGCTCCGCCGGCGGGCCGCTGATGGGCGTCTCCCACCCGATCTTCGCCCGGCTCTTCGCCCGGGCCAGCGTCGCCCTGGACGAGGCCGGCGTCGCCGCGCACCGGCGGCGGCTGGTCGCCGGGCTGCGCGGTCGGGTGGTCGAGGTCGGCGCCGGCAACGGACGCAACCTGCCGCACTACCCGCCGGCCGTGACCGGGGTCCTCGCCGTCGAGCCGGAACCGCGCCTGCGCGCGTTGGCCCGCGCCGCCGCGCCCGCCGCCCGGGTGCCGGTGACCGTGGCCGCCGGCCTGGCCGAGGCGCTGCCGGTCGCCGACGGTGCCGCCGACGCGGTGGTGTTCTCCCTGGTCCTCTGCTCGGTGCCGGACCAGGCGGTGGCGCTGGCCGAGGCGCGCCGGGTGCTCCGGCTCGGCGGTGAGCTGCGCTTCTACGAGCACGTGGTGGCGCAGACACCGGGCCTGCGCCGGGCCCAACGCGTGGCCGACGCGACGCTCTGGCCGCTGTTCTGCGCCGGCTGCCACACCGCGCGGGACACCGTGGCGGCGATCGGTGCCGCCGGCTTCACCGTCACCGGGTTGGACCGGTTCCGCTTCCCCGAGGCCGGGCTTCCGGCGCCGGCCTCGCCGCACGTGCTCGGCACGGCGGTCCGGGCCTGACTCGCCGGCCTCGCCGCACGTGCTCGGCACGGCCGTCCGGGCCCGGTCGCCCGGCGCCCCGGGAAACGGGACGCCGGGCGACCGGGGTCAGCCGACGCTGACCGTGCCGTCCGGGGCGCGGACGCAGGAGACGCTGCGGGCGCCGGTCGCCGCCGCGCCGCTCAGGCACCGGCCGAGCACCTGGTGCCCGGCGGCACTCGGGTGCCACGACTCCTGGCAGGTCTGGAAGTAGGTGCCGCAGGCGTTCGCGATCCGCTGGATGTCGAGCTTGTCGTAGCCGGAGAGGCTGGTGACGAAGACGCCGGTCGGGCCGTCCATCAGGCGGATCGGGGTGGCCAGGGCGTTCGCCGGGCTCCCCGCCGACTCGCAGAGCCGGGCGCCGTCGAACGCGCGTTGCACGTTGAGGTAGACCAGGTCGTCGGTCGGGAACTCGGCGGCCAGCGTGCCACGCACCGAGCTGACCAGCGTGCCGAGCCCCTGGGAGAACCGCTGGCCGGGCGCCAGGCTGGCCCGGTGGATCGGGCAGCCGGCCGCGTACCGCTCGGCGCCCAGGGCGCGGAACTTGTCCCGGGTGTCGTCCCGGCTGTCCTCGCTCCAGTAGCTCTGGTCCAGCTCGTACGGCAGCGGGTTGGTGTAGTCCTGGAACACCACCCGGTGCTGGCCGTCGGCGTCGACCTGGTCGAGCGTGGTGAGCAGCTGCCGCAGCGCGGCGGTGGTCTCCGCGGTCGCGGCGGAGAACTGCGCGGCCGTGCCCAGGTCGGCGTCGCTGCACGGTTTCTGCTCCACCGGGCCGCCCAGGTACGCCCAGAACTCCCACCAGCCGGTCCACGCGTCGGCGATGAACCGGTTGGCGCACTTCTCCGCCACGCTGCCGAAGGTGAACGAGCTGTTGTTCGAGCCGAGGCCGACCAGCACCAGGTCGATGTCGTGGGTCTGCGCCACCGCCCGCAGCTGGTCGAGCTGGGCGGCCACCTGCCGACCCTTCGCCCGGGTGGCCGAGGCGTTGGCGATGTCGTACGGCTGCCCGCCCGAGCAGGCCAGGTTGAAGCGGGCGGCGATGCCCGGCAGCTCGGCTCGGAACAGTGAGGCGTTCGGCGAGCGGTGGCAGAAGTAGGCGTTGGCGTTCGCCGCCGACCAGCCGGGGAAGCCCTGAGCCACCCCGTTGACGTCGACCACCGGCGCGTACGCCCCGGCGCCCTCGCCGCTGATGAAGCTGTCACCCAACGCCACCGCGGCGGTGGGCAGCGCCGCGGCGGCGGGCGGGGCCGGCGCCACGGCGGCCGGCAGCGCCACCGCGGCGGCGGCCATCGCCGCCGCGAGCACGGTACGACGGAACACGGACATGCCCGACCTCCCCCTCACACATCGAAACGTGAAAGATTCTTCAAGGAGGCGATCAGATCACGGGCGTGTGACGGGCGTCAATGGCCCGACACCGGCTCAGGAACGGTGGAACTCCGCGCGCCACCGCAGCCCGCCGTCCGGCGCGGTGATCTCCTCGACCGGCCCCGGCGTGAGCCCCGCCGCGGCGAACGACTCGACCTCGGCGCGGGTCAGCGGCCACGGCGGACCGTCCACCGCGTCGCCGGGGCGCCGGCCCGCCGCGATCACCAGCAGCATCCCGCGCGGCGCCACCAGCCGCCCCACCGCGGCTGTGGCCCGCGCGCGCAGCCCGACCGGCAACGCCTGCACGTTCATGCTCTCCAGCACCAGGTCGAAGCCGCCCGCCCAGTCAGCCGGCGGGTCGAACAGGTCGGCCACCTCGTAGCGGACCGGCGATCCGGCGTGCCGCCGCCGCGCCGCCCGCACCGCGGTCGGGGAGACGTCGAAGGCCACCGTCGTGAACCCGAGGCCGGTCAGGTGCTCGGCGTCCCGGCCGAAGCCGCACCCGACCACCACCGCGCGGCGGCCGGACCCGTCCGGGCGCACCCGTGCGGTCCACTCCGCGAGCAGGGAATGCGGCGCCGCCAGGTCCCAGGGCACCTCGGCCGCACCCCGCTCGGCCTCCGCGTAGAGCCGCTCGAACCGGCCGATCGCGTCGTCCTCGGCCGACGGCCGGGAAGACGATCCCTGGCTCGTGTCGTTGACGTGCATGGACGCCTCCCCGCTCCGGGTGCCACCGGCTCAGGTGGCGGCACCGACCCGGCCCGCAGGGTAACCGGACAACGCACCGCACCCGGTGACACGGACCTGTCGGAGCGCCGGGCTAGGCTCGCTCCGGCGCGCCGCGCCCGGCGATCGCCGTGGGGGATCACACGGTGAACGGCACCACCACCGCCGAGACCTGGGAGTACGACCAGTTGACCGCACAGCCTGAGACGCTCTACGGCGCCGACGACCTCACCCACCTGGAGGGGCTCGACGCCGTCCGCAAACGCCCCGGCATGTACATCGGGTCGACCGACAGTCGTGGCGTGGGTCACCTCGTCAACGAAATCCTCGACAACTCGACCGACGAGGGTGTCGCGGGTCACGCCACGAAGGTCGACGTGATCCTGCACGCCGACGGCTCGGTCCAGGTCGACGACGACGGCCGGGGCATCCCCACCGACGTGCACGCCAAGTCCGGCATCTCCGGCGTCGAGCTGGTGCTGACCCGGCTGCACGCCGGCGGCAAGTTCGGCGGTTCGGGCTACAAGACCTCCGGCGGCCTGCACGGCGTGGGCGCCTCCGCGGTCAACGCGCTCTCCCGCCGGTTCGACGTCACCGTCCGCCGGGGCGGCAAGGTCCACGCCATGTCGTTCCGCCACGGCGTACCAGGGATCTTCGACGGCGACGGCCCCGACGCGCCGTTCACCCCCGGCCCCGGCCTGCAGATCGTCGGCGCGATGAAGCGCGGCCAGCGCACCGGCACGTCGATCCGCTGGTGGCACGACCCCCGCTACTTCGAGACCGGGGCCGCGCTCGACACCGAGGCGGTCCGGCTCAAGCTGCGCAACACCGCCTTCCTGGTCCCCGGCGTGGCCTACCGGCTGCGCGACGAGACCGGCGAGGAGGCGGTCGAGGAGCGCTTCCACTTCCCCGACGGCCTCACCGACATGGTGGAGTTCCTCTCCCCGGCCGGAGACCGCCCGGTCTCCGGCACGCTGCTGGTCACCGGCGAGGGCACCTACCGCGAGAACGCCGCCGACGCCAACGGCGTGATGCAGTCCAACGTGCAGCGCCGGGCCGAGGTCGAGATCGCGTTCCGCTGGGGCACCGGCTACGAACGCACCGTCGAGTGCTTCACCAACACCATCCGCAACGCCCACGGCGGCACCCACCGCAAGGGCTTCGAGCGGGCCCTGGCCCGCACCCTGGCCGACGCCGCCCGCGCCACCCGCGGCCTGCTCAAGCCCAAGGAGGACGCGCCCACCCTGGACGACGTCCTGGAGGGCATGACCGCGGTGGTGCACGTGCGCATCCCGGAGCCGCAGTTCACCTCGCAGACCAAGGACGAGCTGTCCACCGCCGGCATCACCAAGGTGCTCCAGGGCCTGGTCGAGGCGCACCTCAAGAGCTGGCTGGAGGACCGCCGCACCAAGGCCGAGGCCCGCACGGTGCTCCAGAAGATCGTCGACGCGGCCCGGGTCCGGCTCACCCAGAAGCAGCAGAAGGACGCCGCCCGCCGCAAGACCGCGCTGGAGGGCGCGGCGATGCCGGCGAAGCTGGTCGACTGCCGGGCCACCGGCGTCGAGCGCAGCGAGCTGTTCATCGTGGAGGGCGACAGCGCGTTGGGTACGAGCCGGATGGCCCGCTCCTCGGAATACCAGGCGCTGCTGCCCATCCGCGGCAAGATCCTCAACGTGCAGAAGGCCAACCTCCAGCAGGTGCTGGACAATGCCGAGTGCGCCGCGATCGTGCAGGTGCTGGGAGCCGGCTCCGGCCGCACGTTCGACTTGTCCACGATGCGCTACGGCCGGGTCCTGATCATGGCCGACGCGGACGTCGACGGCGCGCACATCCGGACGCTGCTGATCACGCTCTTCGCCCGCTACATGCGACCGTTGATCGAGGCCGGCCGGCTCTACGCGGCGATGCCGCCCCTGCACAAGATCACCACCAGGGGGCGCAACCCGCAGACCGTCTACACCTACACCCAGGCCGAGATGGAGGCGACGGTCCGCAAGCTGGAGAAGGCCGGCAAGCAGATCGTCACCCCGATCCCGCGCTTCAAGGGCCTCGGTGAGATGGACGCCGACGAGCTCTGGGACACCACCATGAACCCGGCCACCCGGGCGGTCCGGCGGATCACGCTCGACGACGTCGAGGCCGCCGAGCGGATCCTCGAACTGCTCATGGGGGAGAAGGTCGAGCCACGTCGCAACTGGCTGATCGACTCCGCCGACCGCGTCGACCGCGACGCCATCGACGCCTGACCCTCGGGTTCGTTTCGGAAGGAAGCTGCACCATGGCACGCCGCAAGGACGACCGCGCCAAGGCGGACCTCTCCGCCTTCGACCAGGCCGGCGCCCGGGTCTTCGACAACCCGTTGGTCACCGAGGTCTCGGACTCCTACCTGGAGTACGCGTTCTCGGTCATCCACTCCCGGGCTCTGCCGGACGCCCGGGACGGGCTCAAGCCGGTGCACCGGCGCATCCTCTGGTCGATGTACGAGCAGGGCCACCGCCCGGACCGGGGCCACGTCAAGAGCGCCCGGATCGTCGGTGACGTCATGGGCAAGTACCACCCGCACGGCGACACCGCGATCTACGACGCGATGGTGCGGCTGGCGCAGGACTTCTCGCTCAACGTCCCGCTCATCGACGGGCACGGCAACTTCGGGTCCCCGGACGACGGACCGGCGGCGGCGCGCTACACCGAGGCCCGGATGTCGCGGGAGGCGATGCTGCTCACCGGCGAGCTGGGTGAGGACACCGTCGACGTCGAGCCCAACTACGACGGTTCGCTGACCCAGCCCACCGTGCTGCCGGCGGCCTTCCCGAACCTGCTGGTCAACGGCGCGTCCGGGATCGCGGTCGGCATGGCGACCAACATGATCCCGCACAACCTGGGCGAGGTGGTGCAGGCCGCCCGCTGGCTGATCAACCACCCGGACGCCACGCTGGACAAGCTCATGGAGTTCGTGCCCGGGCCCGACCTGCCCACCGGCGGGCTGCTGCTCGGCCTGGACGAGGTGCGCCGGGCGTACGAGACCGGGCGCGGTGTGGTGCGGATGCGCGGCCGGGTGCAGATCGGCCCGCTGGAGGGCAGCCGCGGCCGGCAGGCCATCACCGTCACCGAGCTGCCCTACGGCGTGGGCGCCGAGAAGGTCATCGCGGCCATCACCAACGAGGTCAACAAGACCAAGCGGCTGACCGGCATCGCCGACGTCAAGGACCTGACCGACCGAGAGAACGGCACCCGCCTCGTCGTCGAGTGCAAGGTCGGCGTCAACCCGCAGGCGCTGCTGGCCGACCTCTACCGGCTCACCCCGCTGGAGCAGTCGTTCGGCGTGAACAACCTGGTGCTGGTGGACGGCCAGCCGCGCACGCTCGGGCTCAAGGAGCTGCTCGAGGTGTTCCTGTCGCACCGCTACGAGGTGGTGACCCGCCGCAGCTCCTACCGCAAGCGCAAGCGGGAGGAGCGGCTGCACCTGGTCGACGGCCTGCTGGTCGCGCTGCTCGACATCGACCGGGTGGTCAAGCTGATCCGGGCGAGCGAGGACGCCCAGGCGGCCAAGGACGGCCTGATGCAGAAGTTCAAGCTCTCCGAGATTCAGGCCGGCTACATCCTGGACACCCCGCTGCGTCGGCTCACCAGGTACGACCGGCTGGAGCTGGAGGCGGAGCAGGAGAAGCTGCGCGGCGAGATCGCCGAGCTGTCGAAGATCCTCGACGACCCGAAGGTGCTGCGGAAGCTGGTCTCGGACGAGCTGGCCGCGGTGGTCAAGCAGTTCGGCGCCGAGCGGCGCACCACGCTCGTCGACGGCGATCTCAAGGAGGTCCTCGCGGCATCGGTGCCGGCCGGCCCGCTGGAGGTCGCCGACGACCCGTGCCAGGTGATCCTCTCCGCCACCGGCCTGGTGGCCCGCACCGCGGCCGAGTCGGAGGAGGCCGCCGAGGCGCGCCGGCGCAGCGGCCGGGTCAAGCACGACGCGGTACGCGCCGTCGTCCACTCCACGGCCCGCGGCCGGGTGCTGGTGGTGACCAGCGCCGGCCGGGCGTTCAAGATCGACGTCCTGCCGTTGCCGGTGCTGCCGGAGCAGTCCGGCACCGTCTCGCTGCGCGGCGGCATGTCGGCCGCCGAGCTGGTGCCGTTGGAGCCGGGGGAGACGGTCGTCGGGCTGGCCCCGCTGGGTCCGTCCGCGCCGGGGTCACCCGGCCTGGCGCTCGGCACCCGGCAGGGCGTGGTGAAGGTCTGCGCGCCGGACTGGCCGGTCCGCTCGGACGAGTTCGAGGTGATCTCGCTGCGTGACGGCGACGAGGTGGTCGGGGCGACCTGGCTGACCGACGCCGCCGAGACGCTGGCGTTCGTCTCCTCGGAGGCGGCGCTGCTGCGTTTCCCGGCGTCCCTGGTCCGGCCGCAGGGTCTCAAGGGGGGCGGGATGGCCGGCATCAGCCTGCCGGCCGACGCTCGGGTGGTCTTCTTCGGCGCGGTCCGCACCGACGACGCGACGCACGGCGAGCCGATGGTGGTCACCTCGACCGGCGCCACGGTGAAGGTGACGCCGTTCAAGGCCTATCCGGCGAAGGGCCGGGCGACCGGCGGCGTACGGGCCCAGCGGTTCCTCAAGGGTGAGACGGACCTGTCGGTGGCCTGGATCGGCCCCCGCCCGGTGGGCGCCACGGCCAACGGCGACCCGGTGGAGCTGCCGCCGGCCGACCCGCGCCGCGACGGCTCCGGTTTCGCCGTGATGCTCGGCCCCACCGTGGTCGGCCACCACATCGACCGCGACTGACCCACACCCGCCCGCCCGGCGGGGCTCGGCCTCGCCGAGCAGCGGTTCAGCGCCATCCTCGACCGGCCGAACCGACCCGCGACCGGTGCCCGCATCGGGCACGGGCGGCAGCCGTCGGGCGGAATGCTCACCGTCGGTAGCCGCGCGGGCGAGCACACCACCAGAGAGCGATATACCGCTGGGTCATAAATATGACTCAGCGGTATATCGGCCGACGATGGTCAACCGTCCCGCGGGAGAAGCCGTGGGTGTCCCGGTCCCGGAGCACCTGTTCCTCGCGCAGGCGCGCCGCCGCGGCCCCGGCCCTGCGGAGCCGGCCCGGTCCGGCCCGGCCGACCCGCCTCGGCCCGGCCGACCCGCCTCGGCCCGGCCGACCCGCCTCGGCCCGGTCGACCCGCCTCGGCCCGGCCGACCCGCCTCGGCCCGGTCGACCCGCCTCGGCCCGGCCGACCCGGCCGGCTTCCGGTCAGAGTTCGGGTTCGGGGCCTCGGCGGGACTCCGGGGTGGTGCCGCGCAGGCGGGCGATCAGGCGCATGCCGTGATAGATCACCAGCGCGGCGGCGGTGCCCAGGGCGATGCCGTTGAAGGACAGGTCCCCGGCGGTGAGCGTGTAGTTGGCGGCGCCGACGATCACCGCGACCGCGGCGGTCAGCAGGTTGACCGGGTCGTGGAAGTCGACCCGCCCCTCGATCCAGATCCGGGCCCCCAGGATGGCGATCAGGCCGTACAACGCGGTGGTGGCCCCGCCGAGCACGCCGGCCGGCACGGTGAGGATCAGCGCGCCGAACTTCGGGCAGAGCCCGAGCAGGATCGCGGTGCCGCCGGCCACCCAGTAGGCGGCCGTCGAGTAGACCCGGGTGGCGGCCATCACGCCGATGTTCTCCGCGTACGTGGTGGTGCCGGAGCCGCCGCCGGAGCCGGCGAGCACGGTGGCGACGCCGTCGCCGAGGAAAGCGCGGCCCATGTCCCGGTCGAGGTTGCGGCCGGTCATCGCGGCGACCGCCTTGACGTGCCCCGCGTTCTCCGCGATCAGCACCAGGATCACCGGGATGACCAGGACCACGGCCCGGAGGCTGAAGCTCGGCGTGTGGAACTCCGGCAGCCCCACCCAGGCGGCCTGCTTCAGTCCGTTGACCGCCTGCTGGTCGAGCTGACCGGTCAGCGCGGCGAGCACCCAGCCGACCACCACGCCGAGCAGGATCGACAGCCGGGCCAGGAAACCGCGGAAGACGACGGTGGTGACCAGGATCGCGGCCAGGGTGACCAGGGCGATCAGCGGTTGCGCCTTGACGCCGGTGCCGGCGCCGCCGCCGTCCCAGGCGACCGGCGCGAGGTTCAGGCCGATCAGCGCGACGATCGCGCCGGTGACCACCGGGGGCATCAGCGCGTCGATCCAGCGGGCCCCGGCCAGGTGGACCACCACGCCGACCAGGGCGAGCGCGACGCCGGCGACGACGATGCCGCCGAGCGCGGCGCCGATCCCGCCGCCGGTCTTGGCCGCCAGGACCGGCGCGATGAACGCGAACGACGACCCGAGGTACGACGGCAGCCGGTTGCCGGTGATCAGCAGGAACAGCAGCGTGCCGATGCCGGAGAAGAAGAGCGTGGTGGCGGGCGGGAAGCCGGTGATCAGCGGAACCGTGAAGGTGGCGCCGAACATGGCGACCACGTGCTGCACGCCCACGCCGACGGTGCGCGGCCAGGAGAGCCGTTCGTCGGGGCGGACCACGTCGCCGGGGCGTACCGAGCGGCCGTCGCCGTGCAGGGCCCACGGGGACCGGCGGGTGGTGGGGGACTGGGTCATCGGTCGCCCTTTCCGTCGTCGGGTGACGGGGGCGTGATCGACCCTGGGAGTTGTTTCTAGCACGGAGTCGGCCCACGGGAGGTCCCGGGCCGGTGGTCAGGCCACCCCGGCGGGTCGGAACTGGACGCTGACCCGGGGGCCGACCGGGCGGGCGGTCTTCGGCACGGCGTGCTCCCAGGTGCGCTGGCAGGAGCCGCCCATCACCACCAGGTCGCCGTGACCGAGGGGGAAGCGCAGGCTGGTGCCACCGCCGCCGCGCGGACGCAGCAGCAACTGACGGGGGGAGCCGAACGAGACGATCGCCACCATCGTGTCGGTGTGCGCGGAGCGGCCCTGGGTGTCGCCGTGCCAGGCGACGCTGTCCCGGCCGTCGCGGTAGAGGCACATGCCGGCGGTGACGAACGGCTCGCCCAGTTCAGGCGCGTAGTGCCGGGTCAGGGCGTCGCGCGCGGCGGTGAGCACCGGGTGCGGCAGCGGGCGGCCGGCGGCATACCAGCAGAGCAGGCGTGGCACGTCGACCTCGGTGTCGTACATGGTGCGGCGCTCGGCCCGCCACGGGACATCGCGCCGCAGCGTGTCGAGCACCGCGTCGGAGCCGCGCACCCAGCCGGGCAGGTGGTCGACCCAGGCGCCTCGGCTCAGCTCGTGGCGGCGCGGCCCGGTCGGCCCGGCGAGCGGGCCCAGGGTCGGGCCCTGCTCGGCCAGGTCGAGCATCGAGGGCTGGTACGCGACGTCGGACACGCCGCCGATCGTACCCCGGAATCGAACAGGCGTACGACGGTCAGCGGCCCAGCATCCGGCGGACCGGGCCCGGTACGGCCTGCTTGATCCGCTCGCGCAGCCCCTGGGCGCGCAGCGCGTCGACGGTGTCGGCGAGCGCGCGGTTGTCGTCGCGCAGCCGCTCGATGCGGCTCAGCAGCTCCTCGCGCGGGGCGGCGCCGACCGGGCGGACCGCCGGCGGGAACACCGTCTCGCGGACCCGCTGGTCGAACCGGGCGGCGCTGTCGCCGTCGGCGAACGACGTGCCGAGGTCGTGCTTGGCCAGGAACGCGGTGATCGTCGCGAAGCGGGCCTTGTGGCCGGAGTTGAGCGCGGTGTAGTCGGCCTCCGCGTAGAGGTCGGCGGCGTCGACGTCGGCGGGCACGTCCCGCATGATCCGGTGCGGGATGTCGAAGTAGCGGGCCAGTTCCAGCGTGCGCGAGTCGTGCGCGAAGAGGTAGCCGGGGGTGCCGGAGATCAGCGCGGTGATGGTGCCGTGGATCCGGGTGCCGAAGGCGAAGTCGTAGTCGGCCAGGTGCGCCATCCAGGTCCACGGGTCGACGAACATCC